>NZ_JARWOP010000120.1 GCF_029868745.1 Nocardia wallacei | reverse complement strand
CCGCATCACCTCCGCGGGGGGGGGGGGGGCGCCCCCCGGGGCGCGCCCCCCCCCCCCCCCGGCGCGGGGAAACCCCGGGCCCCCCCCCCCCCCCCCCCCCCGGCGGGGGGGGGGGGGTGGGGCGCGCGGGCGGCGGCGGCGCGGGGGGGGGGGGGGGGGCGCCGGGGGGGGGGGCCCCCCCCCCCCCCGCGGAGGTGATGCGGTCCCTGCTCGGCGCCTTGCAGCCCTCGCGGCGACCGGTCATCGGAATGTATTCGAGCTGAACGGGTTTCATGTCCGGCCGACTCCGGAGTGGAGCCTAGCGGCTGCCGTACGGGTTGTGCGGGCGGTAGGGGCCGCCCGGGTAGCCGTATCGGTCCAGGTAGGGCGACCGGCGCCGGGTCTGCGAGTCGGTGCCGCCGGCATCGCCGAAGCCGGTGCCGTTGGCGTTGCTGCCGTAGTTCTCCCGGGTGCCGCCGTTGCGGGTGCCCGAGTGGTTCTCGCTGTTGCCCGAGGTCGAGCCGCCGGGCGCCGCGAAAGCCGCCGGTGCGACGGTAGCCGGGACCACCGTCAGGGCGCCCACGATCAGGGTTCCGGCGATTATCCGATGTGCTGTGCTCATCGCTGTGTCCTTCATGAGTGCGGCGAGGCTCCGGCCGGGCGCCGTGTTGCACCTGACTAATGTGCCGCCATTTGATGGTACATAGAGTCGAGGTGAGAAGGAAGGGGTTTTTGTGGGCTATGCGGGGGAGGCGGGAAAGAAGGGTAGACGCGCTAGCGGTTTGCGCCACCGGATCGTGGTACGTCACGGAGCGGTCCGTTGGTGGCCTGCTGTAGCGCAGGGCGACGGTGGTTGCCGGATGTGGCGGGCTCTGCGCTGAGGTGGGCGAAATGCCTTGCGTTGCAAAACTTCCTGGCGCAATTCGGTGCGAACTTAGTCGAAAAGTGTTGCGGCAGAGAGGTTTATGCCTTGCGTCGACACGCTGTTGAGGGCGAGTATTACTCACCACGCCGCACTCGCCGTATGGGGCTGCGAACCTAACGGTCGTGCGGCAGGATCCGCAATGTCGCGACCACTCCCACGGTGACCGCGGCCGTAGCGATCGCGGTGGTGGGTGCGGAGCGTGTCATTACGCCGATTCCGAGCAGTGCAATCAAACAGATCATCGCAGCCAGAATCGCTGATCCGCTGTTCACCCCCGCCAATCGCGCGAGTGAATGCTTCATGGCTGTCATAGAGAGGGTGTACCCGGGAGAGCGGTTATCGAAACGTTATCTTCGGTACCGGACCGTCGGCTGTTCGCGCGGAGTGCAGAATTATGTTCTGCCACAAGGCGTTTGCCTCCATCGACGAGTTGCGTCCATCGAAAGGTTTGTGGCGGTACAACTTACGTCGCACAGATCGTATCGACCGATCGGATCTGTTTGTCGCTGTCGTGCACGGGTACCCACCGATTTAGGCGGCGAGGTCGGCTTCCGTAGCAGTGAGATCCGGCATCGTCATCAATCCGATGTGGCGGGGAGAGTAGGTCCGGATGGATGATCTGCAACGCAGGATTCTAACCACTGTCCAGCACGCTCGGCGCGGACTGGACGAGGCCGACGCGCGGCTGATGGAGCGTCGCGCGGTGGATCTGCGTGCCGAGATCGACGACGCCGACTACGGCCCGGCCGACCGCCTCCGGCTCATCGCCTGCTGTTCCGAGGCGCAGGCGACCGCGCGATGGGTGCTCGGCCGGCCGAGCACCACGCTGCCGCCCATGCGCGGCCCCTCGAATCGCGGCCGTCGGTATCGGTGGCCCAGTTACGATCGCGGACTTCGCGCGGGCCGGTGAGGCCGTTTCCCGAGGTAGCCGGGTTCCGGCGCGCACCGGCGCATGTGCGACGTTCGCGGTTTACTTGTCGGTGGCGTATGGCACGATTTGCTAGGTGACCAGCAAACCATCTCCTCGGCAGCACCTCCGCGATCTCGCGCTGCTGCGCCGGGTTCGCGACCGGATCGACCGGGACTACGCGCAACCGTTGGATGTGGAGGCGCTGGCCCGCGGGGTGAATATGTCGGCCGGGCATCTGAGCCGCCAGTTCCGGCTCGCCTACGGCGAATCGCCGTACTCCTACCTCATGACCCGGCGCATCGAGCGCGCCATGGCGTTGCTGCGCCGCGGCGATCTCAGCGTCACGGAGGTCTGTTTCGAGGTCGGCTGCTCCTCGCTCGGCACGTTCAGCACCCGCTTCACCGAATTGGTGGGCATGCCGCCCAGCACCTACCGCCGTGAGGCGGCGGAGGCGACCGTGGGCATGCCGCCCTGCGTGGCCAAACAGGTCACCAGACCGATCAGGAATCGAGAAGCTCCGGTCAGCACGTCGCAGCTAGCGTGATTGCCATGGACATCACCATCAATCACAGCTACCTGCCGCAAGACGACCCCGAAGCCGCGCTGGCCTTCTACCGTGACGTGCTCGGCTTCGAACTCCGCAACGACGTCGGCTACAACGGGCTGCGCTGGCTCACCGTCGGCCCGCCGAACCAGCCCGACGTGTCCATCGTCCTGTATCCGCCGGGCGCCACTCCGGGCCAGACCGACGACGAACGCCGCACGATCGCCGAGATGATGGCCAAGGGCACCTACGCCAGCATCAACCTGGGCACCAAGGATCTCGACGGCGCGTTCGAGCGCCTGCAGACCGGTGACGCCGAAGTGATCCAGGAGCCGACCGAGCAGCCGTACGGGATTCGCGACTTCGCCGTTCGGGACCCCGCGGGCAATATGGTCCGTGTCCAGGAACTGCCCTGAGCAGTCGGACCGGCCCCAGCAAGAAAGAGGCACCATGACCAAGGCCACCACGACGGAGGCGAGACCGTCTGCGCCGAGCGCCGCCGACAGCCACGAGTTGATTCGCGTGCACGGCGCGCGAGTGAACAATCTGCGGGATATCAGCGTCGAGATCCCCAAGCGTCGGCTCACGGTGTTCACCGGCGTATCCGGTTCGGGCAAGAGTTCGCTGGTGTTCAGCACGATCGCCGCGGAGTCGCAGCGGCTGATCAACGAGACCTACAGCGCGTTCGTGCAGGGTTTCATGCCGACGCTGGCGCGTCCCGATGTCGATGTGCTCGAGGGGCTGACCACGGCGATCATCGTCGATCAGGAGCGGATGGGTTCGGACCCGCGCTCCACGGTCGGCACCGCCACCGATGCCAATGCCATGCTGCGCATCCTGTTCAGCCGGCTGGGGCAGCCGCACATCGGGTCGCCGCAGGCGTTCTCCTTCAACGTGGCCTCCATCAGTGGCGCCGGGGCGGTGACCGTGGAGCGCAACGGGGCCCAGGTGAAGGAGCGGCGCGAGTTCAGCATCACCGGCGGCATGTGCCCGCGCTGTGAGGGCCGCGGCTCGGTCAACGACATCGACCTGACCCAGCTCTACGACGAGAACAAGTCGCTCAACGAGGGTGCGCTCACCATCCCCGGCTACAGCATGGACGGTTGGTACGGCCGCATCTTCACCGGCTGCGGCTTCTTCGATCCGGACAAGCCGATCAAGAAGTACACCAAGAAACAGCTCAACGACCTGCTCCACAAGGAGCCGACCAAGATCAAGGTCGATGGCATCAACCTCACCTACGAGGGCCTGATCCCGCGGATCCGCAAGTCGATGCTGTCCAAGGATGTCGACGCGCTGCAGCCGCACATCCGCGCCTTCGTGGAGCGCGCGGTCACCTTCCAGGTCTGCCCCGAGTGCGGCGGCACCCGGCTCAGCGAGGCGGCGCGGTCCTCGAAGATCGCCGGGGTCAGCATCGCCGACGCCTGCTCGATGCAGATCACCGACCTCGCCGAATGGGTTGCCGGGCTGGACGAGCCGTCGGTGGCGCCGCTACTGGACTCGCTGCGGCACACTCTCGACTCGTTCGTCGAGATCGGCCTGGGCTACCTCTCGCTCGAGCGGCCGGCGGGCACCCTGTCCGGCGGTGAGGCGCAGCGGGTGAAGATGATCCGGCACCTCGGCTCCTCGCTCACCGATGTCACCTACGTCTTCGACGAGCCGACCGCGGGTCTGCATCCGCACGACATCCAGCGGATGAACGACCTGCTCCTGCGGTTGCGCGACAAGGGCAATACGGTGCTGGTCGTCGAGCACAAGCCGGAGACCATCGTGATCGCCGACCACGTCGTGGACCTCGGTCCCGGCGCGGGCGCGGGCGGCGGCACCGTCTGCTTCGAGGGCACCGTCGAGAAGCTGCGCACCAGCGGCACCATCACCGGCCGCCATTTCGACGACCGCGCGGGTCTGAAGAAGTCGGTGCGAAAGTCGACCGGCGCCTTGGAGATTCGCGGCGCGAACGCGAACAACCTGCAGGACGTGAATGTCGACGTGCCGCTCGGCGTGCTCTGCGTCGTGACCGGGGTCGCGGGTTCGGGCAAGAGTTCGCTGATCCACGGTTCCGTCCCGGCCGCGGCGGGAGTGGTGTCGGTCGACCAGACTCCGATCCGCGGCTCGCGGCGCAGCAACCCGGCGACGTACACGGGCCTGCTCGACCCGGTCCGCAAGGCGTTCGCCAAGGCCAACGGCGTGAAGCCGGCCCTGTTCAGCGCGAACTCCGAGGGCGCCTGCCCCAACTGCAACGGTGCCGGTGTGGTCTACACCGACCTGGCGATGATGGCGGGGATCGCCACCACCTGCGAGGTCTGCGAGGGCAAACGGTTCCAGGCCGCGGTGCTCGATTACCACCTGGGCGGCCGCAATATCGCCGAGGTGCTCGCCATGTCTGTCGACGAGGCCGAGCGGTACTTCGCCGACGGCGAGGCGCGCACACCGGCCGCGCACAAGATCCTGGAGCGGCTCGCCGATGTCGGCCTCGGCTATCTCACCATCGGCCAGCCGCTCACCACGCTGTCCGGCGGCGAGCGGCAGCGGCTCAAGCTGGCCACCCATATGGGCGACAAGGGCGGCATCTACGTTCTCGACGAGCCCACCACGGGCCTGCACCTGGCCGACGTCGAGCAGCTGCTCGGCCTGCTCGACCGCCTGGTGGAGTCCGGCAAGTCGGTCATCGTGATCGAACATCACCAGGCCGTCATGGCGCACGCCGACTGGATCATCGACCTCGGCCCCGGCGCCGGTCACGACGGCGGGCGCGTGGTGTTCGAAGGCACCCCCGCCGATTTGGTCGCCGACCACACCACCCTGACCGGCAAACATCTGGCCGCCTACGTCGGTGGCTGAGCCGCGCTCGAGCCATCACCTCGTCGGCTCGACCCGCTCGAGCAACCACCGGGGTCCGACCGTGCCGGCTCCGAGGGCCTCCACCCGTCCTCGGAGTCCGCGGTCGGCCGTCACCACGGTGATCGGACCACCGCCGCTGTCGACCGCCTCCGCCACCACGCCGACGATCGCGTCATCGCCCGACCCCTCCGCCGACACGATTCGCAACCGCGGAAACTCCTCGCCCGCAGCGGCTTTCGCCGCCCCTTCGAGCACGACGACCACCTCCGGCAACTCCGTACTCGCCTCGAGCGCCGCGAGCAACCGCCGCGCCGCGCCCGCACGATCCCGCCACCACCCATCGGGCCGGGACCCCACCACATTCGCGGCATCCACGACGATCACCCCGCGCTCGTCCGACATGCGGTCCTCCCGTTGCCCGTCCTCCACACGGCCAGAACCTACTACAACTACAGCCCCGGACCGGCGGAGAATTTCCGCTGGTCCGGGGCTGAAGTCCGGACTATCCGAGGGTTTCTGTGCGCCGAAGGCTCAGGCGCACACCCGATTCAGCTCATCCGTGGCAGGAGTCAGATCGGTGACATTCTCATCGATCAAGGCATCGGCATAACCGGTGATCACGTCCCTTTCCTCGCCCACGGCCACCGCCGCCACACCCGTCAACCGCTCGGACAAGGCCCGCGTCGTGGCATCGTCCATGGTCCCCCCACTGGTGTCGACCGCGGCATTGATCAGCTCGATAGCCTTGGCACAACTGGGCGACATCGCCCGCGCGGGAGCCGCGGGCACAACCTGCAAAACGGCGGCCGCCGTCGCAGTCAACAGAACAGCGGAGAAGAGCTTGATCATGATGTCCTCTGGGAAACTCAACCGATAAGGCCTACGGCTCCGAGGAGCCGACCTCTCGACCGCAAACTTTAGCGTGGTACCGGGCGGACCTGAGATACGTCGGGTGTTTCAATGTCCGTTGGGTTGCCGCGGATTGGTCACTTATCGAAATTAGCTGCCCGACAACGTGACCGACACGCCGCCCGGCAGAGAAGACCGGGCGGCTGCCTGAATTTGGAACGTCAGCTTCCGAAGCTGCCCGACGGCGGTCGGGCCGGGGCAGGCGCAGGAGCAGCAGGCGCGGGCGCCGGAGCGGCGAGCGTCCACGACGAACACCCGCTCGTCTTGAATGCCACATCCGACGATGAGATCCGGACCGTGGTCGCGCCCTTCCCGTAATCATTGGCGATGATCGAATCCACGGTGCCGTCCAGGTTCTTCGCCCGCTCCCAGTAGCACCCGTACCGGCCGTCCGCCGGTCCTGCGGTGCGGTAGGTGCCCGGCTGGATATCCACCCCCACCACGTAGGTCCCGTCTCCGGGAATGGAGGTGGCGGGTTCGGCGTGAGCGGTGGCAGCGAGCATGAGGGCGGCGGTCGGGCCGAACAGAAGGGCGAGCTTACGCATTAGGTTCCTTTGTTTCGGGGAGTTCCAACTCGACAGCGTGTCTGGTGGGAAGGCCTGTGAGGTAGGGCATTCCGACCTGCGGTCGGTAGAGGCGAGCCCCCTACTGGACCGGGGCCTGGAGGGTGGATCCCGCTTTCTCGACCGCCTGCACGAGGCAGGGGCATCCGACGAGACGATCAAGGTGCTTCGGGAAAGCCTGTTCCCCGGGGCGAAAGGCGATCGGCTGCCGCTGGATCAGATCGAAGACATCCGAGACCACGCGGCGGAACAACACGGTCCGGATACGCGGTTCGAGCCGTTGCCCGGCGGCCGTGGGGTCAAGGTGCACACGATCGATGAGATGGATACGGACGTCGACGGCCGCGCAGCGGTTGCCAGACGGGTTGACCGCGTGGGATTTCCGCGGGCCGGTGGCCGGGAACCGCGGGCACTACAACACGCCCGGGGCTATCAGGGTGGCGTCAGACAGTACACGGCGTCGTATATGCCCTGGCCCGGCGGATTGGCATTCGCCCCGAGTAGCTTCAGTCGCCATCCGGAGATCTTGGTGGTGCCGGGTGTACCGGCGCAGGTCTGCTGAGTGAGCGGCGCGGTATCGAACCGAGCAAGTACCCGCAAGGCGCCGGGTGACGTGCACGGCACCCGCTCTCCTTTGATCCCCTCGCCCACGCGCACACAGTCGCCGGGCCGCGCCATGTTGATACCGTTCGCAGGATCACGACCGGCGACGCCCAGACAGACCTTGCTCGTGCTACTTCCGGTGTAGGACAGATAGGTGTCGTACACCCCTGGCACGGGTCGGCAGTCCGCATCTGCTCCGGGCAGTCGTTCGAGGACGATGTGCGTGGCGGTCGGACTGCCACACGGCACCTCGATGAGCCTGCTCGCGCCTTCTTTCACGCAGTCGCCCTTGTCGGCGATATCCGGCGGCGTGCTGGTCTTCAGCGCCGCCACGGAGGACGTAGACGGCACGGCGAAGCCGGGCTCCGACACGGCGCATCCACATGCGGCTATAAGCAGTCCCAGGGCACCGAGAGCCAAGAGGCTCCAGCCGGAAACACGAGGGGGCAAGCGCAGCATAGAAGCACGGTAATCCGGGTGCCACCGGCCCGTATCCGGGAAATCGCCAGTGCCACGAGCCGTGAAATATCAGCCGACCGGATCGGCGACGCCCTCCGACAACCTGTTCCGCGCCGCGTGTCTCGTCCGGTGAGGCCCCGTAGACCGGCGATTCACGTGTTACACCGGGCGTCTCGGGCAGCTCAGAATGCGAGTGGTGGGCCGAAGCCTCGCCCGAGACCCGGGCGGCGGTGCAGGGGTGCGCGGCGCGTCCGGTTCACCTGGCAAGGGCGGGTCCGGACGCGGACGTTCCAGAAGGGTGTCGGTATGGGTGTCTTCGAGACCCAGGACAGCGAGGCGAAGCCATATCACAGCAGCGATGTAAATCTACATCGTCCGCTCGGGCTCGAGGAGTTGTGGCCCTACATCGCAATGGCAGAATCCTCGATTCGGCTCATCCTCGACGCGGTAGGAATAGGACGATTCGACACCATTCCCCGGCTCGAAAAAGAATTGCGCGATCTCGGAATAATCGACCAGCCGGATACGCCTGAGGGTAAAGGCGAGGCGGTGGAATCGTACTTGGCCAAGCGCGGTGAGGTAGCAGAATTCCAGGAGTACCTGGAGAATCAGCAGAGAGGATTGCTGACTTTCATGACCCAGGTCAGTGTCGAGGATACGCAGACCCGGCTCGAGGCGTCGATCCGGCGGCAGGTCGGTGACCTCGACACCTACCTGCGTTCTGTGGACCTGCGATGGTTGTCGGCATCGGTGTCCTTTTACGATGTTCTCCGCCGCGTCGGTAACACCATGATGGAGGTGGAAGACCTCGCCTGGGATGTCTACGAGGAATACCTGACAGCTGTGGAAGAGTGGAACGACGCCAACCCGGATCGGCAGGTCGACCCGGACGGGGTTCCGCCGCGATTCCCGCGGTCCGACGATGGCATAGTGGCCACGAGACCCGGCGCTCCGCCGTCCGACGATGGTATATACGCCACCGACCCCGGCGCTCCGCCGCCCGAGAAGGGCTACCCGACATAACAGCTCAGTGGAACTCGCCTAGCCGAAGTCGGCCACCAAATCCATGATCATGGCGAATTCCTCCGGAGTCGTGCGTGCCGTCCGCTGACTAAATCCGAGCCGGACAGATTCATCGAAAATATGGTCGATGCCGCGCTGGCGGAATTCTATCGATACGGTGGCAGAGGCTCCGCCGGCGGGGGCGCGGGCCGCAGCGACCACAGCGCGACGTTGCTGTCGGGGTGAGAGTCGGTGCCGGGCAGCATGTCGTAGAAGGGGGCATTCACGCGAGAGCGCCACCGAGCGGCACTACATCGTGTCGCCCGAGCAGGCCCGAATTCGCCGGCGGTGGTCGAACTCGGGTTGGGGCTGGGAATGATCAGCTGACGAAACCCCGGCGCTGAATTCTTGGCGTATTCTTGGTGAAAGCCCAGTCCGACCGGACTGGGCTTTCGGCTGTCAGCGCTTGACCTGGCGTTTTATGCTCCCCCATCTGGACTCGAACCAGAAACCTGCCGATTAACAGTCGGCTGCTCTGCCAATTGAGCTATAGGGGACTGTGGTGGCTCGTTGTGTTGGGCGGGCCGAGGAGAAACTTTAGCGTATGGGTTGTCGGGGGCCCAAATCGGGGCTCTAGCTGGGGGTTCTTCGGGGTGGGGCGGAGTCCTCACAGGGACCTGACAGGGGGGCGGGGGAGGATTGGCGGGTGCGGGTTCTTGTGGTGGAGGACGAGCGGTTGCTGGCCGATGCGATCGGGGTGGGGTTGCGGCGGTATGCGATGGCGGTGGATGTGGTGTACGACGGGGGTGCGGCGTTGGAGCGGGTGGGGGTGAACGATTACGACGTGGTGGTGCTGGACCGGGATCTGCCGGTGGTGTGCGGGGACGAGGTCTGCGAGCGGGTGGTCGAGACGGGGGGTGTGGCGCGGGTCCTGATGTTGACGGCGGCCACGGCGGTGCCGGACCGGGTGGCGGGGCTGGGGCTGGGCGCCGACGACTACCTGACCAAGCCGTTCGCGTTCGCTGAACTGGTGGCGCGGGTGCAGGCGCTCGGGCGCCGGTCGCGCCCGGCGACGCCGCCCGTGCTGGAGCGTTCCGGGGTGCGGCTGGATCTGCACCGGTGCTCCGTTACCCGCGACGGGACGCCGGTCGCGTTGTCGCGCAAGGAGTTCGCCGTCCTGGCCGAGCTGCTGCGGGCGGATGGGGGAGTGGTGTCGGCCGAGCAACTGCTGGAGAAGGCATGGGACGAGAACATCGATCCGTTCACCGGAGTGGTGCGGTACACGATCATGATGCTGCGGCGGAAGCTGGGCGATCCCGATCCGATCGCGACCGAGCCCGGCGTGGGCTACCGCGTCCGGTGACGCGGCGGCTGCGCCCGACCATCCGGTTCCGGCTGACCCTGCTGTACGCGGGAGCGTTCTTCCTGGCCGGCGCCGTGCTGATCGCGGTCATGTACTTCTCGCTCGAGCAGTGGCTGGGGCGGCGGCCGAACGGCGGTGCGCAGCTGATCGTGCGCGAGTATCTGGGCGCGCCGCAGTTCCGGGTCCGGATGGGCGCGGTGGACGAGTTGGCCTCCGCGGTCGCCGCCCAGGCCGAGGCGGAGCGGCGCGCCACCATGCACGCCATGCTGGGTTGGTCGCTGGCGGCGCTGGGAGCGGTCGGGGTCGCGGCGACCGGGCTCGGGTGGCTGCTGGCCGGGCGGGTGCTGGCGCCGCTGCAGCAGATCAGCGCCACCGCCCGCCGAGTGGCCGACCACAGCCTGCACGAGCGCATCGCACTCGACGGCCCGCGCGACGAAATCACCGATCTCGCAGACACTTTCGACGCCATGCTGGAGCGGCTGGACCGTTCGTTCGACAGCCAGCGCCGCTTCGTCGCCAACGCCTCGCACGAACTGCGTACACCGCTGACCATCAACCGCACCCTGCTCGAGGTCGCGCTGGACCGGCCCGACGCCCCGGAACCGTTGCGGCAGTTGGGAATCACGCTGCTGGAGGTGAACCGGCGCCACGAACGACTCATCGACGGACTGCTGGTGCTGGCCGGGAGCGAGCAGCGGCTGACCGAGCACCGCGCGGCCGACCTCGCCGATGTCGTTCGCCACGTCGCCGCCATCGCCGCGGAACAGGCGAGCGCGGCCGGTGTGGAGTTGCGTACCGAGCCGGAATCGGCTCCGGTCATCGGTGACCCGCTGTTGCTGGAACGCTTGGCGCACAACCTGTTCGACAACGCCATCCGATACAACCGGGAGGGCGGGTGGGTCGCCGCGCGCACCGGAATACACGACCGCGGCTGTCGGCTCGTCGTCGAGAACACCGGCCCGGAGGTCCCGGAATACGACCTCGACGGCCTGTTCGAGCCCTTCCGCCGACTGACCTCCACCACCCGTCGATCCGACGCCGCCACCTCTCGCGGTGCGGGACTGGGATTGTCGATCGTGCGATCGGTCGCCCACGCACACGGCGGCACGGTGACCGCCGTCGCCCGTGCCGGAGGAGGACTGCGAATCACCGTCGACCTCCCGCCGGCCGCCACGCCCGTGCCCGGTACCGCCGGGATGCCGGAAGATACCGGGGCACAGCAGCTTTGACTCAGGCCCGAGCGCACCCCCGATGCGCTCGGGCACAACCGGTCAGTACCCGTGGCAGGTGTCGGCCACCACCCGCATCTGCTGCGGCAGTCCGGCGAATCGCGGATCGTCGCGCAGGATGATCCGGCCACGGCCCTCCTCGGGCGGCGGGCCGCCGTCGCCGCGCTCACGGATGATCATCTTGCGCTGCTCCGGCGGCACGGAGAACATGCGCTCGAACTTCGCGCGGTGATCGGGGTGCTCGTCGAGATAGGTCGCGAACTGCGGGGCGTGGTCGCGCATGGCCGCCTCGACCTGCGCCGCCGAACACGTCGTGTCCGCCAGCGGATGCCGCTCGCCCGGCTGTGCCGACGCCGTCCCCGCCACTGCCACCACTCCGGCGCACGCGGCCGTCATCAGCAGCGCGCCCCGCATGAATCTCCTCGCCGACATCTCGGTCCTTTCACTCGGCTGTCCGGCCACCGGAACCGGTAGCTCCGGCGCCCAGTCCACCAGCGGACCCGTTTGCCCGGCGTTAGGCCGGTGTGGCGCAACCGAATCGGTCCGAGATAGGCCGCGACTACTTCCGCGGCCGCTCGTACAACCGGGCGATGCGGTCCCGCTCCTCGACCAACTGCCGACGACGTTCCGCCATCGCCGCGGCGGGATCCGCACCGGTGCTCAGCGCGGCAACGAGGGCGGCCGCGTCCTCGATGGCATCGCGGGCGCCCACACCGGCGGCGGGGGTGAGGGCATGGTCGGCGTCACCACAGAGGAGGACGGGGGCACGCGGCGTCGCCGCGTCGGCGAGCGGCACATTGCGGGCGTTGATGACTCGTACCGTGTCGGTCTCGTTCACCATGGCGTCGACAATGGGCGCGATGGCCGGGGCGGACAGCCGCACGGCCTCGGCCCAGTCCCGCACCGGGTGCGTCCCGATCTCCTCGGGCGGCAGCTCGGGCTGGGTGATGCGGCAGAACCACACGGCCACATCGTCGTTCCAGAAGTGGCCGAAGGTGCTCGCGGGGAGGGTCCCCGTGCCCACCCGGCCTTGAAAGTGCAGGACCGAGGGCGCGCTGTCCGGCCGCACGGGGACGCGGGTGGTGCCGTAGACGACTGTTTGCCCGGCATATTCGGCCGACCGGGCGGGCTCGAGCCGGGCGCGGGCGAGCGAGTCGGTGCCGTCCGCTCCGATGATCAGATCGTCGGTGGCGACGGACGTGGCGCCGCTGACCAGGGTGCCGGTGGCGGGGTCGAGGTCGGTGATCGCGATCCCGTCGTGCCGCCGCGCGCCCGCGGACGCGGCGAACTCGTCCAGGACGCGCATGAGGTCGTCGCGGAAGTACAGGCGGTGACCGTCGCTGGGCCGTGTGCGCTCGTTCTCCGTGTAGGCGATGCGGATCGCGGTGAGTGGGTGCGAGACCTTGTGCAGCGGGTCGACCGGCACGCCGAGGCTGTGCAGCGCCGCGTGCGCGCGCCCGTCGAGGACGAGGAACTGCCCATTGCGCGGGAGCGCCTGCCGCTCGTACACGGTGGCCGGGCGACCGTGCCGAGCCAGCGCTCCGGCGAGGACGGTGCCGGCGATACCGCCGCCGATGATCGTGACCATGTGGTGGCTCCTAGCGTTCGGCCGAGCGATGGGTATCCACTGACTGCCTTCGATCCGAGGGGAACGATACCCGGGCATTGTCGTGAGGTAACCACGAGATTTCGGAAACCGACCGCTGCGCAGGGTTTTTCGCGGGAGAATGAATGCGGCCGAGATCCGGCCTGGGGAATATCGGCTGTTACCGGGCCGATGGAATTAGGGGAAGGCAATGAGAGCCAAGCGAATCGCTGCTACCGCCCTGCTCGCGATCGGGGCCACCGGCGTCACCGCGGGAGTCGTCGGGGCGGCGCCCGCACCGGCGGCCGAGCCGGGTATCAGCGGTGTCGACCACGGCATCGCCTACGTATCCGCGCCCACCGCGGACCACACCGGAGTGACGACCACCGTCGCCACCGGCAGTTTCGCGCTCGCCCCGGACGGCCGGGCGGTCACGCTCACCGACGTCGCGGGCCGCGAGGTCGTTACGGTACCGCTGGCCGTGCAGGGCGCGGGCGGAACCGTCGGCCTGACACCGCGCATCGACCCCGCCGGCCGCACCCTGACGTTGACCGCGAATTCCGCCGCGGCGCAGAACATCGACGAGGCCGAGACCGAGGCGCGCAAACAGCACAACGCGGTGGTCGGCGCGCTCATCGGCGCCGGCATCGGCGCGGTCATCGGGTTCTTCCTCGGTGGCGTCGGCGCGCTGGTGACGGTGCCGATCGGGGCCGGTATCGGCGCGCTGATCGGCTACTCCACGCCGTAACCGGGCACCGGTGCGCCCGAACTCGACGGGAATCCCTGCCTGGCCGCAAGGGTTTCGCGCCGTACGGCCGGGACGTCCGGTGGCCGGAGAGACCGAACCTCGCGACAATGTCGGATGACACACCGCACGAGGGGGTTTCGATGACCGACGGACAACGGACAGCCGGGGCTTGGGTGCGGCGGTTCCACCCGCGCGACGATCCGGCCGCGCGGCTGGTCTGCCTGGCGCACGCCGGGGGCTCGGCGACATACTTCCACCCGGTCTCCCGGATGGTCGCGCCCGCGCACGAGGTGCTGGCCGTCCAGTACCCCGGACGGCAGGACCGCCGCCACGAGCCCTGCGTCGAGAGCGTGCCGGAGTTGGCGGAAATCGTTGCGGCGGAGCTGGTTCCGTGGCTCGATAGGCCGCTGTACCTGTTCGGGCACAGCATGGGCGCCTCGGTGGCGTTCGAGGTGGCGCGGCTGCTGGAGGCGCGCGGTACCGGTCCGGCCGCCCTGTTCGTCTCCGGCCGCCGGGCGCCGTCGCAGGTACGCGTCGAGACCGTGCACCGCCTCGACGACGCCGGTGTGCTGGCGGAGATGCGGCGGCTCGACGGCTCCGACGCCCGGGTCCTCGACGACGACGAGATGCTGCGCGCGATCCTGCCCGCCCTCCGAGCCGACTACAAGGCCGCCGAGACCTACCGCGGCACGGACGGCGCCACCGTCTCCGCGCCGATCCACGCCCACATCGGCCTGCACGACCCGAAGGTGACCCTCGCGGAGGTGCGCGCCTGGCGCGACCACACCACCGGCGGTTTCGAACTCACCACCTACGACGGCGGCCACTTCTATCTCGGCGAGCACGCGTCCCGGCTGGTGGCCTCGATCGAGGCGGTGATGTCGTCCTGACCGCCCTCACACGATTCCGGCGAGTCCCGACAGCGGCCCCGGCAGGTCGGCGAGGTGCCGTTTGATGCCTGTCGCAACGGGATTGGGGATCTCGGCGCGCAACCGATCGAGTTCGCGCTGCATGGTGTCCACGGTCTCGCGGTAGCAGGCGTCCACCTCCGCCGCGTTCTCGGGATCGCCGGGTTCGGTGGACCAGTCCAGCGGCGGCAGGAAGCTCAGTTGCACGGTGGCGGGCAGCGGAACCTGCGGC
This sequence comes from Nocardia wallacei, assembly GCF_029868745.1. Classification (GTDB taxonomy): domain Bacteria; phylum Actinomycetota; class Actinomycetes; order Mycobacteriales; family Mycobacteriaceae; genus Nocardia; species Nocardia wallacei_B. The sequence goes on along the minus strand of NZ_JARWOP010000120.1, from coordinate 86,923 downwards.
ACGATCGGCGCGAAACCGAACGGCACGCCGACGGTGTAGGGAAATACCTTGGCGCGCAGCAGTTTATCGAGGCGCAGTAGCCGCGCAGTGCGCTCGCCGCGGCTGACGATGAAGATGGAGTCGTGACCGCCGGTGGCGACGGCGGGGATCACCGGGACGCCGAGTTCCAGTGCGAGACGGATGAATCCCTTCCGGTCGGCGAAGTCGATGCGGCCACGGTCGGTCCACGGGCGGCAGGCCTCCCAGTCGCCGCCGGGGTACACCAGCACGGCGCCGCCGTCCTTCAATCCCGTCGTCGCGGCCTCCCGCGAGGCGGGCAACGCGCCCAGATCGCGCAGGCTGTCACCGAGAACCGGTGTGCGCAACAGGATTTCGTGCGCCAGACCGAAACTGGGTTCGATCGGCCGGCGGTCCATCATCGTCAGCAGCGTGATCCACACTTCGGGCGCCCAGTAGATCGACGAGTGGTTGCCGATGATCAGTGCCGGACCGGATTCCGGCACGTGCTGCGCGCCGGTGACCGTCGGCGTGAAGTAGTTGGTGTAGGCCCGCGCCAGGGGGAGCAGCGGGTGGTTCGGATCCGGAATCTTCCGGGTGGTCATGGGTAGCGTTCCTGTCTGTCGAGTCGCCGACGGACGGCGGCACGCCACAACCGGTCCGGCACCGAGTGGTGCCGGACGGAACCGAATTGCCCCTGGTCACATCCCCATTGATATTCCCTGATGGTCGCGCGTACGCGGACCGGCACGGTGCTTGCGCATCGTCTGCACGACCGATGCCGGTCACCGTCCTCCTGTGCTGCCGAGATTACCAACCCAAGCGATTGCTTGGCAGTTGATGTGCGAAATTCAACAGGACCGGCGTATCGGTCAGTGACCCCGGTGGATCCACTCGCTGAGGTGTGGCGCCTCGGCGCCGATGGTGGTGGAGTCGCCGTGCCCGGTGTGCACGATCGTGTCCCCCGGCAGTGCCAGCAACCGGGTCCGGATGGACTCGATGATGGTGGGGAAATGGGAATACGACCGTCCGGTCGCGCCTGGGCCGCCCGAGAACAGCGTGTCGCCGGTGAACACGGCCTGCTGCTCGGCCAGGTACAGGCTGCAGCCTCCGGGCGAGTGGCCCGGCGTGTGCAGTACCTGAATCGCCGTGTCGCCGACCGGAATTCGCTGACCGTGTGCCAGCGGCTGGTAGTCGACCTCGGGATGCACAGCGCGCCAGAGCATGTCGTCGGCGGGGTGCAGCAGGATCGGCGCTCCGGTCGCCGCGGCCAGTTGCGGTGCGACGTTGATGTGGTCGTTGTGGGCGTGGGTGCAGAGCACCGCCGTGACCCGGCGGTCGCCTACCGCGGCGAGCACGGGCGCCGGGTCGTGGGCGGCGTCGATGATCACCGCCTCCGTGTCGGTGCCGACCACCCAGACGTTGTTGTCGACATCCCAGCAGCCGCCGTCCAATTCGAAGGTGCCGGAGGTGACCACGCGTTCGATGTTCACAGCACCACCACCGAGCGCAGCACCTCACCGTGGTGCATGGTGGTGAACGCCTGTTCCACCCCGTCGATCGGGATGCGTTCGGTGACAAAGCGTTCCAGCGGTAGGCGGCCCTGGCGGTACAGGTCCAGCAGCATCGGGAAATCGCGTTCGGGCAGGCAGTCGCCGTACCAGGAGGACTTCAACGCGCCACCACGGGAGAAGAAGTCGATCAACGGCATGTCCAGGCGCATGTCCGGTGTGGGTACGCCGACCAGCACCACGGTGCCTGCCAGGTCGCGGGCGTAGAACGCCTGCTTCCAGGTCTCCGGGCGGCCCACGGCGTCGATCACGACGTCCGCGCCGAATCCGCCGGTCAGCTCCTGCACCCGCTCGACCACATCGTCACCGGCCCGCAGGGTGTGCGTGGCCCCGAGTTCGGTGGCCCACTCCAGTTTCCGGGGATCGCGGTCGATGGCGATGATCGTGGTCGCGCCGGCCAGCCGGGCCCCGGCGACGGCGGCGTCGCCGACGCCACCGCAGCCGATCACCGCCACCGAGTCGCCGTAGCGCACGTTGCCGGTATTGATGGCCGCGCCGAGCCCGGCCATCACACCGCAGCCGAGCAGCCCGGCCACCGCCGGATCGGTGTCCGCGTCGATGACGGTGCACTGGCCCTCGTGCACCAGGGTCTTGTCGGCGAACGCGCCGATGCCCAGCGCGGGAGTGAGGGCGGTGCCGTCGGACAGCGTCATCGGGCGGCTCGCGTTGTGCGTGTCGAAGCAGTACCAGGGCTTGCCGCGCTTGCACGCCCGGCAGGCGCCGCATACCGCACGCCAGTTCAGCAGCACCCGGTCGCCGGGCCGCACATGGGTGACGGAATCGCCCACGGTCTCCACGACGCCCGCGGCCTCGTGACCGAGCAGGAACGGGAACTCGTCGTTGATGCCGCCCTCGCGATAGGTGAGGTCGGTGTGGCACACACCGCACGCCAGCACCCGCACCACCACGTCGCGCGGCCCCGGATCCGGGACGACGATGTCGACGATCTCGACCGGTGCTCCGGCGCCGCGGGCAACGACGCCGCGAACCTTCTGGGACATGGACCTCTCCTCACTGACACCGCCCGCCGCGGCGCACCACCTCCTCGGATCGTAGCGGCGTCCGGCTGTTTCGATGGCCGAGATGACGCGGCCACGCCCTCGGGAAATGCCTCGAAAAGTACAAAACGTCCAGCGTGACGCACGCCTCAATCGCGCCTAGCTCGGGCGATGCCGCGGCGCCCGGCGATCCTCTTGACAGTGTGTCGCAGGCGGCGCGACCGTAGAGATAGTTAGCGTGGGTAAATTAATTGCCGCGGGATGTGCTTGCCCCGCGCGCATCGACTGTCGAACAGGTTGCCGGACAACTCGGAGAGGTCGGGATGGACGTCTTGGGGATGGATATCACGCAGGAGCAGGAACGACTGGTACGGCGGGCGACGGAGCTGATCGGGCGCGACGAGCAGATTCGCGCCGCGCTCCCGGACGACGCCGTGAGCAAGGCCGTGCAGGCGCCCGGACTGGGATCGGCGCAGGTGGTGGCCGCTCTCATGGAGGGGTATGCCGATCGGGTGGCGGTCGGTGAGCGCGCCGTCGAGTATGTCGCCGACGACAGCGGACACCACCGCGCGCGGCTACTGCCCCGCTTCGACACCCTCACCTACGGACAGTTGTGGGAGCGGGTGCGGGCGCTGGCCGCCGCCTGGCATCATGATCCCGAACGGCCCACGCGGGCAGGTGATTTCGTCGCCGTTCTCGGATTCACCAGTGTCGACTACACCATCGTCGACCTCGCCTGCACCTACCTCGGGACGGTCGGGGTGCCGCTGCAGGCGGGCGGATCGCTCGCGCAGCTGACGCCGATCGTCGCGGAAACCGAGCCGCGCGTGCTCGCCACCGACGTCGAACAGCTCGGCGCCGCAGTCGATCTGGCGCTCGATGCCGCGTCCGTGCGCTCGCTGGTCGTCTTCGACTACCACGCCCGCGACGACGACCACCGCGCCGCGCTCGCGGCCGCTCGCGCCCGGCTGTCGGGTGGCCCGGTGCGCGTCGAGACGCTCGACGAGGCGCTGGACCGTGGCCGCGCGCTGCCACCCGCGCCGCTGCGCACCGGCGCGGACGAGGACGATCTCGCGCTGCTGATCTACACCTCCGGCAGCACCGGAACACCCAAGGGCGCAATGTATTCCGAGCGGATGCTGGCCCGGATGTGGCGCAGCGGCGGCGACCATCCGCTGCCAACTGTCGGTTTCAGTTACATGCCGATGAGCCATGTCGCCGGCCGGGCGTCGCTGATCGGCTGCCTGGCGGTCGGCGGCACCGTGTACTTCGCGGCCCGCAGTGATATGTCGACGCTGTTCGAGGACCTCTCGCTGGCCCGGCCGACGCTGGTGTTCTTCGTGCCGCGCGTGTGCGACATGGTGTTTCAGCGTTTCCGCAGCGAGGTCGACCGCAAGGTGGCGGCCGGCGGCGATCCGGCGGGCGTCGAGCGGGAAGTGAAAACCGAACTGCGCGAGCACTTCCTGGGTGGGCGGCTGCTGCTGGCGCTGATCGGCAGCGCGCCGGTGTCGCGGGACATGCGGGCGTTCATGGAGTCGGTGCTCGAGATCGGGATGTTCGACGGCTACGGCGCCACCGAGACCGGCGGCGGAGTGCTGCTCAACAATCGGTTGCAGCGTCCGCCGGTGCAGGACTACAAGCTGGTGGACGTCCCGGAACTGGGGTATTTCGGCACCGACAAGCCGTATCCGCGGGGCGAGTTGCTGATCAAGGCCGAGACGCTGGTATCGGGCTACTACAAGCGGCCGGAACTGAACGCCGAGATCTTCGATGCCGACGGCTTCTACCGCACCGGCGACGTCATGGCCGAGATCGGACCCGACCAGCTGGTGTATGTCGATCGGCGCAACAACGTGCTGAAGCTGTCCCAGGGCGAGTTCGTGGCGGTGTCGAAGCTGGAGGCCGTCTACGCCGGTAGTCCGCTGGTCCGGCAGATCTTCGTGTACGGCTCCAGTGAGCGCGCCTTCCTGCTGGCCGTGATCGTGCCGACCGCCGCGGCGGTGTCCGCGTATCCGGAGGTCGCCGACCTGAAGGCGGCGATCGGGGAGTCACTGCAGCGGGTGGCCAAGGACGCCGGACTCGAGTCCTACGAGATTCCGCGCGACTTCCTGCTGGAGACCGAGCCGTTCAGCATGGCCAACGGGCTGCTGTCGGGCATCGCGAAGCTGTTGCGGCCCAAGCTGAAGGAACGCTACGGGCCGCGGCTGGAACAGCGGTACGAGGAACTGGCGCGCGCACAGGAGGACGAGCTGTCCGCGCTGCGCTCGGCCGCCGCCGAGCTGTCCGTGCTGGATACGGTCGGGCGCGCCGCCAAGGCGCTGCTGGGCTGTGCCGGAACCGATCTGACGCCCGACGCGCATTTCGCCGACCTCGGCGGGGACTCGCTGTCGGCGCTGTCGCTGTCGAATCTGCTGCGCGAGATCTTCGGCGTCGAGGTGCCGGTGAGCGTAATCGTCGGTCCGGCAACGGATCTGCGGGCGCTGGCGGCGTACATCGAGACCGAGCGCCGCACGGGCGGCACCCGTCCCTCGGCGGAGTCGGTGCACGGCAGCGGCGCCGAGATCCGGGCCGCGGACCTGACGCTGGACAAGTTCGTCGACGCGGCGACACTCGCGGACGCGCCGCGCCTGCCCCGTGCTCCACGTCCGCCGCGAACGGTGCTGCTGACGGGCGCCAACGGCTATCTGGGCCGGTTCCTGTGCCTGGAATGGCTGGAGCGGCTGCACGATTCGGGCGGCACGCTGATCTGCGTGGTCCGCGGCCGGGACGCCGCGGCGGCGCGGGCACGGCTGGACGACGTCTTCGACAGTGGCGATCCGGAGCTGCTGCGGCGCTACCGCGAGCTGGCCGACGGCACGCTGGAGGTGCTCGCGGGCGATATCGGTGAGCCGAATCTCGGTGTGGGCGAGGCGGACTGGCGGCGGCTGGCCGATACGGTCGACCTGATCGTGCATCCGGCGGCGCTGGTGAATCACGTGCTGCCCTACGACCAGCTGTTCGGACCCAACGTCGTCGGTACCGCGGAGGTGATCCGGCTGGCATTGACCGGGCAGTTGAAGCCGGTGACCTACCTGTCGACGGTCGGCGTGGCCGCGCAGGTGGATCCGCAGCGGTTCACCGAGGACGGCGACATCCGCGAGATCAGCGCGCGCCGCTCGCTCGACGACAGTTACGCCAACGGTTACGGCAACAGCAAATGGGCCGGTGAGGTGCTGCTGCGGGAGGCGCACGACCTGTGCGGGCTACCGGTGGCGGTGTTCCGCTCGGATATGATCCTGGCGCACAGCCGGTACGCCGGTCAGTTCAACCTCCCCGACATGTTCACGCGGCTGCTGTTGAGTGTGCTGGCGACCGGGGTGGCGCCGAAGTCGTTCTACCGGACCGATTCCGGCGGCCATCGGCAGCGCGCGCACTACGACGGCCTGCCCGCCGATTTCACCGCGGCGGCGATCACCACCCTCGGGGCCCGGGTCGACACCGGCTTCGAGAGCTTCGACGTGCTCAACCCGCACGACGACGGCCTGTCGCTGGACGTGTTCGTGGACTGGCTCGTCGCCGCCGGTCATCCGATCGAGCGCATCGACGACTACGGGCGGTGGCTGTCCCGGTTCGAGACGGCGTTGCGGGCGCTGCCGGAGACACAACGCCGCCACTCGGTGCTCCCGCTGCTACATGCCTACCGCGAGCCGGACGTGCCGATGCCGGGAGTGGTATTGCCCGCCAAGAAGTTTCAGGCGGCCGTGCAGCAGGAACGGATCGGCGCGGCCGCGGACGTCCCGCACCTGACTGCGGCGCTGATCGGGAAGTACGCGGACGATCTGCGCCTGCGCGGGCTGCTGTGAACGGGCCGTGCGGGGGTGCTGCCCGCTAGGCCGTTCACGTGGTTATCGGGTCCGGCCGCCCGAGCAGGCGCTGCCGGGCCCGGTATTCGCGACGCCAGCGGGCGAAGCCGATCATGACCATGACGAAGAACAGGCCGTAGACCGCGCCGGAGACGTACAGGCCGGAGTTGAAGGCCAGCGGCACACCGACCAGGTCGACGAGCATCCAGATGATCCAGAAGTCGACCAGGGCGCGGCTCTGCGCGAAGGTCGCGATCGCGCTGCCGACGAAGATGTACGCGTTCGCCCACGGGGACCACGCGATATGCAGCCAGGTCAGGTGAATGAACAGCTCGGCCACCAGCACGGTGCCCAGGGCGAGCACGGTGAGCAGGACGGCGCGTTCGCGCGCGGTCGCCGGGCGGACCAGCAGGCCGCCGTGGTCGCGCCGGCCGCGGGTCCAGGAGATCCAGCCGTATCCGGCCAACGCGCAGAACAGGATCTGCTTGAGCGCGTTTCCGGGCACGTGCGCGTCCAGCGAGGCGGCGAGCAGCAGCAACGCGCCCGCCAACTGCACCGGCCAGGTCCACATCGTCTTGCGCATGGCCAGCCAGACCACGGTCAGCGACAGGATGTTCCCGATCAGGTCGGTCCAGAGGATGTGCTCGCCGAAGAGCTGGAAACCCGCGTCCACCTCACATCGAACCCGGCCTGTGCGGTCACTATTCCGAGCGACGCGGCAGATTCTGCCGCGAGTCCGCCGCGAGTGGATGCTCAGGCCGGGGTGACGGGTGGCTGGTGGCCTGGCCCGTCACCCCGGCGGTACTCCCGCCGCCCGGGGTGGGGATCGGGTCCCTCGTGCACTTGTGGCGCTCCGGCGGGAACCCCGGCGTCCGCTGTCGGGAAGCGGGCACTGGCGCCGGGGTCGGCGGGTATGCCGGTGGTCGGGAAGCTGTGCGCGCCGGGCTAGGTGACGATGCGCAGCGGGTGTTCCAGCAGTTCCTGCAGGTGCCGCAGGAACTGGGCCCCGACGGCGCCGTCGATCGCGCGGTGGTCGGCGGACAGGGTCACCCGCAGGATCTTGCGGGCGACCACCTCGCCGTCCGCGAGGCGCAGTTCCTCCTGGGCGGCGCCCACGGCGAGGATCGCCGACTCCGGCGGGTTGATCACGGCGGTGAACTGCTCGATGCCGAACATGCCCAGGTTCGAGATGGTGAACGTGCCGCCGGACATCTCGTTCGCGCGTAGCTTGCGGTCGCGTGCCCGCCCGGCCAGATCCCGGGTCTCGGCCGCGATCTCGGAGACGCTCTTGCGGTCGGCATCGCGGATCACCGGCACCAGCAACCCGGCCGGTGTTGCCACCGCGACGCCGAGGTGAATCCCGTGGTGGCGCAACAGTTTGTCACCGGCGAAGGAGACGTTCACGGCCGGTTCCGCGCGCAGCGTCGCGGCCACGGCTTTCACCAGCAGGTCGTTCACGCTGACCTTGCCCTTGCCCGCCGCCTCCAGCGTGGCGTTGATCTCGCCGCGGAACGCCAGCAACTCGGTGACGTCGATCGCGCTGGTCAGATAAATGTGGGGCGCCTGCTGCATGCTGTCGGCCAGCCGCTTGGCCGACACCTGCTGGATCGTGGTCAGCGGCACGTCGTCGTACGCGCCGGATGCCGGTGCGGAACTCCCGGATCCGCCGATGGCGCCCTCGGCTGGTTCGTTGTGCGCCGGGCTCGCGGATCGGCCGTCCGGGCGGGAGTTGCCCGCGGCTTCGGTGCCGGGTCGTTGTGCGGAATCGTCTGCGGCACGGGCGGATTCGACATCCTGGCGCGTGATCCGGCCGCCGGGGCCGGTGCCCGTGACCGCCGCCAGATCTACGCCCAGCTCGCGAGCGATCTTGCGAGCCAGCGGAGACGATTTGGGCCGCCGCTCGCCGCTCGTCGCACCGCCTGCCGCACCGCCCGCCGGACCGCCCTGCGAATCGGCAGCCCGGACCGACTGTGCGCCGGTGTCCGCAGCTACTCCGTCATGAACAGAACCACGCGCACCAGGGACCTCGCCCGGGGTGCCGCCGGTCGCCGGACTCGAAGCGGCCGAAGCGCCTTGTGCGCCTGCGGAAGGCGAGGGCGCGGTCCCGTCCCCGACAATGGCGATCGGCTCGCCGATCGGGACCCGGGCGCCCGCGTCGGCGAGGATCTGCTCGAGTACGCCGTCGTCGTAGGCCTCCAATTCCATGAGGGCCTTGTCGGTTTCGATCTCGGCGAGCACCTCGCCGCGGGTGACCTGGTCGCCGACCTGCTTGAGCCAGGACGCGATGACCCCGTCCTCCATGGTGTCGGACAGGCGGGGCATGGTGATTTCAGGCAATGTGGGTGTCCTTCGGAGTGGGCGTGCGGGCGGCGCTCACCGGCGGCGGCCCACGGCCGCAAGGGTTTCCACCGCGGCGGTGTACAGCGAATCGGCGGAGGGGAGCGCGAGCCGCTCCAGCGGCTTGGCGTAGGGTAGCGGCACCTCGGCCATCGCCACCCGGCGCACGGGCGCGTCCAGATAGTCGAAGGCGCCGTCGGAGATCGAGGCGGCGACCTCGGCGCCGATACCGTAGGTGAGCCAGTCGTCCTCGCCGATCACCGCGCAGCCCGTCTTGCGCACCGATGCCACCAGGGTGTCCCGGTCCAGCGGCCGCAGGCTGCGCAGATCGATCACCTCGGCCGAGATCCCCTCCGCGGCCAGCCGTTCGGCCACCTGCGTGGCGACCGTGGCCATCCGCGAGTAGCCGATCAGCGTGATGTCCGTGCCCGGCCGCGTGACCGCGGCCTTGCCGATCTGTACCGGCGGAAGGTTGTCGGGCACTTCGCCTTTGGTGTTGTAGAGCGACAGATTCTCCAGGAACAGCACCGGATCGTCGTCGGTGATCGCCGCCTGCAGCAGCGCGCGGGCATCGGCGGGCGTACTCGGCGCGACCACCTTCAGGCCGGGCACGAAGGCGTAGTACAGCTCGATGTTCTGCGAATGCGTCGCGCCGAGTTGCTGACCGCCGCCGCCGGGAGTGCGGATCACCATCGGCACACTGGTCTGGCCGCCGAACATGCCGTAGATCTTGGCGGCGTGGTTGACGATCTGGTCCAGCGCGAGCAGCGAGAAGTTGATCGTCATGATCTCCACGACGGGGCGCAGCCCGAGCATGGCCGCGCCGATGGCGGCGCCGACGAAACCCTCCTCGGCGATCGGTGTGTCGCGCACCCGCTTCTCGCCGAACTCGGCGAGCAGACCGGCGGTGATCTTGTAGGAACCCTCGAAGACGCCGATCTCCTCGCCGATGAGCAGGATGTCGTCGTCGCGGCGCATCTCCTGGCGCAGGGTGTCGCGCAGGGCCTCGCGATAGGTCATGACAGGCACGGTGGCAGTCCTCAGGCTGTGAAGAGCGGGTCGGCGGGCAGGCGGCGGGAATCGCCGGGCACCGGGGTGGCGTAGTTGTAGTCGAACAGGCTGTCCGGCTCCGGGTGCGGGCTGGCGTCGGCGAATGCCACCGCCGCCTCGACACCCTCGCGCACCTCGGCCTCGAGGTCGGCGGTGTCCTGTTCCGACAGCACCCCGGCCGCGACCAGTTCGGCCGCGAACCGGACGATCGGATCGTGCTCGCGGGCGGCCGAGACGTCCTCGGCGGAACGGTATTTCGCCGGGTCGACCACCGAATGCCCCTTGAGGCGGTGACTGACCGCCTCCAGCAGCGCCGGTTTGCCTTCGCGCCGAGCGCCTTCCAGCAGTTCGGCGGCGACATCGCGGACCGCCAGCACGTCGGTGCCGTCCACCCGCTCGCCGCGCATCCGGTAGGATTCGGCCCGCTTGTACAGGTCGGGTTCGGCCGACGACCGCTCGACCGTGGTGCCCATGCCGGTCCGGTTGTTGATCACCAGGAACAGCACCGGCAGCCGCCACAGCGCCGCGATGTTCAGCGACTCGTGGAAGGCGCCGATATTCGTGGTGCCGTCGCCCATCTGGCACACCACGACATCGTCGCCGCCGCGGTAGTCGATGGCCAGCGCTGCGCCGACGGCCAGCGGGACCTGACCGCCCACGATGGCGTAGCCGCCCAGCAGCCGGGTCGCGGTGTCGTACATGTGCATCGACCCGCCCCAGCCCTTGGAGGTGCCGGTGGTGCGGCCGTACAGCTCGGCCATCACGCGGCCGGGCTCGATGCCCTTGGCCAGGGCGTAGCCGTGTTCGCGGTAGTTCGTGAACAGATAGTCGGTGGGCCGCATGGCCGCCGCCAGGCCGACGACGGTGGCCTCCTCACCGAGATTGAGGTGGCAGTAGCCGCCGATCTTGGCCTGCTGGTAGCTCTGCGCGGTGCGCTCCTCGAACCGGCGCACGAACAGCATGTCGCGGTAGAGCCCGCGCAGTGTCTTCGGGTCCTCGTCGGCGAACCTGTTGTCCGCCTTGGCTTCCGGCTTGGGGGCGGCCTTGCGTGCGCTCTTGCGCGGGGCGGTGGTCGTGGTCACGGGTGGGACTCCTCAACGCTTGCGCGGCGCGATGTGTACCGGCAGGCCGAGCCCGGTCAGGGCCGCCTCCATGCCGATCTCGCCGAGGGTGGGGTGGGCGTGGATGGTGTCGGCGAGTTCGTCGAGGGTCGCCTCCAGCGTGATGGCGAGGGCGCCCTCGGTGATCAGGTCGCTGGCCGACGGGCCGATGATATGCACGCCGAGCACTTCCTGATGCTGTTGCCCGGCAACGATCTTCATGAAGCCCTCGGTGTCGCCGAAGGTCCGCGGCCGGCCCAGCGCCGCGAACGGGAACTTCGCGGTCAGCACCTGGTGACCGGCCGCCCGCGCCTGCTCCTCGGTCAGGCCCACGGAGGCGATCTCGGGGTGGGTGAAGGTCGCCGCGGGGATCACGGTGTAGTCGATGTGCGCGGGGTGTCCGGCGATCACGTCGGCGGCGGTGAGCCCCTGGTGCGAGGCGACGTGCGCGAGCAGCGCCCGGCCGGTGACGTCGCCGATGGCGTAGACGTGTTCGACGCCGGTCCGCAATTGGTCGTCGACCTCGATGAAACCTCGTGCGTCCGTGCCGATTCCGGCGTCTGCCAGGCCCAGGTCCGCGGTGTTGGGGCGGCGGCCCACGCCCACGAGCACCACATCGGCGTCGAGTTCACGGGCGTGCGGCCCGCCGACGGTCACGCGCAACGGTGCGGCCGCCGTGATCGATTCGACCGTCGAGCCCGTCAGCACGGTGATGCCGCGCTGGGTGAACGAGCGGCCCAGTGTGGTCCCGATGTCCTTGTCCTCCAAGGGAACCAGGCGATCCTGGAGTTCGACGATCGTGACCTCGGCGCCGAAGGTGGCGAACAGACTGGCCCATTCGGCGCCGACCGCGCTGCCGCCGACCACCACCAGTCGCCGGGGCACCTCGGTCAGTCCGAACGCGCCGTCGGAGGTGACCACGCCGGGCAGTTCGGCCCCCGGGATCGGCAGCCGCGCGGGGACCGAGCCGGTCGCGATGATCACGTCCCGGGCGTCGACGCGGCGGATCGGGGTGGTCGGGGCGGCGGCGTAGCGCGGGCCGCCGGGGAAGATCGGCGACGGGCCCACCTCGTGCACCTCGACGGTGGTGGGCCCGGTGAACCGGGCGTGGCCCTCGAGCACGGTCACGCCGTTGGCCCGCAGCAGGCCCGCGACGCCGTCGGTGAGTTCCTTGACGACGCCGTCCTTGCGCTGGCGCACGGCGCCGAAATCGAACCGGACGTTGTCGGATAGCACACCGAAATCGGCTGCGGCGCTGACAGTTTGGAAGACCTCGGCGGAGCGCAGCATGGCCTTGGTCGGGATGCAGCCCCAGTTCAGGCAGACGCCGCCGGGCCGCTCCTTCTCCACCAGGCCGACCGACAGACCACGCTGCGCCGCGCGGATGGCGGCCACGTACCCGCCGGGGCCCCCGCCCACGACCAAAAGATCGAATTCCGGCACTCGTGGTGCTCCTAGTCTCGACGATTCCGACCCTGCCCAGGTTGTGGCACGGGTCATCGCCCACGAGTCTCGTCGCCACGCAGTGCACAAACAATGACTCGAAAGCCCAGGAATCGCGCTTCGAAAATGGGCTCCGAGCCCAATCGACCGAATGGTTCACTCGTGACACGACACTGCGAGACACACCGAACGGCCGATCCTTCGTGGTTCGGTGCCGGAAGATTGCCAGGCGGGCCGCGTCCAGCGCGGCGCACGGCCGGACCTGTGTTTCGACGCCGGGTGCGGGCCGCCGCGGCTGGTTGCTGCGATCCGCCTGTCCCACAAGCCGATCGATGACATGCGGGCCGCGACGCGCTGATCTTCTCGGGATTGCTGCGCCCGGGTGATCTTCCGCGTACAACGGAATGGTGAGGGCTTTGAGGTGGTCGGCCGCGCTCATGAGTGTGCTGATGGGCGCCGTCGCTATAGGGTTCGTGTCCAGTGGTACGGCGTCGGCCGCCGGGGAGGCGCGGGTGGTCGGCGAGCACCCCTTGGGCGGCTCCGTCTCGCAGGTGGACGTCTACTCCCCGGCGATGGACCGCGTGGTGAGCAACCGGGTGATCCGTGCCGCAGGGGGCTCCGCGCCCACGCTCTACCTGCTGACGGGCATCGGCGGCGGCTTGGACGGCATCTCCTGGTGGGACGATACGGATGTGCGGGATTTCTTCGCCGACAAGCACGTCAACGTGGTGATGCCGATCGGCGGCGCGTACAGCATGTACACCGACTGGGTCACCGACGATCCCGTGGTCGGCCGCGGCCGCTGGCAGACCTTCCTGACCCAGGAGCTGCCCGCGGCGCTCGATTCGCATCTGGGCAGCACCGGCCGCAATGCCGTCGCCGGAGTGTCGATGAGCGCCGCCTCGGCCATCGACCTGGCGATTCAGGCGCCGGAACGCTACAACGCGGTCGCCGCCTACAGCGGTTGCCCGTGGTCCTCGGACCCCGCCGGAATCGGCTTGGTCTCGGCGCAAGTCGTCCGGGGCGGCGCCAACCCTGGGAACATGTGGGGCTTGCCGGGCACGGGGGCTTGGCCCGCGCACGACGCGTTCGCTCGCGCCGGCGCGCTGGCGGGTAAGACCGTCTACCTCTCGGCGGCCACCGGCACGCCGGGCGCCATCGATCAGGGCGGTCTCCCGTTCCCTCCGGTCGAGGCGATCGCCAGCGCCTGCACCGGGGCCTTCGCGGGACGGCTCGCTCAGCTCGGCATCCCCGCGATCCATGTGAACCGGCCGGAGGGCTCACACACCTGGGGTCAATTCGAGGCCGATCTGCACGACTCCTGGCCGCACCTGGCCGCCGCGCTGGGCGCGTGAGGGGGCGGCGTTCTCAGGGCAACTGCAGTGCGGCGAGGGCCAGCGACAGCTCCACGTAGGAGCGCTGGCCCTCCAACGGCCGTCCGAGCAACGTCGAAATCCGTTGCAGCCGATTGATCACCGTGTTGCGGTGGCAGTGCAGGCGCGGGGCGGCATTGGCGGCCGAGCAGTTCTCCGCCAGCCAGGTCGCGAGGGTCTGCAACAGAATGTCGCGCTCCTTCGCGGGTAGCTCCAGCACCGGTCCCAGGACGTGCGCCACCAACTGGTCGGCCAAGTCGGGGGAGCGCGTCAGCAGCGCCTCCGGGTAGCGCTCGTCCAGTGCCACCAATCCCGTGGCGTCGGTGGGCAGCGTCTCCAGCGCGGTGAGCGCCGACGCGTGCGCCGAATCCACTTGCGCGAGACCGGGAACGGCGGGGGAGGCGCCCGCGCGCCCGCGCACCAGGGGCCGCAGATGCCGCAGCACGTCGTCGCTGTCGCGGTGCTCCAGCGCCACCAGGCCGATGGTGGTGTCCATGTGGTCGTGCCACACCGAGCGAATACCCAAGGCGGACAGCGTGGTTTCGGCGCCCGCGCGCAGTGGACGGTCGTCTCCGCGGGCGGCCACCACCAGGTATGCCCCGTGGCTCGGCAGGTTCAACTCGCGCGCGGCTCGGGCGGCGAACCCGGCGTCGTGCGCCCGTCCCGCGAGCAGATCCTCGATCAGTGCGTGGCGGCGGCGCTCGTCGCGGCGCACCTGCTCGAGTTCGGTGTTGCGGTAGGAGGTGACCAGCGCGGAGGACAGCCCATCGATGACCGTCCACATCGCCGTCCCGGCCTCCCGGATCTCCTGCGGCCCCGCGTTCTCGGCCTTGTCCAGCAGCGCCTCCCACACGATGCCGCCGCCGAGCCGGAACGTGCGCAGCATCGCCTCCAGCGGGACGCCCTGTTCGGCGCGGTGCCGCCCGATCGACGCCGCCACGCCGTCGCGCTCGGGATCACCGGGCTCGCCGCCCAGCAACTGCAGGATGCGCGTCAGGTAGCGGCGGCAGCCGTCGCGCAGTTCCGCCCGCGGCACCGAGGTGTAGTCGGTCCATTCCGGGTTGTCGGTGAAGATCGCCGAGATCAACCGGCTGGTCAGTCGCGGAATATCGGCCTGGCAGGCGTCCGCCAGCGTCCGGGTCCCCGGAGTCGACAGGGGTGGATGCGGCGCGGCCATGGCGGTTCACGCTACCGCCCGCGCCGGATCCGCCTCAACGAAGCATGCGTGCGAGCTCCCCGCTCATGGCTCCCCGCCACGCCGACTGCCACGCGGCCGTCGCGGGCGTGGCGCCCGGTGTCGCCAGCGAGTTCCACGGAGTTCGCGACCGGCCCGAGGCCCACTGGTCGGTGGTGCTCGCGGCGGCGATGTGGCGCCTGGCGTCCCGCAGCAACTGGTAGTTGCCGGGATCGCGCATGACGTCGTCGACCGATTCCAGCACCTGGGTGGCGTGGCGGTTACCGATGGCCGCCAGCATGCGGCCCGCGCCGTCCTTGCCGCCGACGTTCGCGAGCATCCCTGTGGCCTGCGCGGTGTCACCGTCGGCCAGTTTCTGCAACTGCTTGATCTTCGCCTGGGTCGGGTCGGCCATGTAGTCGTTGATGAAATCCTGTTGTGCTCCGGTGTAGGCGCCGCCGTCGAGCGTCACGCCCAGGGGATTCGCGCGATGGAAGCGGAACGCGGCGGCCTGCAAGGTCGCCATGTCGGCGGCGGCCTCCTCGGCGCTGCCGCGACCGTGCACGAGGTTGTTCGCGGACTCCTGCGCTCGTTTGGCCGCGGCGACGACGTGCCCGAGATGTTTGTCGGCGAGCGTTTCGTCGTCGGCGTTCGAGTCGACGATCTGCCACGACCGGATGGAGTGGTGCATGACGTTCTGGTCGTTGAAACCGATGGACCTGAGGAGGGCCCATGCGTCGCTGCCGCTCCCGCCGAGGTCCTCCAGACCCTGGAGTGCCGCGGCCGCACCGCGAAAAGTGTTGATTCCACCGTTCTGCGCGGCCGCCTTGCGCGCACCCGCCTCGAATTGCTCCCATTTCATATACGACCGCGCGTACGTCCCGTCGGGACCGCCGACACCCGGCGAACCCCAGAAACCCCACTGCCCCTTCTGCGCGGCCCGCTCCATGCGAGCGTTCGGCCGCAGCGGTGAGCGGGTCGCCCCGAACAGCCATTCGGTCACCGGCGAATTGCTCACCGTACTCACCGCGGCGAGGGCGGGCAGCAGGCCCGCGCTCATCGAATGACCCACGCTCGCGGTCCCCATGCCCAGCGCCTTGGCGCCACCGCCACCGCCGCCGCTGCCGGCCGCGCGATTGCCCTGGGCGGCCAGCGCGAACCGGTTGGCGATCCATTCGTTGCCGTTTTCCAGACTCTTGCTGAGCCGCCGCAGCTGGAATATCGCGACGATCTCCACGATCGCCCCGATCATGAAGACCACCATGACCTGTTCCCCGGCCAGCGCGAACAACTCGCCCAGGATCAGCATGTACACCCCGAGAAAGACGGTGTAAACGGTCATGCGCAGAGCGGCCACGAAGCTGTCCACGATATTGCGGATGAGGAACGTCTGGGTGGGACCGTAGACGAAACCGCCTGCGGCGAAACCGAATATCGACATTATCCCGTGGTAGATGGTGTCCAGGGCGGACTTGATTATCTTGAGCGCCAGCACGGCACCGAACAACAGCAGAATCGCCCCGGAGATGAGCAGCAGCAGACCGGTCGCGATCTGTTCGAAGTTCGGATTGTCGATCGATTCCTTCGCGGCGCTGTCGCCGCAGGACTGGATCGCCTTCTTCACGCGTTCCTCGTTGCCGGAGGAGATCGCGGCCGACCAGGCGGCGCGGCAGCTCGGCCGGGTGTCGATCACATGCCCGTAATTCCAGACCTGCAACGGGCGCCGCGCGGTGTTGTCCGTCAGGGTGGCCTGCATGGTCGAGACCATGTGGTCCGGGTTGACGGCGGTGTCCCCGTGCAGGCCCGCCGCCACCGTGATGCCGAGATCCCGGCCCTGCGAGAGCCATCCGTGCGGCGACAGCACATCGGCCAGCGGTTCGGCGAGGAACATCGGCCCGAGCACCGCGATCAGCAGCATGGTCACGACCTGCATGGTCGCCTTGGAGTAGAAGCCGCGGGCGACGAACCACGCGACGCAGAAGGCGCCGATCGTCGCGGCCGTGATCAGCATGATCGGCGTCGCGAGCTGTCCGGACAGGCTGTGGGCGACCCCGAGCAGCGGCTTGGCGAGCAGGTTCAGCCACTCGAAGCTGAGGGCGTAGCCGATGAGCCAGATCGCGGTGACGACGATGATCTTCCAACCCGCGAATTCCATCCCGAGAACGATGGACAGGGCGGTGTTGCCCGGGGTCAGCAGACCGCCGTGGTCGGTGGCGAACAGATAGTTGGACGCCTCCACCCCCGACGAGTCGGCGACGTGGGTCCAGGCGAGCGCGCTGCCCACCGACGATCCCGCGCTGCGGCCGGAGGCCGTGTCGGCCGTGGCCGCCGTACCCAGCAGACCGGGACAGACGAACAGGACGAAGATAGTGAGCAGGATCCCCGCCGTCCAGCGCCGTCGCCGCGTCGCGACTATCCACCCCCGGCAACGCCGGATCACCTCGGGCAGCTGCCATACGGCCGACTGCCACCGATCGGATTTCCAGTTATAGACCGCCACAACCTGTTTCGTTTCTGCGCACGTCGGACCGAAGTTCGGCACACAAAGGAGAGCATGGGTTCAGGCAAACCTCGGGGCCGCTCGACAGTCCCCGGAAACAACCCCTCGAACGTTAACGCGGCGGCATGAACGAGCGCCCTCGGGACGGTGAACAGAGAACTCCGAAAATGCCGGAACCCGTTGGTGTTTCGTCTCCGACACGCCTTTCGGTGTTCACTACCGGTTCACTCTCATCTCCTGGCTGTCACGCGCGGTGTGAGGATGGCACTGCGGTGAAAGTTGTTGCTGTGTCATGGTGTTCGCGGCTCAGCGCAACGCCAGGGCCAGGAAGAAGTCGACGCGGTCGGCCAGCCGGGACAGGTCGCGCCCGGTCAGTTCCTCGATGCGGGCGATCCGGTAGCGCAGCGTATTGACGTGCACATGCAGCGATTCGGCGCTGCGCGCCCAGGAGCCGGACGTCTCCAGGAAGATCTCCAGCGTGTGCACGAGATCGGCGCTGTTGTTCTGGTCGTAGCTGGTCAGCGGGTCCAGCAGGCGCAGGCGGAACATGCGCCGCACCTCGTCGGGCACGCTGGCCAGCAGCATCATGTGGGTGGCGAGTTCATCGTGGCCGACGACACAGGCGGGGCGGTGGCGGTCGGCGGCCACGCGCCGGGCGTGCCGGGCCTCGTCGACCGCACCGCGCAGCGATTCGCCGTCGACGATGCCGCTCACCCCGATCGACAATCGGCTGCCGCCCAGTCCCGGCTCCAGGGTGTCCAGTGCGGCGTGGATGAGGTCGAGGACGGATTGGTCGGTCGGGACCAGGGCGATCGCCTCGCCGTCGACGACACCGGCGGCCGGCGTTCGGCCGTAGAGGATTTCGCGCAGCAGCGCGCGTAATTCCCTGGGGCGCAAGCCGTCCTCGGCGGCCGCGGCCACCGCGACGTAACTGTCGGCGGCCCCGAGCCCGGTCAGCTCCAGCCGCGAAATGATCTCCGCCGGTTTGGCATCGGAGACAATCAACTGGACCAGTTCCTCGGCGAGCCGTCCCTCGGCGCTCTGCCGGTCGTCCTGGCGGGCGCGTTCCAGCGAGACGACCGCGGCCAGCTCGCCGGTCAGGGCGCGGCGCTCCTCGGTCCAGTCCGACCAGTCGCCGTCGAACACCAGCAGCCAGTCGGCGGCGCGGGAGGTGCCGTGCTCGTCGACGGCGAACAGCGAGTACGGGCGGCCGCCGACGGTGGTCACGCACGGAAGGCGACGGGCGCTCAGGAAATCGGTGACGATCTGTGCGGGCGGGCGCTGACGCGGTCCGGCCACGACACGCCCCGTCGACGACATGACCCAGCAGCGCATGCCCAGATCGCGTTCGATCAGCTCCAGCACCGAACCCAGTCCGGCGCCGGACACCAGCTGCCGATGCCGGTCCAGAATCGCCGACAGGTCCGCCGCCCGGCCCGTCGACAGGTCGCGGGTGATGCGTTCGGTGACCGTCGCGAACGCCACCGTCTCGTGCACCCGGAACAGCGGGATCCGGTGGCGTCGGCAGGCCGCCACGACATCGTCGGGCGGGGCGCCGTAGCGGGCGTCGCCGGTCGCCAGCGCCGCCACCTTCGCCCGCGCGAGCGCCGCGACGAACGTCTCGCTGTCCGCCGGTTCGCCGCGCCACTGCATGCCGGTGAGCACCAGTTCGCCGCCGGACAGGTACCGGCCCGGGTCGAGCAGGTCCTGGGTGACGACCCAGCGCACGAACCGATCCAGCTCCTCTTCCCCGGTGACGAGTTCCAGCCCCAGGTCCATGGTGAGCAGCGAACGAAGGCGCATGAATCTCGACGCTAACAGCCCGCAGGCCGGGAACGAGCCACCGGAAACATTGCCGTCATCAGTGTTGGAGATACATACAAATACCGCCGTGTGAACTGGCGCACAGTTCGTCGGTCCGGTCGTGGCCGCACCGGCCCGCGCGCGGGTGTACTCGGGGAACACCGATCGAATCCGATGGAGGCCAGATGGCGCAGCAGGTGCCGGGGTATCCGCCCGGGGCAGGCGGGAAGGAGTGACGATGGAATTCCTGCGACCCGGAAATTGGGCGGAAGCGCTGGAAATGAAGGCCGAGCACCCGCGAGCCACCCCGATTCAGGGCGGCACGGACGTCATGGTCGAACTGAATTTCGACAAGGGCCGCCCCGACGCGCTGCTGGACCTGAATCCGTGCCGCGAATTGCGGCGCACCGAGCGGATCGGCGGGCGGCTGCGGATCGGCGCCGGGGTGCCTTATGTCGACATCATTCGTGACCTGGGACGCGAGCTGCCCGCGCTGGCACAGGCGGCCCGGACCGTGGGGTCGCCGCAGATCCGCAACCGCGGCTCGGTGGGCGGAAATCTCGGCGCCGCGTCGCCCGCCGGAGACACCCATCCGGCATTGCTGGCGACCGATGCCGTGATCGAGGTGGAATCGACGGCGCGCGGCACCCGCATGATCCCGATCGACGATTTCTATGTGTGGGTCAAGAAGAATGCGCTGGAGCCCGACGAATTGATCCGGGCGATCTGGGTGGAGCCGGCGACCGGGCCGCAGTATTTCGCCAAGGTCGGCACCCGGAATGCCATGGTGATCGCCGTCTGCTCGTTCGCTGTCGCGCTGCATCCGGATCGCCGGGCGGTCGGCGCCGGTATCGGTTCGGCCGGTCCCGTACCGCTGCGTCCGCGCGCGGCCGAGACGTATCTGGCCGAGGCGCTGCCGTGGGACGACCCGACACCGTTGACCGACGCGGTGGCGCGCGATTTCGGCGCATTGGTCGCGGACGCGGCCCGCCCGATCGACGACGTGCGCGGCACCGCCGACTACCGCAAGCATGCCCTGTCGGTGCTGGCGCGCCGCACGCTGACCTGGGCCTGGAACGATCTGACGGCGCGACGGAGGGCGGCGTGATGCGGGTGAGCTGCGAGGTCAACGGTTCGACCGAGGACGTCGACGACGTGTGGGAGGGCGAGAGCCTGCTCTACCTGCTGCGCGAGCGAATGGGCCTGCCGGGCTCCAAGAATGCCTGCGAGCAAGGCGAATGTGGCTCCTGCACAGTGTATTTGGACGGCACTCCGGTCTGCTCGTGCCTGGTGTCCGCCGGACAGGCGCACGGTCGCTCGGTGCGCACGGTGGAGGGCCTGGCGGCGGCCGACGAGTTGGATCCGGTGCAGCAGGCGTTCCTGGAGGCCGGAGCCGTGCAGTGCGGCTTCTGCACCCCCGGCCTGATCGTGCAGGCGCACGACCTGATCGAGCGCAACCCGCGGCCCTCGGACGTCGAGATTCGCGAGGCGCTCGCCGGAAACCTCTGTCGCTGTACGGGTTACGAGAAGATCCTGGACGCGGTGCGCGCGGCGGCCGAACGAAAGGCGGTGTCCGGATGACGCATTCGCTGATCATCGAAAACGCGTATCTCGCACCGGTTGTCGGTGAGGAGATCCCCGGCGGGTACCTCACCGTGGAGAACGGCCGGATCACCGGGATCGGCGCGGGCCCGGCACCGCGCCTCGAGGGCGCCGAACGTCTCGACGGCACCGGCTGCCTGGTCACCCCGGGTCTGGTCAACACCCACCATCATCTGTACCAGTGGGCTACCCAGGGCTGCTACCAGGATTCGACCCTGTTCGAATGGCTGACCGGGCTGTATCGCACCTGGTCGCGCATCGACGCCGAGGTCACCTACGGCGCCGCCGCGGCGGGCCTGTCGTGGCTGGCGTTGAGCGGCGCCACCACCTCCTCGGATCATCACTACATCTTCCCGAAGGGGCGCGGCGACCTGTTCGAGGCCGAGGTGCGCGCCGCCGCCGAGGTGGGATTGCGCTTCCATCCGTGCCGCGGATCGATGGACCGCGGGCAATCCGACGGTGGCCTGCCGCCGGACGAGGTGGTCGAGCAGACCGACGAAATCCTCACCGCCACAGTGGAAACCATCGACCGGTACCACGATCCGTCGTTCGACTCGATGCTGCGCGTCGCGGTCGCGCCGTGCTCGCCGTTCTCGGTGAGCGAGACCCTGCTGCGCGAATCGGCCGCCCTGGCCCGGGACAAGGGCGTGCGCCTGCACACCCACCTCGCCGAGACCCTGGACGAGGAACAGTACTGCCGCGAGCACATGGGTTGCACGCCGGTGGAATACATGGAGAAGATCGGCTGGCTCGGCGACGACGTGTGGTTCGCCCACGCGGTGCACCTGCACGACAAGGACATTCAGCGTTTCGCCGACACCGGCAGCGGCTCCGCGCACTGCCCCAGTTCCAACGCCCGTCTCGGCGCGGGGATCGCCCGGGTCTCGGACCTGCTGGCCGCGGGCGCCCCTGTCGGGCTCGGGGTGGACGGCGCCGCCTCCAGCGAGCTGACCTCGATGGCCGGGGAAATGCGCCAGGCCCTGCTGTTCCAGCGGGCGATGCATGGTCCGCAGGCGCTCACCGCACGCCAGGCGCTGTGGATGGCCACCCTGGGCGGTGCCCGGAATCTGGGCCGGCACCGGGAAATCGGCAGTCTCGAGCCGGGCAAGCTCGCCGATCTCGCGGTCTGGCGCGTCGACGGCTTCCGCGCGGCGCTCGGCGATCCGGTCTGCGCACTGGTCTTCGGTCCCACCCCGCCCCTGGCGCGACTGCTCGTCGGCGGCCGCACCGTGGTGGAGGACGACGAACTGCGCACCGTCTCCCAGGATGCCGTCGCCCGCGCGGGAGCCGCGGCTCGTCACCGCTTACTGCGCGAGGAGCGATAGTCATGACATCGACACGTTCGACCCGATTCCCGGAGCGAGTCGCCGCGCCCGGCAAGGGCGGGATCGGCGCCAGCCCGCTGCGGCCGGACGGCACGCTGAAGGTGAAGGGCGAGTTCGCCTATTCCTCCGATCTCTGGATGGACGGCATGCTATGGGGGACGACGCTGCGCAGCCCGCACCCGCGCGCTCGCATCCTCGCGATCGATATCGCTCCGGCGCTGGCGCTGCCCGGCGTGCACGCGGTGCTCACCTGCGACGACGTGCCCGGCCGCAAGCACTACGGTCTCGACCACACCTGGGATCAGCCGGTGCTGGCCATCGGCGAGGTGCGCCACCAGGGCGAGCCGATCGCGCTCGTCGCCGCCGACCATCCCGAGATCGCCCGGCGCGCCATGCAGGCCATCGAGATCGAGTGGGAGGTACTGGAGCCCGTCACCGATCCCGTTGCGGTGGTGGACGATCCGGTGACCCATCGGGTGCAGGAGCGCGGCGGGATCGCCCGCCACCAGCCGGTCCGGGTCGGCGACGTCGAGGTCGGCCGCGCGCTCGCCGAGGTCGTGGTGTCGGAGAAGTTCGAGGTCGGCATCCAGGACCAGGCGTTCCTCGGACCGGAATCGGGGCTGGTCGTACCGACCGAGGACGGCGGTCTGGAATTCTTCGTCGCCACCCAGTGGATGCACAACGATCTGTCGCAGATCGGTCCGTGCCTGCGGCTGCCGTACGAGAAGATCCGCATGACGCTGGCCGGCGTCGGCGGCGCCTTCGGAGGCCGCGAGGACCTGTCGATGCAGATCCACGCGGGCATGCTGGCGATGTACACCGGCCGGCCGATCAAGATGATGTACAACCGGGAGGAGTCCTTCTTCGGTCACGTGCACCGGCATCCCGCGCAGATGTGGTACGAGTACGGTGCCACCCGCGACGGCAAGCTCACCTTCGCGAAGGTGAAGATCGTCCTCGACGGCGGCGCCTACACCTCGGCGACGCTCAACGTCACCGGCAACGCGTCGTCACTTGCCCTGGGCCCCTACGAGTTCCCGCACCTCGAGGTCGACGCCTACGGCGTCTACACCAACAACCCGCCGTGCGGTGCGATGCGCGGCTTCGGTGCGGTGCAGGCCTGCTTCGCGCACGAGTCGATGATGGACAAGCTGGCCGCCGCGCTCGGCCTCGACCCCGTGCACATACGCCAGATCAATGTCGTTGCACAGGGTTCCAAGCTGGCGACGGGACAGGTGGTGCACGCGCCGACCCCGCTGCGCGAGATGCTCGGGCAGTTGGAGACGATGCCGCTGCCGGAACCGTTGGACACCAATGATATTCGCAACCTGCCCGGCGGGGCCTCGCAGACCACGCACGGCGAGGGCGTGGTCCGCGGGATCGGGTACGGCGTCGGCATCAAGAACATCTGCTTCTCCGAGGGCTTCGACGACTACTCCACGGCCCGGGTACGGCTGGAAGTCGTTGCGGGCGAACCGGTCGCGCTGGTACACACCGCGGCGGCCGAGGTCGGTCAGGGGCTGGTGACGGTCGAGGCGCAGATCGCCCGGACCGAACTCGGCGTCGACCGGGTGACGATCCATCCGGCCGACAACGGCGTCGGGGACGCCGGTTCCTCCTCGGCCTCCCGGCAGACCTACATGACCGGTGGCGCGGTCAAGACCGCCTGCGAGGCGGTCCGGGCCCGGGTGCTGGAACTGGCCGTCGCGCAGGGTCACGCCGACGCGGCGAATCTGGTGGGCGGCAAGGTGATCGCCCGCAACGGTGCGGTGCTCGCGGCGCTCGTCGACGTGCTCGATGAGGGGGTCGTCGAAGAGACCCGCGTGTACCAGCATCGGCCGACCACCGGCATGGACCCGGTCACCGGCCAGGGTGACAGCCATACCCAGCTCGCCGTCTGCGTGCACCGCGCCGTGGTGGACGTCGACACGGAGCTGGGGCTGGTCAAGGTCGTCGCCCTCGACGCGGTCCAGGACGTCGGCAAGATCATGAACCGGCTGTCGCTGGAGGGCCAGATCCACGGCGGGTCCGTGCAGGGGCTCGGCCTGGCGGTCATGGAGGAAATTCAGGTAACCGACGGAAAGGTGCGCAACCCCTCGTTCACGGACTATCTCATCCCGACCATTCTCGACACTCCGTCGCAGCGGCTGGAGATCCTCGAGAACGCCGACCCGCACGCCCCGTACGGGCTGCGCGGCGCCGGCGAGCCCCCGACGCTCTCCTCCACCCCGGCCATCGTCTCGGCGATTCGCCAGGCCTGCCGGGTCGCCGGCGGCACCGGCCATCTGACCCGGGTGCCGGTCCGCCCGGAGGACATCATCCGAAGCTGCTGATCCACCGCCCGCCCGGTTCGTAAGACGGCACGGACCGCAGGTCTGCCCTTAGGAGGGCACCCGCCAATGACCCAAGTACAGATCCGTACCAGTCCCGCGGCCGCCCGGTCCGCATTCGACCGGATGTTCCGTCTCCGCGAGCGGCGCACCACCGTCTCTCGTGAAATCCGCGGCGGCATCACAACTTTCGTCGCGATGGCCTACGTGATCCTGCTGGTTCCGCTGATTCTCGGCGGCGCCACCGACATCGACGGCCGCCATCTCGACATCGCCCAGCTCACCACCGCCACTGCGTTTTCGGCCGGACTGTCCACCGTATTGATGGGGCTGGTCGGCAATGTGCCGCTGGCGCTGGCGGCGGGACTGGGCGTGGTGCCGGTGGTGGCCTTCCAGGCCGCGCCGCACATGACCTGGCCGCAGACCATGGGCCTGGTGGCGCTCATGGGCGTCATCATCGTGATCATGGCGGCGACCGGCCTGCGGACGATGATCATCAACGCCATCCCGCTGGCGTTGAAGAACGCGATCGGGGTCGGAATCGGCATGTTCATCGCCATGATCGGGCTGGTGTCGGCGGGGGTGGTCGGGCACGGTTCGCCGACCGGGCCGCCGGTGGGGCTGGGCCCGGACGGACACCTGCAGGGCTGGCCCGTGCTGGTGTTCGGGGTCGGCCTGCTGGTGATGCTCGCGCTCTACATCCGAAAGGTGCCGGGCGCCATCCTGATCAGCATCGCGATCGCCACGGCCCTGGCGATCCTCGTCAACGCGGTGGCGGACATCGACGCGGGCGCGTGGGGCACGGTCGTCCCGGAATTGCCCGACAAACTCTTCGCCGCACCGGATTTCGGTCTCGCGCTGCATATCGATCCGCTCGGCGGCTTCGCCCGGGCCGGGGCCGTGACCGCGGGCGTGGTGCTGTTCACGCTGGTACTGACCGGCTTCTTCGACGCGATGGGCACGATCTTCGGGGTGTGTGACGAGGCCGGACTGCTGGACGAGCGCGGCACCATGCCGGGCCTGGGCCGGGTGCTCACCACCGACGGCGTCGCGCAGGTCATCGGCGGCGCCGCGGGTGGCGCGGGCAGCACGGTCTACGTGGAGTCGGCGACGGGTGTCGGTGAGGGCGCCCGTACCGGCTTGGCGAGCGTGGTGACCGGCGGATTGTTCTGCCTGGCAATCTTTTTCACGCCGATCGCGGGCGTGGTGCCGATCCAGGCGGCCGCACCGGCGCTGGTGCTGGTGGGTGCGCTGATGATGACGCAGGCCCGCAAGATCGACTGGGGCGATCTGGAGGTCGCGGTGCCCGCCTTCCTGACCATCGTCGCGATGCCGTTCACCTACTCGATCACCAACGGTGTCGGCGCGGGCCTGATCGCGTACACGGTGATCAAGGCGGCGCGCGGCAAGTTCCGCGAAATCCACTGGCTGGTATGGGTGGTCAGCGTCGTGTTCGCGGGTTACTTCGCCATCTCCGGTATCGAAGTCCTGCTGGGCGGGTGATGATCGTGCGTGAACTGACCGAGCGACTGCGGCAATGGCATGCGGCCGGTACCCGGTACGCCGTGGCCAGCATCGTCGGCGTCACCGGCAGCGCGCCGCGGCCGGTGGGCGCGGCGCTGGCCGTGGACGAGGCGGGCACGGTGGTCGGCAGCCTCTCCGGCGGGTGTGTGGAAGGTGCGGTCTACGAGCTGTGCCGGGAGGTGCTGCGTACCGGGCAGCCCCGACGGGAAACGTTCGGCTACAGCGACTCCGACGCGTTCGCGGTCGGATTGACCTGCGGCGGTGCGCTCGAGGTGTTCGTGCATCCGGTCGGTGCACGCGAACAAGAGGTAATCGAGACGGCGCTGTCCGGGGCGGGGCCGGTGGCCCTGGTCCGGGATATGGAGAACGGCGCTGCGCTGGCGCTCGGCCCGGACTGGGCATATGGCGCTCGATTCGACCCTCGAGTAATTGCCGAGGGCCGGGCGATGCTCGATCTGGGCGGTACGGGCATACGCGTGATCGGTTGCGGTTCAGGGGGTTCGGCGAACCCGACCACCGTCTTCGTGGAATCGTTCGTACCGCCGCCCCGCATGCTCGTGTTCGGCGCCATCGACTTCGCGGGAGCGGTCGCGCGGATCGGGAAGTTTCTCGGCTATCACGTGACCGTCTGCGACGCGCGGCCCGTATTCGCCACCCGTGCACGGTTTCCCGAGGCCGACGAGGTGGTAGTGGACTGGCCGCACCGCTACCTGGCCCGCACCGGGGCCGACGCGCGCACGGTGATCTGCGTGCTCACCCACGACGCGAAATTCGATGTGCCGGTGCTGGAGGTGGCGCTGCGCGGCCCCGCCGCCTATGTGGGCGCCATGGGCTCGCGGCGCACCCACCGCGCCCGCCTGGCCCGGCTGCGCGCCGCGGGGCTCACCGAAGCGGCACTGGCACAGCTGCATTCGCCCATCGGCTTGGATCTCGGTGGGCACACGCCGGAGGAGACCGCCGTGGCGGTGGCCGCCGAGATCGTCGCGGTGCGCCGCGGCGGCTCCGGCCGCGCCCTGGCCGCGACCGACGGCCCCATCCACCACGTCGTCGCGCCGGAGGCGGTGGGACCGCCGCCGATAGGCGCGAGCCGGTAGCTACCTCCACTCCCACACGATCGGGCTACGCGAGCGCGGCGTGCGGCAGCAGGGCCACCACACGAGCCAGCTGGGACTCGAAGGACTCGTGCGACACGGCCGCGATGCGGAGCAGCAGGTGTCGCGCACCGGCTCGGACGTAGCGATCCAGTTCGGCGGCCACCTGATCCGCCGAACCGGTGATCATCACCTGAATGGCGCCGACGGCGTCGAGGGACATGCGGTAGGTCGCCTGGCAATACTCCTCCAGCGCGGCCCGGCCGCGTTCCGCGTCGTCGTCTATGTGAACGGTGGCGAAAAGCGCTGGGGTGACCGTGTTCTCGGGCCGCGCCGCGGCCGCACTCGCCGCGGCGATCGCCTCCCGGCCCGATGCGTAGTCGGCGACGTCGGGCGGGTAGGGGAGCCAGCCGTCGTAGAGCCGCCCGGTCCGGGCGAGCGCGGCCGGGGTGATCCCGGCCAGCCAGATCGGCGGCCCGCCGGGCCGGTGCGGGCGCGGCACCTCGGGCAGCCAGTCGTATCGAAGCACCTTGCCGTGGAACGGTTCCGAGTTACCCGCCCACAGCTGCCGCCACAGCCGCACCGTGTCGTCCAGATGCGAGAACCGCGTCTTGAACCGCACCCCGGACAGTTCGAATTCCGGCTCGCTGAGACCCGGGAACCCGCCTCCGACACCGAGGATCAGCCGTCCCTCCGACAGCAGATCCAGTGACGCCAGGGTCAATGCCGCCTGCACGGGATGGCGATACGCGGGTATCAGCGCGGCCGTCCCCAGGGTGATGTGTTCGGTCGCCGAGGCCGCGGCGGCGAGCAGGGTCAGCGGTTCGACCCGGGCGCGCAACAGCGAATCGCCCACCCATGCCGAGTCGAAGCCCAGGCGTTCCGCCCGCACCACCAGATCCAGCAGTCCCCGCGCCGAACCCCCGGCGGACAGTTGAGCCTGTCCGGCGGGCAACAGCAGTCCGTATCGAATGTCGTTCACGCTGCCGAGCATCCGCCGCGGGCGTGCGCCGGACAATTCCCCGGCGGGTATTGCCGCGCCGATCAGGGCGAATCTGCCTGCTGCTCTTCGATATACGTGTGAAAGCCGAGGCGCTGGTTCATCGCGATGGCGGCGGCGTTGTCCGGGTGGTGGAAGGTCGTCATCCAGCGCGCACCGGCGGACCGTGCGAAGCCGATCGCCAGCAGTTTCAGGGCCAGTGAAAGTCCGTGCCCGCGAAAGGGTCTCAGCACGCCGGTCATCTCACTGAAGGCGACGCCGCGGTCGGGGTGCAGCGACACCATGCTCAGCCCGACCGGCTCGCCCGCGCGTATCGCCAGGAGCACTCCGCGGGGGTCGTATCCCGGCGCCTCGAATCGTTGTGCGACGTACTCCGGATAGGTGAAGAACTCGCCGCGCTGGGGGATATCGGCCGCGCAGGTCCGGTTGAGTTCGAACACCGCGTGGCGATTGCGCTCGGTCTCGCCGAGTTCGGCCAGTGTCGTGAAGGAGATCCCGGCGGCGGCCGCGCGTTCGAGGTACGGTACGAACTCGGTGTCGTCGAACTCGTCGACCCGCAACCGCATCCGCACCCAATCCGCCACATCCGGGACCATAGCGTGAGCCATGACCGCGTCGGCGCGGATTGGCCGCAGCTACCGGTGACGATCGGGCATCGGTGGTCCCGGCATTACGGTGGAGGCCATGACCGCAGAGGACTATCAGCACCTGCTCGTCGCACGGGAGGGCGGCACCGTCCGGATCACCATGAACCGGCCGGAGCGGCGCAATGCCCTGTCCGCCGAACACCTCACCGAGCTGCTGGCCGCCTTCCGCGCCGCGGGCGACAGCAGCGCCACCGGTATCGTGCTGGCCGCCAACGGCCCGGTCTTCTCCGCGGGGCACGATTTCGCCGACGTGGCCGCGCGGTACCTGCTCGAGGTGCGCGAACTCCTCACGCTGTGCACCGAATTGATGTCCACCATCGAATCGGTGCCGCAGGTGGTGATCGCCCGCGTGCACGGGCTGGCGACCGCCGCCGGATGTCAGCTGGTGGCCTCCTGCGACCTGGCCGTCGCGGGCCGCTCGGCCGGGTTCGCGCTCCCCGGCGGCAAGGGCGGCTGGTTCTGTCACACGCCGGCCGTGCCGGTGGCCCGCGCGATCGGGCGCAAGCGGCTGATGGAGCTGGCCCTGACCGGCGACCCGATCGATGCGCACACGGCCGAGGAGTGGGGATTGATCAACCGCGTGGTCCCCGACGCCGACCTGGACACCGCGGTCGCCGAGCTGATGGCCCGCGCCACCCGCGGCAGCCGCGCGAGCAAGGCCCTAGGCAAGCGCACCCTCTACGCCCAGCTGGATCGTCCCGAGGCCGACGGTTACGCCATCGCCCTGGAAGTCATGGCGGCCGCGTCCCAATTGCCCGGCGCCCGTGAGGGAATGGCCGCGTTCCTGGAGAAGCGCGACCCGGTGTGGCCGGACTGAACCTGGTCAGTGGTGTGACAGATAGTCCGCGCCGCCGACGTATACGGTGTGGCCCGGTTCGGCCGCGGTGTCGGCGGCATCGGCGACCGCGGTCGCGAACTCCGTCACCGTCGGCAACTCGCCGTGCTCGGTGCGGGCGGCGACGGCCGCCGGATCGCGGCGCTGCAGCAGCCGCACGATGATGGTGCCGTCGATCATGTCACCCGACACCACGGTGAAACCGATACCGCGCGCGGTGAATTCGGGAATCATCGCCCGTAGCGCGTCCTCGCCGGCGCGCTTGCTCGCCGCGATCGGCCGATAGGCGTCCGGGACCGGCTTGCGGCCGTGGAAGTGCGCCTGATGGCTGGTGACGAACACGATGCGGCCACCGGAAGGCATGTGCGGCAACGCGAATCGGACCAGACGCAGCTGCGCGTCGCGGTTGATCGCCATCGCGTAGTCCGGGGGAGCGCCGTGCTCGAGACCGCCGGAGGCGTTGAGCACCAGCACATCCAGGCGGCCGAACCGGCCGGTCACCTCCTCGACCAGCGCCCGCGCCGCGCTCTCGTCCGACAGATCCGCCCCCGCGACCGACGCGCTCCCACCGGCCTGCGCGATCTCGTCGGCGAGTTGCTGTGCGCGCTTGCGCTTTTCGCGGTAGTTGAGCACCACGTGGTCGCCGCGGGCCGCCATGATCCGCGCCGTCTGCGCCCCGATGCCGCGCGATGCCCCGGTCACCACCACGATTCGCTGCGAACCCACCATGCACTCCCACTCGATCGCTTCTATTTCAGAATCACTATGGTAGTTCGAAATGAGAAGTGCAAGACGGCGCGATCCGGCGCCGATACACGCGGCCATGGAATTGCTGGGCCAGCGCTGGATGCTGCGCGTGCTGTGGGAGTTGGAGCCCGGCCCGATCGGTTTCCTGGAACTGCGGCGCCGGATGGGCAATTGCTCGTCGAGCATGCTCTCGGTGCGCCTGCAGCACCTGCAGAGCGCGGGACTGGTCGTGAAGCGCCCGGACAAGGCCTACGAGCCCACCCCGATCGGCCGGGAACTCGGCGTCGCGCTGCAACCGCTCTGGGACTGGTCGCGGCGCTGGAGCGACGACCACTCGGGTGCGGCGCGGTAATTTGCGCGTGCCGCGTGCGAAGGCGGCCCGGATGGGCCATGATCCGGTCAGGGGCGGCGTGCGCGGCACGCCGGTACACAGTGGGATGGAGATGACGGTGCGGAAGATCGGTTTCCCGGCAGGTCACCGTCGTCGGCTGGCCGTCGCGGCGGCGGTGTCGGCGGCGCTCGCGCTGGCCGGCTGTGGCGGGGAAGACCCCGGCGCCGCGGCGGGTCAGTCGCCGGCGGCGAACTCGGTGCCGGAAGTGATCGACTGTTCGTTCAGCAAGCCCGCCGTCCGTCCGCCGAATGTCATCATGGCGTGCGCGGATCTCGGACTGCGGGTCGAGCAGATCGACTGGAAGTCCTGGGGCCCGGACCGGGCCGAGGGTGACGGCGTGCAGCACTTCAACACCTGCGATCCCAACTGCGCGGCCGGAAACTTCGTCAGCGAACCGGTCCACATCGTGCTGTCCGACCTGGTCGAGCCGGGGCACGTCTTCACGACCGCCACCACCACCGACCCGAACGGCAAAACGCTGACCAGCCCGATGACACGCCGCTGACCGGCGGGTTCGCGGGGCGTAGCGCTACATGTAACTCCCGGTAGCGGATATAGGTACACTGTTGCTACGGTCATGAAGCAACGGCCGACACCGGCCGCTGTGACCGGAACACCAGGAGTACCGATGAAGTTACTTCCTCTTCGGGCAGGTCGCGCGACGATCGATCCGGGCGAGGTGGCTCTGCAGGCCCGGAATGTGCACTTCGACTGGCGCGACACCCCGTTGCACTGGATGCCCGCCGAGCCGATCGGCTCGCATTTGATCAATGCGCTGAACCTGCTGCTGCCCGAGGGCGAGCGGATGTTCTGCCGGACGTTCTCCGAGGCGCTGCCGCTGGTCAAGGACGAGAAGCTGCGTGAGCAGATGCTCGGGTTCATCGGTCAGGAGTCCATGCACGCCGAAACCCACAACGGCGTGCTCGACGAGGTGTTCGCGGCGCACGGGATCGATGTCGAACCGTATGTGCGCCAGATGGAATTCCTGTTCCGCACGACCCTCGGCCCCCGCGCCGGCCGGACCGCCCGCGCGGAATTCCAGGCGCTGGTCGAGCGCCTCGGCTTCATCGCGACCCTCGAGCACTTCTTCGCCTTCCTCGGCGACTGGGTGCTCAACGCCGACCTCGAGCGGTTCGGCGCCGACCCGAACGTGCTGGACCTGTTCCGCTGGCACGGGGCGGAGGAGGTGGAGCACCGCTTCGTCGCGCACGAGGTCGCCGAGTACTTCGATATCGGCTATCTGCGGCGCTGCGCGCTGATGCTCATCACGTTCCCGATCTTCATCTCGTTGCTCCTACGCGGCACGAAATACCTTGTGCAGCAGGATGACTCGCTGCCCGATATGCGCTATCCGCGGCTGACGCTGAAGATCTTCGGCGCGATGTGGCGCGGCGCGCTGCCGGGTGTGCCGTCGCTGCTGTGGAGCGCGTTGTCGGTGTTCCAGCCCGGTTACACCCCGGCCTCGGTCGGGTCCACCGCGCAGGCCGTGGCGTACTTGGCGAAATCTCCTGCGGCACAGGCACTGTCGTCGTGACGACGCACCGACCCGCGCCGGTCCAGCCACCGGCCGATCTGTACGGTCGCCGCCGGGCGGATCGGGCGATGCGGGTGTTCCACACCGTCGCCGAAACACGCTTCCGCTGGTCCACATTGATCAACCGACGCAGCCCCGCGGGTCGCGTGGACGACCGTCGGCTGGAGCTGACGGTGGTGCAGCGCCGGGTGGAGGCCCGCGACACCGACGTGATCAGCTTGCTGCTCACCGCACCCGACGGCCGGGAGCTGCCGAACTGGCGGCCCGGCGCGCACCTCGATCTGGAACTGCCCTCCGGCAGGCTGCGGCAGTACTCGCTGTGCGGCGACCCGGCCGACCGGCGTCACTACCGGATCGCGGTGCGGCGCATCCCGGACGGCGGCGGCGGTTCGCGGGAGGTGCACGAGGCCCTGCGCACCGGTGCGCGGGTGACCGTCCGCGGCCCCCGCAACGCCTTTCCGTTCGTCCTGCCCGGTTACGGATCCGACGCCACCCGAGTGCATTTCGTCGCCGGGGGGATCGGTGTCACCCCGATTCTGCCGATGGTGCGCATGGCGCACCGGCTCGGCGTCGACTGGACGCTGGCGTACACCGGGCGCAGCCGCGACACCATTCCGTTCCTGGACGAGATCGAGAGTTTCGGTGCGCGCGTGAGCGTGCGCACCGACGACGAGCACGGCCTGCCCACCGCTGCGGACCTGCTGCCGCGAGTGGGGCCCGACACCGCGGTGTACTGCTGCGGCCCGGTGCCGATGACCACCGTGATCGCCGCCGCCGTGCGCGAGATGCCCAGCGTGGAACTGCATTCCGAGCGATTCTCGGCGCCGCCCGTCGTCGACGGCAAGCCGTTCGCGGTGGAGTTGGCCCGCACCGGCGAGGTCGTGACGGTTTCCGCCGACCGGACGGCGCTCGAACAGGTGCTGGCGGCGCGCCCCGACACGGCGTACTCGTGCCGGCAGGGGTTCTGCCGCACCTGCAAGGTGCGCGTGCTGTCCGGCACGGTCGACCATCGCGACACCGTGCTCACCCCGGACGAGCGCGCCGACGGCGACATGCTGATCTGCGTATCCCGTTGTGACGGTGACCGTTTGGTGCTGGATCTGTGAATTCCCACCCGCCCGGCGACGTGCCGAAGGAGAACATCGTGACCGATCAGATTCCCGTTCCGGAAGTGGAACGGACCGTCCGCAGCGGCGAATTCGACCTGGCCGTCTACGAATACGGCGAGCCGGATGCCGAAACCATTGTGCTGGTGCACGGCTGGCCCGACGACCACCACCTGTGGGACCGGGTTATCCCGTTGCTGGCCGAGCGATTCCACGTCGTCGCCTACGACACCCGTGGGCACGGCCGGTCCACCCGGACCAGCCGCACCGAGGACTACCGGCTGGATCGGTTCGCCGCCGACTTCTTCGCCGTCGCGGACGCGGTCAGTCCGGACCGGCCCGTGCACGTGCTGGCGCACGACTGGGGTTCGGTCGAGATGTGGGAGGCGGTGTGCGAACCGCAGGCCGCCGACCGGATCGCCTCGTTCACCTCGGTATCCGGGCCCAACCTGGACCATCTGGGAAAGTGGATGCGCGACAAGCTGTCTCGGGGCGCGGTGTGGGGCCCGTTCACCCAGGTGCTGTCCTCGGCGTACACTTTCCTGTTCATGACGCCGGGCGTCCCGCGGGTGGTGCTGCGGCCGCTGTCGGCGGAGAAGGTCTGGCAGCGCTTCGTCGGGTTGATGAACGAGACCGAACCGCGGAACGTGAAACTGGGCCCGACGTTCCGGTCCGACTTCTTCGACGGGATGCGGATCTACCGCGCCAATATCGTGCAGCGCCTGCTGAGTCCGCGTGAACGCCGCACCGAGGTTCCGGTGCAACTGGTCATCGCCCGCCGTGACGTGGCGGTGCGACCGGCCGGATACGCCGATACGCAGCAGTGGGCGCCGCGGCTGTGGCGTCGCGAGGTGGGCAGCGGCCACTGGTTGCCCTTCTCGCACCCGGAACTGCTGGCCACGGCCACGACCGAACTCGTGGACTCGGTCGGCGGCGGTACGGCCTCGCGGGCGCTGCGGCGGGCCGAAGTGGGCAGGGAGCGTAGGCCGTTCGAGGATCAGCTCGTCGTGATCACCGGTGGCGGCAGCGGGATCGGCCGGGAGACGGCGCTGGAGTTCGCGCGCCGCGGGGCCGAGATCGTGCTGTCGGACATCGACGCGAACGCGGCCAAGGAAACAGCCGAACTCGTCACGGCCGCAGGCGGTCTCGCGCATCCCTACGCGCTGGACGTCTCCGACGAGGCCGCCGTGGCCGAGCACGCCGCCGCCGTGCTGGCCGCGCACGGGGTGCCCGACATCCTGGTCAACAACGCGGGCATCGGGCAGGCCGGTGACTTCTTCGCCACCAGCGCAAGCGAATTCGACCGGGTGCTACGGGTGAACCTGGGCGGTGTGATCAACGGTTGCCGCACCTTCGGCGCCGCCATGGCCGAGCGCGGACTCGGCGGGCACATCGTGAATCTGTCCAGCATGGCCGCCTATACGCCGCAGCGCGGGTTCAGCGCGTACTCCACCAGCAAGTCGGCGGTGTTCATGTTCTCCGACTGCCTGCGCGCCGAGCTGGCGGGCAAGGGCATCGCCGTCCACACCATCTGTCCCGGCATCGTCCATACGAATATCGTTGCCACCACCAAGTTCTCGGGCGTCTCCGCCGAGGAGGAGGCTCGCAAGCAGGCCAAGTACGACAACCTCTACCGGATGCGGAGCTACGGACCCGAGAAGGTGGCGGCGCAGATCGTCCGCGCCGTCGAGCGCGGGCGCGCGGTGGTGCCGGTGACCCCGGAGGCCCACCTCCAGTACCACTTCCACCGCTTGGCGCCGGCGCTGGCCCGCTTCGTCGCCGCTCGGGTGAAGCTGACGTAGCGGTCCGTCTCCAACCGAACCTTAAGCGGGTCATAGGGAGACGTTCCTAGGTTGCGGCTATGGAGACCGTGACCCTCGTCGCTGCCGTCGTTCTGGTCTGCGGGTGTATCGCACTCATCATCCAGGCTGTGGCCGATGCCCAGGATCCGAACGATCGGGGACACACCGGTTCCGGGGAAGACGACGACCCGGGCTACGACTGTGACGACGCACCCGGAGTGCTGCGCCCGCAGACCTGCGGTACCAGCTAGGGCAACCAGATCTTTGGCCGATCATTGGCGCGGATTCATAGCCTGCGTCCATGAACGTCATGCTCGTCGCGGCCGTGCTCTACCTGCTCTGGCTCGTGCTCATCGTCGTCAAGCACACCGTCGCCGGTCCGCGCCGCGGCCGTCACCGCTGGAACAACGGCGACTCCGGTGACGGCGGGACCGGCTGACGCCGAGTATGCAAGGAGTTCTTCAGCCGATCTTCATGCCGACCGGTTACCGTCCGGGGCATGGTAATTCTGTTGCTGATCGGTGTCCTCGTGATCGCGATCGGATTCTTCGCGGCGATAATCACGCTGGTTGTCTTGGCGGGCAACAAGTCTCGGCGGCAAAACCAATGGCGGCACGGGCGACCGGGATACGGCGGCGGAGGTTCCGGTGACTCGGGGTACAACGGCGTCTATTACTCGGGCCTTGATTTCTCCGGCGGAGGCCACAGCGGGCCGAGTTGCGGTGGTGGGGGAAACAGCGGTTGCGGCGGGGGTAGCGGCAGCAGTTGTGGCGGCGGCAGCAGTTGCGGCGGCGGTAGCGGGAGCAGTTGTGGTGGTGGAGGCAGCAGCTGTGGTGGCGGGGGCAGCAGCGGTTAGGGAGATTCCCCGGCCCGCAGCGCCGATTCGATGCCCTCGACACGTTCGCGCGCGACGCCCCACGGATGTTCGACGCCCACCGCACTGTCGAGATCCCACAGCACGCACCGCTCGCCGGGCTCGGCCACCATGGACCACGCGACGACGGTCCGGCCGAGGTGGGTCTCCATGGAATCGCCGGAACCGCCGCCGAAGCCGTCGCCCTCGGGAAAGTGGTGCAGGAAGCGGCCGTACGCGGCCTCGCAGAACCGGGCGTACCGGGCGGTGCACAGGATCAGCCCGTGCCACGCCTCGTCGACGGCATGCGACGGCATTCCGATCACCTGATCGTCACGCATGGCCGCGCCGCAGCAGCGCAGCCACTGCCGCAGGCCGGTCTCCACGAGTTCGCGCGGCTGCCAGGGGCAGGTCTTGAACACCGCCTCCGGCAACCGCAATTCGCCGACCGCCCGGTGCATGCGGTTCAGATCGACGCGACGAAACCGTTGTAGCAGCACGAGTTCCAGTATGGCGAGCCGATTCGAGCAGGCAAGTCGGCCTTACGACGACGCCGCCGTGGTGGTCGAATCCTTTTCGCGCGGCCCGCGCGTCGCCCGCAGGCTGGTCAGCGTCACCACCGCGAGCACCACCACGATCACGCCCAGCGACGCCACCGTCGGGATCTCGGGTAGCCAGTCCCAGATGCCGTGCGCCCAGTGCAGCACCAGCTTCACCCCGATGAACGCCAGAATGACGGCCAGGCCGTAGGCGAGATGGACCAGCCGCGACAGCGCCGCCTGCAGCACGAAGTACAGCGCGCGCAGGCCGAGCAGCGCGAACGCGTTGGTCGCGAACACCAGGTAGGGATCGCCGGTGACGCCGTACACCGCGGGCACCGAATCGACCGCGAACACCACATCGGTGGCCATCACGGCTGTCACGACCAAGGCCAGCGGGGTCAGGGCCCGCTTGCCCGCCTCGCGCACGGTCATCCGGGTGCCGCGGTAGTCGTCGGTGACCGGCATCAGTTTGCGCATCAGCCGCACCGACCGCATGCGCGAGATGTCGACCTCCTGTTCGTGCCCGCTCGCCGCGTCCATCAGCAGCTTCGCCGCCGTCACCAGCAGGATGGCGCCGAACAGCAGGAACGCCCAGTCCAGCGACGCGAGCGCGGCGGCGCCCAGCGCGATGAAGATGCCGCGCAACACCAACGCCCCGACGATGCCGAACAACAGCACCCGCTGCGCCAGCGCCGCCGGCACCGCGAAGGCCGCCAGCAACAGCATGAAGATGAACAGGTTGTCGACCGACAGCGATTTCTCCAGCAGATAGCCGGTGAAGAATTCGGTGGAGACGGTGCCGTCGTAGGCCATCCAGAGGACGAGCCCGAAGATCACCGGCAGCGCGATGTAGAAGACCGACCAGCCGACCGCCTCGCGCATCGACACCTCGTGTGGTTTCCGGGTGACGACGAAATCGAGCGCCAGCAGCGCCAGCACACCGGCGATGGTCGCGGCCCACAGCCACGGCGTGCCGATGGTGTGCAGCGCACTGGCTGCGAGAACGGTATCGGTGGGGTTCATAAGTCTCCTCGGGCATGGCAACTCACCCGAGGTCTCCTTCACCCTCACTCGGGTGGCCACCCGGGGATTCCGACGGCGGAATCCGTACTGACCGGCATGGCACTTGGGAAGTACTCCCCTCGCAGACCAGAGTAACGGAGTTCCTGTGCGATCACCAACCGAGCGGGCCGCGTGGCGAAATTCTGGCATCCCGCCCCTTGACCTGAACCACGCTTCAGGTAACAGGCTGGGTTCCGCAATGCCGAATCGAAGGGACGTGGCGAGGATGCGAGTGGTCGAGGCGAAGACTTTCGGGGGACCGGATGTCCTGGTGCCGGGTACGGCGCCGGCTCCGGTGGCCGGAACGGGCGAGGTGGTGATCGACGTCGCGGCGGCGGATGTGATGTTCCTCGACGCGCGGCTGCGCGGCGGCTGGGGCACCGACTTCTTCCCCCTGCGGCCGCCGTACGTGCCGGGCGGCGCGGTCGCGGGCGTGGTGTCGGCGGTGGGGGAGGGCGTCGATCCGGCGTGGCTCGGCAAACGGGTAGCGAGCGCGACGGCCGCCAGCGGGATCGGCGGCGGGCTGCCCATCGGCGGCTACGCCGAGCAGGCGCTCGCCAAGGCGGAGACCCTCGCCGAACTGCCCGGCGGCCTGGACTTCGTGCCCGCCGCGGCCCTGGTCCACGACGGCACGACCGCGCTGGCGGTGGCCGAGCAGGCGGCGATACAAGCCGGGGAAACCGTGTTGATCACGGCGGCCGGTGGCGGTCTCGGCATACTGCTCACGCAATTGGCGCGGGCCGCCGGAGCGCGGGTGATCGCCGCGGCGCACGGACAGCGCAAGCTCGACCTGGCGCGGCGACTCGGCGCGACCGAGGTGATCGACTACGAGGAACCCGGCTGGGCCGACAGCGTGCTGGAGCGGACCGGCGGTGCGGGCGTGGCCGTGGTGCTCGACGGTGCGGGCGGACCCATCGGCCGCGACGCCCTCG
Source organism: Nocardia wallacei (assembly GCF_029868745.1). Classification (GTDB taxonomy): domain Bacteria; phylum Actinomycetota; class Actinomycetes; order Mycobacteriales; family Mycobacteriaceae; genus Nocardia; species Nocardia wallacei_B. Next base: position 48,412 of record NZ_JARWOP010000120.1, on the reverse strand, counting down.
GCGTTGTCGCGGCGGGCGGGCGCTTCTTCGGATACGGCAATGCCGCAGGCGGATTCGCCGAACTCGACACCGAACACGCTGCCGCACAGGGCATCACCGTGTCGACGCTGATGGACATCACCGCCGCGGGCACCGATTTCCACGCACTGGGTGCCCGTGCGTTGGTCCTGGCCGCCGAGGGGAGCCTGGAAGTCGTTGTGGGCCAGACCTTCCCGCTGGAACGAGCCGCCGAGGCGCACGCCACCATCGAGGCCCGGCAGGCGGTGGGGCGCACGATTCTCACCGTGTGAGCGCGTCAGGTCCGCGGGCTCAGCACGACCAGCGCGATCGGCCGCTCGGTCATCGTCTGGTACTGGGTGTATCGGCCGCCGTTCACCTTGTCGGCCAGCTTCCACCGTCGGGCGTAGTCCGGGTCGTCCGGGTAGGTGGGGCGGGCGGTGACGGGTATCCGTCGCCGCCCGACCTGGATCTCGCAGTCGGGCCGCGTCTTCACATTCGCCAGCCACCCCGGCGGCCGCGGCGACCCACCGTTGGACGCGGTGACGACATAATCCTCCCCGTCCCGCGCATAGGTCAGCGCACTGGTCCGCGCCTGCCCGGTCTTCCGCCCCACGGTCCGCAGCAGCAACGTCGGATTCCCGAACAACAGCCGATGCCCCACCACCCCACCGGACTTCTCATAAACCCACTGATGCCCCCGCAGCACCTTCACCAACAATCCCGCCACAACCGACCTCCCATCCGTCGCCCCCACCCTATCCCGGCGATCCGACTAGGAACCGCCCCACCGAACCCGGTACCATCGCAACGCCCGCCAACCACGCGGCGCCCGGGGGACGGTAGCTCAGTCGGTTAGAGCCGCGGACTCATAATCCGTTGGTCGTGGGTTCGAGCCCCACCCGTCCCACCATCCACTTCACCAGCAGAAACACTGAATCTTGCAGCCGAGTTGATCCAGAACAGCGCTTATGGGGGCCGATCGCGCATCGTCCGGTTTCCCGAGCGAACAGGCGGTGGTGTTGTTGCCTAAGCGGCGGAAATCGTGAGTTCCCTTCTTGCGCAGTAGTTTTCGTGCATTCGATGCCTTGTGTCACGGTCTCTGCAGGGTCCGGGGCGTAAGGCATTCCTAGCTGAACCAAGGAGATATGCAGCGGAACCAATACGGTGCTCTTTACGTCGAGTGCTACAGGGGGTGGCAGCAGACGAGTGCTTCAAACGGCGGTATGGAATCGACCTGACCATCGGGAACCTGTCGTATTATTGCAGGCGATGACGTCATTGATGGCAGTGACGCCGTTGGCGTCACATCCTAGGAGTAGGTGATTGACCATGGCCAGATTGACGGTGCGAGACCTACCCGACGACGTTCGCGAAGCACTGCGCCGCCGTGCCGCCGAGCACGGCCGGAGTACCGAGGCCGAAGTCCGGGCGATCCTCACCGAGGCCGTCATGCCGGCCCCGGACGTGAGGTTGGGGTCGCTGCTGGCCGATATCGGCCGCGAGGTTGAGCTAACCGACGCCGAGCACGCGGCACTCACCGCGCGGGATCGCATTCCGGCACAACCGGTGGAGTTCGACTCGTGATCGTTCTCGACACGAACGTCATTTCCGAGACCATGCGCAAAGCGCCGGATCCGGGCGTGGTGGCCTGGATCGACCGCCAGCCGCTACGCACGCTGTACCTGTCCGCGATCACCATCGCAGAACTGCGGTTCGGCGTCGCAACTCTGCCAGCGGGCAAGCGGCGGGACCTGCTGCACGACCGGCTCGAGGCCCGCGTGCTGCCGTTGTTCGCCGGCCGCGTGCTCGCGTTCGACCTCGCCGCTGCCGGGGCCTATGTCGAACTAATGGCAGCAGCTCGAACGGCTGGATCGGCGATCGGTACCGCCGACGGCCAGATCGCTGCGACCGCCACCGCGGCGGGTATGACCGTGGCGACACGAGACACAGCGCCGTTTCGCGCGGCACGTGTTTCAGTCATCGATCCCTGGACAGCCGGAGCGAGCTGAACACCGCCCCACCCGTCCCACTCACCTCACCAGGGGTATGAGTTCGAGTTCTTACTCACCGACCGTGACCGACCGGGTTTCAGGGCTGGATAGTTCCGCCATGGGGTCGAAGTATTGTAAGGCTCCTGTTGCCAGCAGTTGGTCGCGGGTCTTGTTGTCGGGTATCCAGGAGTGGAAGTAGGTGCGGGCCTCGTTCCAGTCGCCACTTTCGAGGGCGGCGTGTACCAGGTCGCGGGAGCGGAGCATGAAGGACAGGAGGATGGGGTCTTCGGGGTTGTCTCGCCAGTGGTCGGAGAAGGTGGTGAAGTTCTTGAACTTTGCTACCCAGCTCTCGAATGTCGGGTTCGGGTAGTGCAGGATGGCGGGGCTTTCCATGATGCGTCGCTCTCCGCGGTGGCCGGAGAATTCGTGGGCTCCCGCGCGGACGCCGGGGGCGGCCCGCACGGCGCTCTTGCCGTTTCCGTAGGCCATGAATTCGTTTCGGCCGTTGACCCGGAACAGCGTGCATTCGGCGTAGAAATTATCGATCTCGTGGGCGACAGGTACCGCTTCGTGGTTCATGAACGTGACCTGGCCGACGTCGTCCATGGTCCGCCAGCTGCTGTCGCCGCGGTCGAACAGGATCTCGTCCTGGTCCAACGCCATGACCCAGTCGATCCCGTGTTTCGCGGCGAAATTGACGACGAATTGCGTATTGTCGTTGATTCGATCCATGAGGCCCGACGGTGTCATATCACTGCGGTCGGGATTTCCCGGTAGCAAAATAACTCGCGGATCTTTTATGAAGGGCTCGAACTTCGGCCGCTCGGCGGCATCGTCCATGAGTATCAGAATCAGGTCGGCTCGCCGCAGGTGGTAATCGATCCAACTTTGGTAGTTCGGGCCCGGGTTCAGAACTGTTGTGCAAATAACCAGACTATCGCGAACCGAAGGCCTTGAACTTGGAGGCATGGCCGAGATTCTAACTGCGCGAATGCGAGTCGGGCGGACGGTCGCCCTTGCTGCGCCTGCGACCTGCGGTGACGTCGGCCTTTCCGCCAAATCAGCGGAGAGGGAACCGATCCGCTCCGGCCGCCGTCCAAGTATTCGACAGATGCGAGGGTGAGGGAGACCGCATGCAGCAGCAGTTACACGTCGATGCTGCGGCCGTGGCCACATACACCGCGGCTGCCGCCGACGTGGCCGCCATATTGAACATCGCGGCGCGATCCGCCGCGGGCGCCACCGACATCGATGGTCTGACCGATGATCTCGGCGAGATCGGCCGCGATTTCGCTGCTCGCTGGGTGGCCGCGGTCGGTGGCCATGTCGATGCGCTGACCGCCGCCTCCGGGCAGGTCGGTCGTTGCGGGGAGGCGCTGTCCTGCCTGGTCGGCGTCACCGGCGCGACCGATGCGGACGCCGCGGCCGAGATCGGACACGCCGGGTGGGTGCTCGCATGAGACGCCTGACTTCCACGGGTGCCGACGAGACCGGCGTCGAGATCCCCGATCCGCCGATGGTGGCCGCTCTGGTCGGTCCGTTGTACGCGTTGCGAGCCGCGCTCGGATCGGGTGCGAGTGTGCCGTCCGCCGCCATTTCCGGCGCTCTCGGTGACGTGTCCGCCCACATCGGCGGAACCGAGGCCGTGCACCGTGCCGGTATCGCCGCGGTGGAGTCGACCACCCTCGGTTCGGCCGCCGACACCGCGGTCCCGGCGATGCGCGCGGCGGCGGCCGACGTGAACGCACTGCACGACCGCACCGGTACTTATTTGGATCTGCTGGCCGCCGCGCACACCACCACCAGCATCGCCCGCGCCCGGATGGACCGCATCATCGCGGAATTCCGCAGTGACGCAAACGGAATGATGTCGGTCGCCACCGCGCTCTCGGACACCGACGCGGTGATCGACCGCGGCGCGCTGGCACTGCGCGAAGCCCTCGTGGTGATCAGTGCGGCGCGTACCGAACTCGACGACCACGGCCGCCGCCTGGCCGCCGTCGCTCCTCCCGCCCCCGAAGCCTCCACGACTGCCGAGCCCGAGGCCTCCGGCCCCGGCGCCAACGCGGCGACATCGCCCGCTATGACGAAACTCGCTGAGGCCCAAGTGCAAATCGCAGCTCTGCAAACGGCGGTGCAGTTGGGCACCACCGCGCTACACGCGGCGGTGCAGGCCGGGACCGGCCTCGTCGAGCGCGTGGCCGAGGCGGTCGTGTACGGCGTCGAAGAGGGCGGCAAGGTCGCCGAGAAGGCGATCGAGGAGGGTCTCCCGGCCGTCCTCGGGCTACAGCCGGGGGACGGTGCTGGTCCAGATCAGGCCGGACAGGATGGCCAGGGCACCGCCGCGGGCGACACCCCCGCACCGTCCTCTGATGCTGGTGAGGGCGGTGATTCCGAGCCGTCACCCGAAGTTGGTGACGGTGGTGATTCGGCGCTGTCGCCTGAAGTCGGTGACGGTGGTGATTCGGCGCTGTCGCCTGGTGAGGGTAGTGGTCCGGTTCCGTCGCCCGAGGCCGGTGAGGGTGATGATTCGGTACCGTCGCCCGAGGCTGGTGATAGTGGTGATTCGGCGCCCTCGCCCGAGGCAGGACACAGCGATATCCCGGTTCCATCGCCTGATACCGGAGGCGGGCCGAATCCGCAGTCCGCTCCGCCTCCGTCGGAACCGCTTGTCCCCCCGGACGATTCGCTGCCGCCGCCATCCACCAACCGCCCGCCCGCAGGCCCCGGCGTCGAGGAACCGCCGCCACCGCTCGGTGCGGAACCACCGCCACCGTCTGGTGCGGAACCACCACCGTCGCCGCCTGGTGCGGAGGTACCCCCGGCACCTGGTGCGGAACCACCACCGTCGCCGCCTGGTGTGGAGGTACCCCCGGCACCTGGCGTGGAAGTACCGCCGGCACCTGGTGCGGAAGTACCGCCGGCACCTGGCGTGGAAGTACCCCCGGCACCTGGCGCGGAAGTGCCCCCGACACCTGGTGCGGGGGTACCACCACCGTCCGGTGTTGAGGTGCCGCCGACGCCTGGTGGTGAGGTGCCACCGTCGTCCGATGTTGTGCTACCACCACCTGGTGGGGAAGTACCGCCACCACCACCCGGTACCGAGGTGCCGCGCCGTGGGCAGCTCGGCGTCACCGTGATCCCGACGGGGGAGCAGATCACTGCGGATGCCGGCGAGACGGTGCTTGCTCTCGGATCGTTCCCTGCCGACTTCGACGCCGATGAGTGACCGCGATACCGGGCCCGAAAAGGCGGGCGCCGAGCAGACCGGCGGTGCCGGAGCCAACCCGTTCGCACCTCCGCTGCCGTTGTTGCGTGCGGGCAGCTCCCCGCCACAGCCACCAGCGGCGATGGGCGGCGACGACGTCGAGCCACCGAGCCTGAAACATGAAGGCGTCCGCCAGGGCGACGCCGAACATCAAGGCTCCCAACCGCGTTGGATCGACGCCGTGCGCCGGAACAGCACAGCGCGCAAGGACGGCACCGAGCACCTGAACGCCGCCCGCCGCCCGCCGACCCCCACGCCCACCCAGGTCGCGGCGGCAGCGGTGGGCACCGGTATCGAGGAGATCGACGTCGCCACGTACCTCGGCGCCGACGCGCGCGGCTACGAGAAACCGCTGCCCCCGGCGTACGACGACGATTTCGACCCCGATGTCGCGGACACGCAAGTGTGGAAAACCTGGCGCGGCGACGACGAGAAGCCGTCCGACGACCGGCCGCCGCAGAGTGGCTGGGCCATTCCGGATACCGCGGTCGCGGCACTGGTCGATCCGTCCTCCGGCGCAGCGGCGCGCCGCCGGTCACGACGTGGTCGCGGCGAGACGGGCACCGCGCGGCGTCGCCGCGGTCGCGCGCTGATGTTGTCGCTGGTGGCTGGGTCGGGCCTGGTCATGATCGCCCTCGCGATGCTGATCAACGCCGTAGTGCTGACGCCCGGCAGTTCCAGCGAGGACAGCGCGCGGGCGACCGAGGTACCCGTGATCGGCGCCCCGGTCGCGCCGTCGATCGGTCGCGACCCCGCGCCACCCACGGACGCGATGGCTATCGCGGATTGCCGCGACACCCGTGGCTCGGATTTCGCCACCGGCACCGGCCCCGGCGGCACCGCCGACGCGCCCAGCGCCATCCTGGCCTTCGAACACGCCTACTACGTGCAGCGTTCCGGCGCCGCGGCCCGCGGCGTGGTTGCCCCGGACGCGACCGTTCCGTCGGCCGACGTGATCCAGCAGGGTATAGACCGCACCCCGGCCGGCACCCGATACTGCACCCGGATCACCCGGCTGCCCGACGGTCGCGGCACACTGTGGCGCTTGGATCTGTTCGAACAATGGCCCGGCACTCTGCCGGCGCAATTCGTCCAGAAGGTCACCGTGAGCAGTCACGACGGCCGCACTCTGATCAACGCCATCGTCGACGGTACTTAGCGACTCCGGGGTGAGTTCTTCACATGAGCAGATACAGAGTGAGCGAGACAGCGATGCTGCTGAGAATGCCCGCCGCGACCTCTACCGCCAGGTAGCGGACGGAGTGGGTGGCCTGCAGCCACAGCGCCCACACCGGCGCGCAGGTTCGTAGTGCCGCGAAGAGTAGAGCCAGGGCCAGCGCGCCGATCAGTCCGTGCAGCGGAAGGAGTGGATGCAGCCAGGCGTAGCCGATGGTGACGACGTACACCTCGAGCTGGGTACCGAGGAAATGAGCGCTGAAGTTCCTCGAGCCGGAGCGTGTGCTCGGTCCGGCGACATTCGCCCTGTGGTCCGCGGCATGAATGCGCGCCACCCACGGGTTTCCGTACAGGATCGCCATTGCGGCCGAATTGACCAGGCCCGCGACCAAGCCCCACGCGACAATCTTCAGGTAGAGCATGTCCTCGTTCCGGTGACGGGTGGCTGGGCCCGGCAACGGTACTTCGCGACAGCTCGGCGGGCCAGCGCCCGATTCCCAGCGCTGGGGCCGATCGGCGTTCGGTGCGGGTGGAGTGTTCGGGCTGGACTCCACCCGCGACCGCTACTTGGCGTCCGAGGCGATGTCGTCGGCCAATGGGGCTACCGCGCCGATGATCTGCGCTACCAGATCGTCCGGTACCCCTGCCGCTTTCAGGGAATCGGTGAGATGCCCGGCGACCAAGCCGAAGTGGTGCATGGTGATGCCGCGGCCCTGATGGACCTGCTTCATCGGCGCGCCGGTGTACGGCTCGGGTCCGCCCAGTGCGGCGGCGAAGAATTCGACCTGCCGGCCCTTCAGCCGGGACATGTTGGTGCCCGTGAAGAACGGCGCCAGTTCCGCGTCGGCGAGGACGCGCACATAGAAATCCTCGACGACTGCCTCGAGCGCCTCCTGGCCGCCGATCTGCTCGTAGATCGTGCCCGGCTCGACCACCGCGGTCGGCTCGGACTTGGACCTGAACCATGACGTGATGCTCATGGTTCAAGGACACCACCCGTTGATTGCGAAACGGTTATTCGAAGGTCGCGGGCCGTTGTCGGGTTATGGCCTGTGCGTTGCACCACACTCACAGCGCCGAACAGCAGGCTGTGAGATCGCACGGAAAGGCACGGAGCCGCTCCCGGCGGGGTGGTGGTCAGATCCGGCGGGGCTGCACTCGGCGCTGGACACCGTTGCCCGAATTGGCCAGGGCCTCCAAATCTTCCAGGAAGCGCTCGATGCTGTCCGATTTGGCCTGCGGGGTGCTGACCCGATCGCGGACCTTCTCCTCGGTCAGCTCCAGCATGGCGGCGGCCAAGTCGGTCTCGAGGTCGCTGACCATCTGGCGGCGCAATTGCAGGATCCGCGCGCGGCCCTGCTTGCGTACCCGCTCGACCTCGGCGGCGGCCGCCTCGCGCATCTGCGCGACGATGAACTTCGCGTCGGTCTGCGCGTCGGCTCGCAAGGTCTCGAGCTCGGCCTGCGCCTGGGCGAGCGCGTTGTCGTAGGCCTGCTTGGCCTCCGTGAGCCGGACCGCGGCCTGCTCGCTTTCCTCGAGCTGTTTGCGGACCGTCTCCTGGGATCGGGCCATCAGCGTTTTCACCGGCGGCACAATCCATTTCACGGCCACGAACACAATTACCGCGAAACCGAACAGCTGGCTGAGGAACACCGGCCAGTCGATGGTGATGTCGTAGATGCCCTCGGCGAGCACGCCACTGGGATGATTCATGACGACGCCCGTCCTGTTTGATGGCCGGAACCCGTTCCGGCGTGCCGATCATCACCGTCGACCACACGCGCGGCCAGCGACTGAGCCAGTGGCTCGACCTCATGACGAAGCTCCGCGGCCACCTGGTCTGCCTCGGCGCGCAATTGCGCGGCGGAGTCGGCGACGATCTCGTCGGCCTCCCGCTGTGCCTCGCCGCGCATCTCCTCCAGAATGGCCCGGCCTTCGGCGCGGGCCTCGTTGCGGATGTCGGCGGCTTCGGCGCGGGCCTTTTCGAGCGCGGTCTGATAACGGGCCTCGGCCTCGGCGAGGGTCTCCTTCGCCGCTGTGCTGTTGACCGCGGTCTCGCAGACCCGGTTCTCGCGTTCCGCCAGCACCTTCCGGATCGGCGGAACGACGAGGAACCAGATGACGCCGAGCACGATCAGGAAGATCATCAGTTCGGCGAAGAAGGTGCCGTTGGGGATGAGGAAATTCCCCTCGGCGGCCACATCGGTGCGCGGGGACATGATGAATTACTTACCGGGAGTGGCGAATACGAAAAGCGCCATGAAGGCCAGGTTGATGAAGTACGCGGCCTCGACCAGACCGACGGTCAGAAAGAAGTTGCCGCGCAGCTTGCCCTCGGCCTCCGGTTGCCGGGTGACCCCCTCGATCAGCGCGGAACCCGCGAGACCGTCACCGATCCCGGCGCCGATGGCACCGCCGGCCATGATGAGACCGCCACCGATGAGAGCGCCCTGGATGATGGTCGCGGTTGCTGGATCTGCCATTTTCACTTCCTGTTCTCGAACATTGGTCGACCGGCGGCGCCGATCAGGGTGTGTGGCTCAGTGGTCCTCGTGCTCCAATGCCATGGATTGGCTGAAATAAAGGACGGTCAGCAGCGAGAAGATGAACGCCTGAATGAATCCGACGAACATGTCGAACAGTTTCCACACGGCGTTGGGGCCCCAGCTGATCCAGAAGGGGAACAGCGTGATCACCGACAGCATCACGCCGCCGGCGAACATGTTGCCGAACAGCCGCAGCGAAAGCGAGATCGGTTTCGCGATCTCCTCGATGATGTTCACGAATACCATCGGCCCCCACCCGGTATGGCCCTTCAGCAGCAGCTTGCCGTGTGTGAGCGGCCCGCGCCGGGCGATACCCGCGCCCTGGTAGAAAGCGAAGACGAACAGCGCCAGCGCGTAGACGAAATTGACGTCGGAGGCCGGGGGCGCGATCAGTTCACCGTCGCCGTACTGCACCGGCAACACCGACAGCCAATTCGACAGCAGGATGAACGTGAACAGCGTGACCGCCAGCGGCAGCGCGAAGGGCGCGATCTTCATGCCGATCGCGCTCTCCACCTGATTTCGCATTCCGACCGTGACGGTTTCGAAGAACAGCTGCACGCCGTTGGGCACGCCGGACGTCAGTTTGATTCGCAGGGCGATCGCCAGTGCGATGACGATCAGCGCCGCGACACAGGTAGACACGACGGTGTCGACATTGAATTCCATGCCGAAGGCGTGCGCCACCGCGTGGTGACCGACCTTGATCTTCGGTTCGGATTCGCCTTCCTGGGCGAGCAGTACAGCGGGAGTCGTCATGGCAGCTGGCGGATCCCTTTCACTTCGGGCACGACGGTGAAGAGAATGTGGACGACCTGAAATACGGCCAGCCCGAAGAAGATTCCGATTCCGTCGGGCCGCGCCAGGAACGCCACCAGCAGGGAAAGCGCCGTGATACCGAACAGCCGCCCGGCGGTGGATACCGTCAGAGCCTGTTTGCTCGGCGCTTCCGACCGGGTTATGCGGGTGACCGAAGACCAGGTGAGTCGTGCATTCGCCCAGCCCAATCCGAGGCCGACGCAAGTGAATACACCCAGCAACAAATGATCCAATACGCCCGCCGCCATCAGAGCCAGCACGCCGACAGCAATCGCCACGATGGCCACACGCCGTATCCGGATCCTGTCGACATTCACCTACGACACCGCCCTCGCGTCGTCCCATTCCGTTATGGGAACTCGATCGATATCAGCATACACAGGCGAAGTTCGTTGGGAAGCACGCTTTTTGATCTTTACTTCAGTTGATCTTGAAGTGTTCTACAGCCACTGTTCCGCTACCATTACGGAACATTCCCCGTGTAAATCAATAGCAACGTCGCAGCACTCGTGTCGAGAATCCGTTGTGGCTTGTTGCGGTGGCCCTGCCCTTCCCGCCGCGATCGGAAAGGGCTGCGAACCGGCATAATTCGCTACCGCACCGCGAATCGAGACCGTGCCGAGAAAGCTAATCAACGGAGAATTGCGGACAATCGGGATCATATTCTCGAAATGCTCGCGAGCGCGGTGCGTTCGGGCCTCCGCCGCCCCTATCCGGCGGCCGATTCGGCTGTTTCGCGCACGGCCAGGACGAAACGCAACTCCCCGCGCCGGGCGACGCCGAGCTTGCGGTACACCCGGGTCAGGTGCTGTTCCACCGTGCTGGTGGTGATCTCGAGCAGGTCGGCGATCTCGCGGTTGCGTTTGCCCAGCGCGGCCAGTTCGGCCACCCGCCGCTCGGCGGGACTCAGCGCGTCGACGCGGCCGGGCGTCGCCCGCACCGGCGGTTGCGGCGCGGCGCTGGGCGGGTTGCGGTCGCCGCGCAGGCGCCGGACCAGGACGCCGGACCCGCACGACTCGGCCAGCCGGACCGCTTCCCGCAGCAGCGGCCTGGCCTTGTCGGCGTCGCCGATCGACCGATGGGCGCGGCCGAGTTCGCCCAGGGCCGTGGCCAGTTCGAGGCCGTCGGCGCCCGTGCGGGCCACCGCCACGGCGCGGCGCAGCAGCGGTACGCGGCGATGGGCGTCGCCGGTGGCGGCGAGCACCCGCAGCGACACTCCGCCGCTGGGATGGCGTTCCGGCCCGCCGATCAGCTCCAGGTGCACGGTCGCCAGCGCCTGGGCCCGGCGTCGCTCGCCGAGGTCGAGATAGGCCGTCGCCATGTCGTTGCGCCAAGGGATCAGCCAGGCGAAGTCCAGTCCCCACTGCCGCATCAGGGTGCCGCACTGGCGGAAGTGCCGCAGCGCCTCCGCCGGCCGCCCGGCCGCCAGGCAGTGCTGGCCGGAGGCCCGCAGATACGACAGCGCGAACCGCGACTCCAGCATCGCGCGCGGCACCGGACGGCGCAGCTGAGCGGCCGCCTCGAGGTGATTGCCCTGCGCGGTGAGCGCGCGCACCAGCACCGCGATCGGCCGGCCCGCCCACACCCCGAGATGTTCCGACGGCACCAGATTCAGCGCCAGCGTGGCGAATTCGACGGCCGCGGTGAGATTCCCGCGATGCAGCAGGGCGTCCGCGCGCAGGGCGGCGAAGATCGAGCACCAGGTCGGCGCGTGCCGGGCCTCGGCCTCGGCGAGCAGCGAGGCGCACCAGGCGTCGGCGGTGTCGAGACGGTCGGTGTGGATGAGGCAGTCGACGGCGGCGACCAGCGTCTCCACGGTGGCGGGGCCGAGCCGGTGACAGGCCAGGATGCGCTGAGCGGCGGCGGCCAGGTCGGCGGGCGGGTGCTGCACGTGCAGCCCGGTGAGCAGGTCCGCGGCCTGCCGATGGGGCGATTCCCGGTCGGCGGTGCTGCCCGCGCCGATCCGGACCCGGTCCGCGAACAGCCGGTGATGTCGCTCCAGATGGGTCGGATGGGTGTAGCGCAGCCACGCGCACAGGAAATCCACGCGCGGGCTGAAGGTCAGCGTGCCTGCCGGTCCACGGGCCAGCCTGGACAGCGCGTGGTCGGCGTGCTGCTGATAGCCGTGCCACAGCATGTGCAGTACGGCCGCGGGTAGTTCGGCATAGGGCACCCGGCCGGTGTAGAGCGCCGCCTTGAGGCGACCGAAGTTGCGGGTGCGGGTGGACGGATTGAGCCGCCACTCGACCGAGACCAGCCGCCCCGCGATCGCGGCGCGATTACCCGCGCGCCGACTGGCTCGGTACGCGAGTTCGAGTTGCTTTGCCGCACTGTCTATCTCATCGTCCGACAGGGCTTGGTCGGCCGAGGCCACCAGCACCTGGGCGGCCCAGGTGCTGCGTGCGTCACCGGCCGCCAGTAGTTGCCCGGCCACGACCGTACAGGGAAACCCGCTGCGATGCAGCAGTTCCGCCGCCCGGCCGTGCAATTCGCGGCGCTCTTCGTCCGGAATGTCCCGCAGGACGCGCGCCGCGATCGCCGGATGCGCGAAGCGCTCCTGCTCGACCCAGCCCGCCTCCGTGAAATCCGCTACGACACTGCGTATTCGGTCCGGCGCCAGCTCGGCCAGTGCGGCCGACAGCTGCACGGTGGCGGCGCCACCGAGCACCGCCACCGCCGAGGCGGCCCGCAGCCGCTCCGGATCGTCCCCCTGCAGCAGCGCGGTGATTGTCTCGTCCCCGTCGACTCGTCGCGGTCGCGCGGCGTGCTGCTCGCGCGGTGTGGCGACGATCGATGTCCGGACTCGGTCCCGAGCGACCGACCTCTGCATACTCCAGTCCCTTCATCGGTCGGATGTGCCCGACTGAAGGGAGTGTCGGCCCCGTCGGGGACCGGGTCTGGAGAAGCGGCATCATTGCGGCGGTGGATGTCTCGTGGACATCCGGATTCAGCCGGTGCACAGATCTATGGTGGCCGCCGAGGCACTCGCCCACCCTGGCCGGTGGCGGCTCACCGCGTGAATCATGCTACACGTCAATGTGTTTGGTCTGAAGCGAGTCCGCATTACCGGTCGGTTCGAGTGGTTGCGGCCGATACGCCAGGCAGGCCGCGGAACTGTCGTCGGCGGCCAGGAACAGCACGGCGCGCGCGGCGTCGAGCCGGCCCGCCGCGGCCGCGTCGAGATAGGCGTGCACCGGGGCCGCGGTGCACGGGTCGCCGATGTCCGGATCGACTCCGGCGATCGCCACCGACGGCACTCCCAGCCGGTACGCCAGCCGCTCCCGGAAGCCCGGCTCCGCGGCGGGTGCCAGCAGCACGGCGCTGCCGATGGCGAAATCGCCCCGGTCCAGTCCCTCGCCGGCGAGGCAGGCCAGGACCGCCTCGACCGCGTACGCCAGCGAGTCGCCGGATCCGGCGCGCAGCGTCAGGGCCGTGCGGCCCGCGGTGCCCGCGGCGGTCAGATCCACCCACGCGGTCGGCTCCGCGGCCCCCTCGGTCTGTGCGGTGTACAGGCGGCCGAACCCGCCCGCGCCCGGCGACGAACGCAGCAGCACCGCCGCCCCACCGGGGGTATAGGGAAAGCCTTCTACCACGCGCTCGGTGGACGGATGCGCGTCACCGGCGACGACCATCGCGTACTCGAATTCGCCGGGCGCCAGGAAGGTATGCGTGGCCAGCAGGGCGTGCACCAGGCCGCAGGCTCCGCTCATCAGGTCGAACGAGAAGGTCGGCACCCGCCCGGTCCGGTACTCCAGTCCGATTCCCAGCCGCTGCTGAATCAGCGCGGCGACCGCGGGTTCGGAGATGTTGCTGTCCCGGAAGACTCCGGCGTTGACCAGGACGCCCACCCGATCGGGCGAGACACCGGCCTGATCCAGGCACGACCGCCCGGCGCGGGTGGCCAGCTCGAAGTAGCTGCCGGTGTCCGGGTCCAAGCAGGTGGCGGCGGAAACGATGGCGGTACTCACGATCAGGCCTCCAGTCGGGAAATGGTCGCGGCGAGCTGGCCGGAGACGATGCCGGATGCCTCCGGAATCATCAGCACCTTCGAGCCGCGTGGAATCCGTTGCCGCGCAAGATGTTCGTGTAGCACCAGGAAGTGCGAGGTGGAGGCGGTGTTGCCGTACTCGTCGTAGACGTTGAGGGCCTGCGGCATCGGGGTGTCGAAATGCTGTGCGGCGAGCTGACTGATGTGCTCGATCGCGGGGCCGCTGAACTGGTGGTGGATCCAGTAGTCGTATTTCTCGCTCTCCCACGTCCGTCCGGTCTCGGTGAGGAAATCCGACATCCGGTCCAGGGCCTGCCGATACCTCTTCTCGCTGGCCAGTTGGCGATTGTCGGTGTACATCGCGATACCGGTGGTCTTGTCGCTGGGCATGCCCAGGCAGAATTCGGCGCCGTAGGCCGCGGTGGTGAGTTCGATGTAGTGGATCTCGTCGTGGTCGTCGCCGCGGTCGTCGACCACCACCGCCACCGCGGCGTCGCCGACGGTCAACGCCGCGAACTGGGGATCATACGGCTCGCTGATCTCGCGGGCCGCGGTGTCGGCGATGGGCGTGATCTGCTCGCCGCTGACCACCAGCCCGTTGCGGACCACACCCGCCTTGATCATCCGATCCAGCACCAGGACGCCGGTCACCATGCCCGCGCAGGCATTGGAGACGTCGAAGTGCAGGGCGCGGGTGGCGCCGATGGCGTTGCGCAGCATGAGTGCGAAAGACGGTGCGTAACAGAACTTGTCGGGCCCGCGGAAGCGGGTGATGGACACCGAGATCACCACGTCCAGTTCGTCGGCGCGATAATCGGAATGTCGCAGGCAGTCGTCGATCGCCCGCAGTGCCAGTTCGAACGACGATTCGTAGTCGTCCGGATCGGAATTGTGGACGTGGCGATTCTTGATCCCCGTAATTCGTTCCAAGTCCAGTGTTCGCGGAACGGACAGACTGGAGATCACGTCTTCGGTGGATCGCACGGTGCTGGGTGTGTATGCCCCCAGAGACTCGAAACGGGTACGCATGGCCCCCTACTCTCAGGATTGTTCAGCGAATGCGGTCGAATTCTGGTGCGGCGAATGGGTATTCGGAAGAATTTCCGATACCGGGTGCCGTGGTTGTCCAGTAGCCCCGATGCCGAAACGAACGTTACCAGGACCGGCCGACCGCGGACCGGGGGGGCCGGCGCTCGAATCCAGCTGGTAACCGGCGATTTTCCCGTCCACGTGGAGCAAAAGATCAGGTGGGCGGTGACTGCCGGGTAACCGCGCGCGGCGGCGCGATAGGGGGATATAGGGGGTATCTCGAAACTTGTTACGGTACCGTGCGACACACGTAATCTCCGGTGTGGCAAGCGATTCGAACGCCGACTACGGTAGCGAGCGGATCCGCGCTGCGGTAATCTCTCCGTATCTTTCTCGCATTCCGCGATAATTTCAGGGGGCCGCTGTGCCGAAATATGTATTCGCCATTCCCGCGCTCGGGCACCGGGCGGCGCCGTGAGCGCCACGGTCTACTGGCGCGCACTGGACCGATTCCGGGAAATCGTTGCGGCACATCCGAAACGGGAGGCCGTGATTTATCCCGCCGGCACCCGGCCCGGCGGGTTGCCGGAGTATCGACGGCTGTCCTACGCGGAACTGAACGACTGGTCCGCCGCGATCGCGGAGCGCTTCGCCGCCGCGGGCGTGGCGCGCGGTACCCGGACCATCGTGCTGGTGACGCCCGGTCCCGAGTTGTATGCCGTGCTGTACGGCCTGTTCAAGGTCGGTGCGGTGCCGGTGGTCATCGATCCGGGCATGGGCCTGCGCAAGATGCTGCGCTGCCTGCGGGCCGCCGATGCCGAGGCGTTCGTGGGAGTGCCGCAGGCGCAGGCGGTGCGGGTGCTGTTCCGCCCCTACTTCCGCAGGGTGCGCGTGACGGTCACGGTCGGCGGCCGGTGGTTCCGATGCGGGCCCACACTGGCGAGCTGGGGACGCGAGCCGCTTGCGGCGGAACCACTTCGGGAGCCTGCGCCGGACGACGATCCGCTGCTGATCGCATACACCACCGGCAGCACCGGCCCGGCGAAGGCGGTGGTGCTCACGCACGGGAACATCAGCGCGATGATCGATCAGGTCGACGCCGCGCGGGAGCGGATCGCCCCGGGGACATCGCTGATCACCGCGCCCGTCGCGGGCATTCTCGAACTGCTGCTGGGCTCGCGCTGTGTCCTGCCGCCCCTGATTCCCTCGCAGGTCGGCTCCACCGACCCGGCGCATGTGGTGGACGCGGTGAACCGGTTCGGGGTACGCACGATGTTCGCCTCGCCGGCGGTGCTGATCCCGCTGCTGCGCCATGTCGAGGAGCGCGGTGTGGCGCTGCCGAGCCTGCGGAGCGTCTATTCCGGCGGTGCGCCGGTACCGGATTGGTGCATCGCGGGTCTGCGGCGGGTGCTGCCCAGCGATGTCCGCGTGTACGCCGGGTACGGGGCGACCGAGGCGCTGCCCATGTCGACGGTCGAGTCGCGGGAACTGCTGGGCGGCCTGGTGGAGCGCGCGCACCGCGGCGCGGGTGTGTGCGTGGGCCGCCCGGCCAAGGACGTGCGCGCCCGTATCGTCCCGATCACCGACGAGCCGCTGCCCACGTGGGCGGACGTCCGGGCGCGGGAGTCGGATTCGGCCCTCTCGCGCGGCGTCGGGGAACTCGTGGTGGCCGGGCCGAATGTCAGCACCCGCTACTTCTGGCCGGAAGCGGCCAACACGATGGGCAAGATCGTCGACGGTCCCACGGTCTGGCACCGCACCGGCGACCTGGCCTGGATCGACGAGGAGCAGCGAATCTGGTTCTGCGGGCGCAAGAGCCAGCGCGTCCATACCGCCGCCGGACCGCTGTTCACCGTGCAGCTCGAGCAGGTGTTCAACACGGCGCCGGGAGTGGCGCGCACGGCGCTGGTCGGAGTGGGGGCTCGCGGCGCGCAGCGGCCGGTGCTGTGCGTCGAACTCGAGCCGGGCGCCGACGCCGGGCAGGTGGAAGCCGAACTGCGCTCCCGCCGAGAACGATTCGAGGTCGTCGCGCCGGTCCGGGAGTTCCTCTTCCACCCGGGTTTCCCGGTCGACGTCCGGCACAACGCGAAGATCGGGCGCGAGCGGCTCGCGGTCTGGGCACAGCGGCGGCTACGGAAGGAGAACGTGTGAAAACCCTTGCGCTCCGGGCAGTTCCGGTGCTGGGCTGGTTGTACATTTTCGCGGGACTGGTGGCGGCGCTCACGGGCCGGGCCCCGGCCAGCCGGGTGCTGCGCGCGCTGTGGTGGGCCGACATGTTCCTCAGCACGGTCGGGCACGCCGCGCAGATCCCGATCGCGCTGGCCGCCGACGAACTCGCCGGCCGCCCACGGCTCGAAACCGCCGCGATGACCCAGATTTTCGGGCTGACCTGGTGGCGGGCCCGGCCGCCTGCCGAGGAGGCGCGATGAAGGCATTGGTGACCGGGGCATCCGGATTTCTGGGCGGCGCGCTGGTCCGGCGGCTGGTGCGGGACGGGGCCTGCGAGGTGGCGATTCTGGTGCGGCCGACCAGCAATCTTCGCGATCTCGGTACGGCGGCCGACCGGGTCGAGCGCATCACCGGTGACCTGACCGATCCGGGTTCGCTGGACCGGGCCGCATCGAGCGTCGATGTCGTATTCCACAGCGCCGCAAGGGTTGACGAGCGCGGCACCCGGGACCAGTTCTGGGCGGCGAACGTGCGCGCGACCGAGCGGCTGCTGGCGTCGGCACGGGCGGGCGGCGCGTCGCGGTTCGTCTTCGTCTCCAGCCCCAGCGCACTGATGGACCGTGACGGTGGCGATCAGGTGGACATCGACGAGTCGGTGCCGTACCCACGCCACTATCTGAACCACTATTGCGAGAGCAAGGCGGCCGCCGAACGGCTGGTGCTGGCGGCGAACGCGCCGGGCTTCACCACTTGCGCGCTCCGGCCGCGGGCCATCTGGGGTGCGGGCGACCGGTCGGGCCCGATCGTGCGGCTGCTGGAACGCGCCGCCGCCGGAACGCTGCCGGACCTGTCGTTCGGCCGGGACGTGTACGCGTCGCTGTGCCACGTCGACAATATCGTCGATGCCTGTGTCAAGGCCGCTGCCTCGGACGATGTCGGTGGCAAGCCCTACTTCGTCGCCGACGCCGAACGCACCGACGTGTGGCGGTTCCTCGCGCGGGTCGCCACCGAACTGGGCTACCGGCCGCCGTCGCGGAAGCCGGATCCACGGCTGGTGCGCTCGGCCGTCGCGGTGATCGAGACGTTCCGGCGCGTGCCGTTCGTCGCGGCCCGCTGGACACCGCCGCTGTCGCGGTACACGGTCGCCGTCATGACACGCACCGGGACCTACGACACCTCCGCTGCCGCAAGGGATTTCGGGTACCGGCCGGTGGTAGATCGAGACACGGGGATGGCAGAACTGCAGAAATGGCTGCGCGACGAGGGCGTGCTGCCCGGGTTGACAGCGGATTAGCCTGGTGACCATCGAGAATGCCCCGCAGGCCAGGGGTTGTAGGGGCTTCTCGTGTTACGCGGGGTACCGGCTAGTATGGGTGCCACAGCCGCGCAGGGGGTATGTCGATACCGACGGCCCGAGGCCGGAGAGGCAATGCAGCATCGCTACTCAATGAGGAGAGCGCCCGATGCCGGTGTTCGACTACCACGGCGTGTCCATCGCGTACGACCACGCGGGATCCGGCGACCCGATTCTGTTCCTGCACAACATCGGTGGCGATCGCACCATCTGGTCGGAACAGTTCCGGGCGATGCGGCAGACGCATTCGGTGTATGCCCTGGACCTGATCGGTTACGGCGACTCCGACCTGCCCGACTCGGGATACACCATCGACAACTATCTGCGCATGGTGTCGGAATTCGTCGACGCCCAGGGGCTGCGCGACATCACCCTGGTCGGCCACTGTTTCGGCAGCGCGCTGTCGCTGCTGTACGCCCGCCGCAATCCGCAGCGGGTCCGGGCGCTGGTGCTGAGCAGCCCGCTCACCGCGGCCACGCTGCGGCCCACCCCGACCGGCTGGACGGCCCGTGCGGCGCGGTATCTGCGCGTCGAGTCGCTCGCCGGAATGACTCGGCTGCCCGGGGCGGTCGCCGGTCTGGTGGTGCGTGAGCAGTTCGGTTCGGTCGGGCGCGAACAAGGCGCCGAGTTCGCCGCCGGGCTGCGCCGGCGCTGGTCCGAACCCCGGCGCCTGCTGCCGGCGGCCGCCATTGCCCGCGACCTGCACCGTCTCGGCGAACTCGACCGATTCCGGCCCGGCCCGGCCTTTCCGCCGATCACCACGATCTGGGGCGAGCAGAACCGCATCCTCTCGCCCGCGGCGGGCGCCCGGCTCAACGAGACGCTCAATCCGGTCGCGGCCCTCAGCGTGCCGTCCTGCGGCCACCTGGTCATGCTGGAATCCCCCGAAACGGTCACCGCCGCAATCCATTCCGCGAACCGTGCCGCGCTCGCCAGCTGACCGGGCACATCTTTCCCGAGATCGGGTCAGCTCGATGACGATCTCCTGAACCGGATCGGCCCGCCGCTGCCGGGAACGTCAGCTGGGGCCGAGGCTGCGATCAGGGGCGGTCCGCGTGGGAACGATTTCGTCAGCAGCGAGAGGTTTCAGGGGCGAAGACGGGGAATCCCGGTACCAGGCGGGTGTCGAGACGGCAGGCGCGTGCAACGGCGCACGTGTCGGAGGTGGTGCCGGACAACGACGTGCGGCGCGCAACCGATCAACCTGGGCCGTCCACCGGGAACCCGCCTGGACAACTTGATAGTCGTTCAGATCCGTGAGCCCTTGGTGCGGTTGCAGGCGCGGCACAGAATCTGCAGGTTGGCCGCGCTCGTCGCGCCGCCGCGGCTGAGCGGGATGACGTGATCGAATTCGAGGTAGTGGGTGGCGCCGCACTCGCCGCAACGACCACCGTCGCGGCGCCAGACCTCGGCTTTGATCTCCGGCGGGATGGAGCGGCGGTCGCGGCGACCGGGCGCGAGGGCGAGCCGTTTGGCCACCCGTAGCGCACCCTCCATCGCGGCGGCCACCAGTTCCGCGTCGTCGACCTCGAAGTCGGCCCCGCCGCGCGCGGAGGTCGCCGAGATCGAGACGGTGCCCCCGGCGGCGGTGACGGACACGATGCGCGCCCACGGCAGTTCCACGCCCGCCTCGGGGCCGACGAACCGGAGCTTCTTGTTGGAGCAGATCAGCCGTCCCGCAGTGGTTTTCGGCCCGCGGGCCAGCCGCCGGACGCGGACCGCGGCGACGTCCACGTGGACCCGCTCCTCCGGGTCCAGATGCAGGTCGGCCGCGCGCACGAACGGCAGCATGCCGGCGCGCAACCGCGACAGTGCGCGGCCGCGATGCAGGCGGCGGCGCAGTTCGTCGACCGTCGGGCCGGTGAGCCGCAACGACTCGGCGACCGTCTCGAAGTCGTCCACGGTATCGGCGGTGACCTCGCCGTCGGCCCCGGCGAACGCGGTGAGCCGCTCGAGCCAGGCCAGGCCCGGATCCCGGAGCGCCGCTCGGCCGGTGTCGGGCGGGATGTGCCGATAACGCAGCGCGGTCCACAGGTCCGCCCACTCGGGCGAGCGCGGGCCGGCGCCGGTCAGGACGCGCCAGGCTCGGGCGCGCCAGCCGCGCAGGTACTCCGTTATCTCGGCGGCGCAGGCCCGGCACGGTGACGGAGGGCCGAGGACCCGCCAGCCGCGTCGCCGCCCGCATCGGTTGCAGGCGCGCGGGTCCGACGGCCGCGGCGGTGCGGTTTCCTCGGTCCACGCCGTGCCGTCCCACCAGCGCAGCGCGGCGCTGCCACCGGGATCCGGATGCCAGTCGGGACGGTCGGAATCCGTTGGGGGCGAGAAGATTTCGCACACTCGATCATCGACGGTGGTGCGGTGCAGTGAGACGGACCGGCCCGGAGGGACGCCGAAATCGGTGAAAAGCTCCGTGAGCCCGGCCTTTCCGAGGCCACCGCCGCGAAACCACCAGCGATCCTCGCCTCGATGGAACTCGCCGAGCACCATCGCCCGCACGCCCGTCGAGGCCGCGATATCGGCCCGCGCCACCAGCCCGGCGGCGTCCTCGACGCTGATCGTGAGCCCCGGCACCGCGGCCAGCTCGCCCTCCTCGATCGAACCCGCGACCACGATGCGCGTGACCTCGGCCGGTGTGCGTGGCAGCGACACCGACAGCCGCGCGGTCCCCGGCAGCGGCTGCTGATCCAGCGTGACGGCCTGCGACGGATGCCGGGGCGCGTTGAAGTACACCGCGTCACGCTCGGACCGGACTCGCCCGCTGTCCGACAGCAGCAGGGCGTGCGCGTCCACCGTGTGCCCCGACCGCCAGGAGAGCAGCACGGTGAGCAGCGAGGTCGGTACCGGCGTGGAGCCGCTGTGGGTGGCTGTCATCGTGATCCGAACTATGCCAGGGGGTGCCGACATGCCGGAAACTCGACGCCTCCGCTGGTGGAGCGCGCGTTCAGGAGGACGCCACGGCGGGATTCGACCGCCGTGGGGCCGCGCCCCCGCCCCCCGCCGCGGGGGGCGGGGGCCCCCACCGGGGGGATTAGGGAGGGGCGGGGGGGTGGCGCCCCAAGGCGCCCCCCCCGGGGGTATTCCCCCGCCGGGCCGCCGCGACCGCTCGCAGCGCGGCGGCGGCCTTGAGCACCATCTCGTGGTATTCCGCCTGCGCGTCGGAGTCCAGCACGATGGCCCCGCCCGCCCCGATCCGCCACTGCCCGCCGTACCGGACCGCGGTGCGGATGACGATATTGAGATCGGCCGTGCCGTTCAGCCCGAGAAAGCCGATGGTGCCCGAATACACCCCGCGCGCTTCGGTTTCCAGCCCGTCGATGATCTCCATGGTGCGCAGCTTGGGCGCACCGGTCATCGACCCGCCGGGGAAACACGCACGCAGGCAGTCGATCACGTCGACCTCCGGGCGCAACCGGCCGCGCACCGTCGACACCAGCTGGTGCATGGTCGCGTAGCTCTCGGCGGTCATGAGTTCGGGCACGTGCACGCTGCCGATCTCGCAGACCCGGCCCAGATCGTTGCGCAGCAGGTCCACGATCATCAGGTTCTCGGCGCGGGTCTTCGGATCCAATTCCAATGCGCGGCGCAGGTTCTCGTCCGCTGCCGGGGTGTGCCCGCGCGGTGCGGTGCCCTTGATCGGCTTGCTTTCCACCATCCGGGTGCGGTTCACCTTCAGGAACCGCTCCGGCGACGAGCACGCGACCTCGAGGTCGCCGAAGCGCAGGAACGCGGCGTAGGGGGCCGGGTTGCGGTGGCGCAGCAGGCGATACACCGCCGCGCCGTCCGCGTCGTCGGCGACGCGCACGTTGTCGGTGAGATTGACCTCGTAGGTCTCCCCGGCCCGCAACTGTGCCCGGATGGCCTCGATATCGGCCAGATAGCGCTCGCGGCCGCGCCCGGCTCCGGCGGCGATCTCCTGTTCGTCGGCGGGCAGCGGCAACGGCTCGGGCTCGGACCAGGCGGGCAGCGTGCCGAGCAGGGCGCGGGTCTCGGCAAGCCAATGCTGGTTGGCCGCAAGGGAATCCGAGTCCGTGAGGGCGATCAGGTGGGTGCGTCCCGCGAGGTGATCGATGACGATCAGGCGGTCGGCGAAGATCCACTGCGCGTCGGGAGTGGGGGAGCGGTGCGCGGCGGCGCCCCCGCAGTCGGCCTTCACCTCGTAACCCAGGTAGCCGACGTATCCGCCCGCGAAATCGAAAGGCACATCGGGTAATCGGGCCGTTCGCCGGCGTAGGCCGTCCGACAGATAGTCGAGCACCGTTCCGGCGACCACGCGCCGCCCCGCCCGCGACCGCACCTCCACGCATCCGTCGCCCACCCGGTACCGCACCACCTCGGCCAGCGGCCCCGCCGCGTCGCCGAGGAAGGAGAACCGGTCCAGCCCCGGCTCCACATGCGCGCTGTCGAGCCAGAACGCGTCCGCCGAGGCCGAGTACAGCGCCCCGAACACCGCCTCGCCGTCGACCGCCCGCCCCACCACCTCGTGCAGCACCCGCAACTCCACGCGTTCCGCGGGTTCTGCTCGCGGAACGCTCCCGCGCGACGCCTCGACCGAAGCACGATCGGGGCGTCGCCCGGGTCTGTGGCGGACGGCGTGGTCGCGGGTGAGCCGGGCGAAGTTGCGGAGTAGCGCGGCGCCGTGCTCGCTGGAGACCGATTCGGGGTGGAACTGCACACCCCACTGCGGCCGGTCGCGGTGCCGGACGCCCATGACGACGCCGTCGGGAGAGGTCGCGGTGATCTCGAGGGCCTCGGGCAGGGGCTGGGCCGCGCACAGCGAGTGA
This sequence comes from Nocardia wallacei, assembly GCF_029868745.1. Taxonomy (GTDB): domain Bacteria; phylum Actinomycetota; class Actinomycetes; order Mycobacteriales; family Mycobacteriaceae; genus Nocardia; species Nocardia wallacei_B. The sequence continues at coordinate 25,291 of NZ_JARWOP010000120.1, read as the reverse complement.
TACCGCACCGCGGTGAATCCGGCGGGCACCCCGGCGAACAGATCCCGGCCGTCGTGGGTGATCCGGTCGGGGTGGCCGTGCCGGGCGGACGGGGCCGCGGTCACCGTCCCGCCCGCCGCCAGCACGATGCCCTGGTGTCCCAGGCACACTCCGAGCAGCGGGAGGTCGGCCTCGGCGATGAGGCGTCGCGAGATGCCGAAATCGCGAGGCACGTCCGGGCGGCCCGGGCCGGGAGAGATCACGATGTTGTCGAAGCCGGTCAGCGCCGGCACCTCGGCCGCGTCGTTGCGGACCACGACCGGTTCGAGGCCGTTCACCTCGGCGATGAGCTGATAGAGGTTGTAGGTGAACGAGTCGTAGTTGTCGACGAGCAGCGTGCGCAGGGGTGGAACGGTCACCGACAAGACCGCCGTATGCTGCGGCTCCCGTACCGATGGGAGCGGGTCGTGCTCATGATGTCACCGTATCCGGTGTGGGCGAACCGCCCGCACACCGCATTGATGGCGGATGCCTTCAGTTGCTTGTGGTCGTTGGTGCAGAATGTGGGGCATGTCTGTGGTGCAACCGGCCGAAGTGGACCGTGACGTCGTCGACTTCACCATCGTCGGAAAATGGATGGATGAGCAGGGCTTGCCCGGCGGCGAGTTCGAGCACGTGACGGCGCTGGGCGGTGGCACCCAGAACATCATGCTGAGATTCGCCCGCGGCGGGCGCGACTACGTACTGCGCCGCGGCCCGAAACACCTGCGCCCCAAGAGCAATGAGGTGATCCGGCGGGAGGCCCGGCTGCTCGGGGCGCTGACCGGCACCGGGGTGCGCGCGCCCGAGGTGATCGCCGCGTGTCCCGACGAATCGGTGCTCGGCGCGGTGTTCTATCTGATGGAACCGATCACCGGATTCAATCCGCAGAACGAGCTGCCCGCGCTGTACGCCGACGATCCGGAGGTGCGGCGGCAGATGGGGCTGTCGGCGGTGGAGGCCATCGCGCGTCTCGGCGCGCTGGACTATCGGGCGCTCGGACTGGCCGACTACGGCAAACCCGAAGGCTTCCTGGAGCGGCAGGTCTCGCGCTGGCTGGGCGAACTCGAGTCCTACAGCACCAACGAGGGCTACCCGGGACCGGAGATTCCGGGCGTCGAGCGGGTCGGCGACTGGCTCGACCGCAACCGGCCCGCCGACTGGCGGCCGGGCATCCTGCACGGCGACTGCCATCTGGCGAACATCATGTTCTCCTACGACCGGCCCGAGGTCGCGGCGCTGGTGGACTGGGAGATGTCGACCATCGGTGATCCGCTGCTGGACCTGGGCTGGCAGATCGCCACCCGGCCGGAGCCGGGCGGCACGAGGAGCACGCTGATCGGCAAGCTGGGCGAGGTCGGCGGGCTGCCGACGCCGGAGGAGATGATCGAGCACTACGGGCGATTCTCCGACCGCGATCTGAGCAACGTCACCTGGTATACGGTGCTGGCCTGCTTCAAGCTCGGCATCGTCCTGGAGGGCACGCACGCTCGCGCCTTCGCGGGCAAGGCGCCCAAGCAGGTCGGTGATTTCCTGCACGCCGTCACCCTCGAGCTGTTCGACATGGCGCGCGACCTCATGGAGTGAAAATCTCAGCGGGACACGCCGATCCCGTTGTGGGGGCGGGGAAGGCGGGTCGTAGGCTCGTGCGGGTGCGAGCGCTGGAACAGATTCGGGAGTGGCCGGTTCGGCATGCCGCCGCCGGGGTGGTGGCCCCGCAGGGCAGCATCGGGGTGGAGGGCGACGGGGAGCGGGTCTTCGCGCTCGCCTCGGTGACGAAACCGCTTGTGGCATACGCGGTTCTGGTGGCCGTGGAGGAGGGCGCCATCGAACTGGACCAGCCGGCCGGGCCGCCGGGATCGACGGTGCGTCACCTGCTGGCGCACACCTCCGGGCTGGCCTTCGACACCAACGTGATCATGGCCCAGCCGGGGGATCGGCGCATCTACTCGAGTTCCGGATTCGAGTGCCTCGCGCAGTTCGTGACCGACCAGACCGGAATCGACTTCGCGGATTATCTGCACGAGGCAGTATTCGAACCACTCGAAATGAAATCCTCCGTCCTCACCGGCTCTGCCGGACACGCGGCGCGCTCCTCGCTACACGACATGTTGCGTTTCGCCGGTGAGTTGCTGCGACCCACACTGGTTTCCGGGCAAACGCTGGCCGAGGCCACCGAGACGCAATTTCCCGGCCGTAACGGGGTGCTGCCCGGGTACGGCACGCAACGCCCCAATGATTGGGGTCTGGGATTCGAGATCCGCGACCACAAAACTCCGCACTGGACCGGTGCCGCCAACTCGCCACGCACCTACGGGCACTTCGGGCAGTCCGGCACGTTCCTGTGGGTGGACCCGGCGCTAGGGGTGGCCTGCGTGGCCCTCAGCGACGAGAATTTCGGCGACTGGGCCCGCGCGGTGTGGCCGACGTTCAGCGACGCGGTGATCGACGAAATCACGACGTCACGCGACACGGCCGAAAAGTAACACCCGTAACACCGGGCACTCCAGTAAACTCGGGCAACGCACCGGCTCGACGGGATGTTGGGGAAGACGTCCTACGTCGAAGCTGGAGGTACAGGTGCGCGCATCGAATCAGTTCGCTGACGCGACGTCTGGTGTGGTGTACATCCATGCGTCGCCGGCGGCGCTGTGCCCGCACATCGAGTGGACGCTCTCGTCGACATTGAAGGCCCCCGCGAAATTGCGCTGGACATCGCAGCCCGCCGCACGGGGCCAGTTGCGCGCCACCACCGACTGGGTCGGGCCGGTGGGCACCGGATCTCGGATTGCTACCGCTTTGCGGGCATGGCCGGTACTGCGTTTCGAAGTCACCGAGGATCCCAGCGAAGGCGTCGACGGCGAACGCTACAGTTTCGCTCCCGGCCTCGGTCTGTGGCGCGGCGCCACGGGCGCCAACGGCGATGTGATGGTGGGAGAAAACCGCCTGCGGGAAATAGTGCGGGTCGCGCGCGAGCGCGGCCGGCACACCCCGGCGGAGATCGCCGCCGAGATCGACAACGCCCTCGGCACCCCCTGGGACGACGACCTCGAGCCCTTCCGCTGGGGCGGCGAGGGCGCCGAGGTCACCTGGCTGCGGCGCGACGTGGGCTGAGCGGAGGCCACTGCCCCTCAGCTGTCCGGCGAGCCCTCGTCTCCCCGGAGTAGGCGTAGTTCCTCGGCCATAGCCCGCATCTTCTCGCGCACCAGATGTTCCAGCTCGATGACCTCGTGCCGGATGGCGATCTGCTCGTACTGCATGAGCACGTAGTCGTCGCGGAGGCGGCGGTAGTCGTCGTGCGCCTGTTCCAGCGCGTGCTGCGCGGCGAGCAGGTCGGTGCGCATCTCGGCGAGCTGTTCTTCCGCGTCCATGTGATCCCCCTCGATAGTGCCGCGGTGTGTGCGGACGTCTGGGAGCCTACGCGCCGAACGCGACAGCGACCCGGCTCGCGACGGAGGTTGTCCACAGCCCGCGAGTAGTCCACAGGGCATACGACAAAGGGGCGAGCGGCCCGGAGCACCGGACCGCCCGCCCCTTGCGGCACAACCGTTTACAGCGGGATGTTCTTGTTGTTACTGGCCTTCGCCGGCGCCGAGGCCAGCGCGGCGGCGATGGTGGAGCGGGTCTTGGCGGGGTCGATGACCTCGTCCACGACACCGATGGCCAAGGCCCGGCCGACACCGCCGGCGATGGCCTCGTGCTCGGCGGTCAACCGCTCGATCAGCGCCTCGCGCTCCTCCTCCGGAGCCTTGGCGATGGCCTTCTTGTGCAGGATGCCGACCGCGGCCTTGGCGCCCATGACGGCCACCTCGGCCTCCGGCCAGGCATACACCGCGGTCGCGCCCAGCGAGCGGGCGTTCATGGCGATGTAGGCGCCGCCGTAGATCTTGCGGGTCACCAGGGTGACGCGCGGAATCTGCGCCTCGGCGAAGGCGTGCAGCAGCTTCGCGCCGCGGCGCACCACACCCTCCCACTCCATGCCGACACCGGGCAGGTAACCGGGCACGTCGGTGACGACCACCATCGGAATGCCGAAGGAATTGCACAGCCGCACGAAACGCGCTGCCTTCTCGGCACTTTCGGAGGTGAGGCAGCCGCCCATGCGCAGCGGATTGTTCGCGAGCACACCGACGGTCCGACCGCCGAGCCGGCCCAGGCCGGTGACGATGCTGCGCGCGTAACCGCCTTGCAGCTCCTCGAAGGAGGACTCGCCGTCGACATTGTCGAGCAGCTCGTGGATGACCGGCTTGATGTCGTAGGCGCGCTTGGCCGACGCCGGCAGCATCGCCTTCAGGTCGACGTCGCCGTGCTGGGCGGCGGTCATATCGAACTCGCCCTGCTCGGCGAACATCGAGACCAACCGGCGGCCGCGGTGCATGGCGTCGTCCTCGTCGTCGGCGACGATGTGGCACACGCCGGACTTCTTGCCGTGCGTGACCGGGCCGCCGAGCGTCTCCATGTCGACGTTCTCGCCGGTCACCGACCGCACCACGTCGGGGCCGGTGACGAAGATGCGGCCCTGGGGCGCCATGATCACGACATCGGTCAGTGCCGGACCGTAGGCGGCGCCGCCGGCGGCGAAGCCGACCACCACCGAAATCTGGGGGACCAGGCCCGACGCGCGGACCATGGCCTCGAACACGGTGCCGACGGCGTGCAGCGCCTCGACGCCCTCGGCCAGCCGGGCGCCGCCGGAGTGCCAGATGCCGACGACGGGGATCTTGGATTCGATCGCGGTGTCGATCGCGTCGACGATGTGCTTGCAGCCCTCGACGCCCATGGCGCCGCCCATGACGGTGGCGTCGGAGCAGTAGGCGACGGTGCGGACACCGTCGACCTCACCGATCGCGGCCAGCACGCCGGACTTGTCACGAGGATGTAGCGGGAGAACGGTGCCGGGGTCGAAGAAGCGCTGCAACCGACCCAGTGGATCCCGGGGATCGGTAGTGGCGTCCGCCGCGGCGGGGGCCATGATGGTCATCGCGTTCTCTCCTCGAGGGAATGTGGAGTCGCTCACGCGGCTGCGAATGTGGAAGCCCCGGTGGGGTTTTCGCGGGTTGTCCGCTACCGGAAACCCCACCGGGATCGCTGTGGAATTGACCGATACGGGTCAGTACCGGCCGAAGGCGAGCGCCACATTGTGCCCACCGAAACCGAACGAGTTGTTGATCGCGTACTCGATCTCCTGCCGGCGGGCCTCGCCGTGCACGATATCGAGGTCGATCTCCGGATCCTGGTTCTCCAGGTTCAGCGTGGGCGGCACGATGCCGTCCCGGATGCTGAGCACGGTGAGCACCGACTCGAGGGCGCCGACGGCGCCGATCGAGTGGCCCAGGGCGGACTTGGGCGCGTAGACCGAGGCGTGGTTGCCGACGGCCTTGGTGATCGCGTTCGCTTCCGCCGTGTCACCGATCGGTGTGGCGGTCGCGTGCGCGTTGATGTGCGTGATGTCCTGCGGCGACAGCCCCGCCGAACGCATCGCGCGCTGCATGGCCCGCGCCGCGCCGTCACCCGTGGGATCCGGTGCGACGAGGTGGAAACCGTCCGAGGTGATGCCCGCACCCAGCAGCCGCGCGTGGATGGTGGCCCCGCGCGCCTTGGCGTGCTCCTCGGTCTCGATGACCATCAGCGCGCCGGCCTCGCCGAAGACGAAACCGTCACGGTCCTTGTCGAACGGCCGCGAGGCCGCCTTCGGATCGTCGTTGCGCGTGCTCATCGCCCGCATCATGGAGAACGCCGCGATCGGCACCGCGTCGATGTAGCCCTCGACGCCACCGGTGACGACGATGTCGGCGTCGCCCATGACGATCATCCGCCATGCGTTCGCGATGGCTTCCGAACCCGACGAACACGCCGAGACCGGTGTGACCACTCCCGCCCGGGCCTGCAATTCCAGACCCACCACGGCGGACGGCCCGTTCGGCATGACCATCTGAACTGCCAGCGGCGAGATCTTGCGGTAGCCACCGTTCTTCAGTTTGTCGACCGAGTCGATGAGCGCGTCGCCGCCGCCGAGGCCGGTGCCGATGGCGACGCCGAGACGCTCCTTGTCGACATCCGGCGCACCGGCGTTCTCCCAGACTTTCTTGCCGAGGGCGAACGCCAGCTGTTCGACGTAGGACATGCGCCGACGCTCGACGCGCGGGATCTCATCCTCGAGATTGAGCTTGATCCGGCCGCCGATGCGCACCGGGAGCTGGTACTCCTCGATGAAGTCCCCGTCGAGAACGTCGATGCCGCTCTCGCCGTTGAGGAGACCCTTCCACGTCGTATCGACGTCGCCCGCGATCGACGTGGCCGCCGCCAGGCTCGTTACGACGACGTTGGGAAAGTTCCCGTTCAAGGTGGAAGGAGTGGTCACGGTATCGGGCCCTTACTCGCCCTGGCCGAACTTGGCCTTGAGCTCCTCGGCCGCGTCGGCGTTCTCGGCCTCGAGCTTCTGGATGTAGTTGACCGCGTCACCGACGGTCTTGAGGCTGGCGAGATCCTCGTCGGGGATCTTCACGCCGTACTTGTCCTCGGTCTGCACCGCGATCTCGACCATCGACAGCGAGTCGATGTCCAGGTCGTCGACGAAGGACTTCTCGATCGTCACCTCGGAGGGCTCGATGCCGGTCACCTCTTCGATGATCTTGCCGAGCTCTTCGACGATCTGTTCCTGGGTCAGAGCGGCCACTTGGTGGCTCCCTTCTTATTACTCTCGGGGGGTCCGATGGTTTTCGGTCTGTTTTCTTTGTCGATCCGAGACGCCCGGGCGTTTCCGTCCGTCTCATTCGCGGCCGCATCGTTGCGCACCGCGTGGAAAGCTAACCGTTTGCCGACAGTTCGGCCAACGCGGGGATGTCTTCGGGGGTCTTCAGGGCCAGATTCGGGGTGCCCTTCAGCTCCCGCTTGGCGATGCCGACCAGGGTTCCGGCCGGTGGCAGCTCGGCCACCGCGGAGACCCCTGCCGCGCGCACCGTCTCGGTGCACAGGTCCCACCGTACGGGTCGGGTGACCTGCGCGGCGAGCTTGTCGACGGCGTCGCGCCCGGAGGTGACCGGCTTGCCGTCGAAGTTCGACAGCAGGGTCCGGGTCGGCTCGCCCGGGGTGATCTGGGCGATGGCCTCCGCCACGGCGTCCTGGGCCGGAGCCATGAACGCGGTGTGGAAGGCGCCGGCGACGGGCAGCGCGCGGATGCGTGCCTTCTCCGGCGGATTCGCCGCCAGCTCGGCCAGCGCGTCCAGCCGGCCCGCCGCCACGATCTGGCCGGCCGCGTTGCGGTTGGCCGGGACGAGGTCGAGTTCGGCGAGCCGGTCGAGCACGGCGGCCTCGTCGCCACCGAGCACGGCGGACATGCCGGTCGGTTCCAGCGCGCACGCCTTGGCCATCTCCGCACCACGGATGGCCGACAGCGTGACGGCCTCGTCGGGGGTGATGACCCCCGCGATGGCCGCGGCGGCGAACTCGCCGACCGAGTGGCCGGCGACGAGGGTGTCCGCCGGAACCGAGGCGTCCGAGATCTCCGCGTAGGCGAGCAGCGCCGCGGCGACCACGAGCGGCTGAGTCACCGCCGTGTCCTTGATCTCGTCCGCGGTAGCGGTGATGCCGAGCTGCACCAAGTCCAGGCCGGAAGCCTTGGACCACAGTTCGAGACGGTCACGCGCGCCGGGAAGATCGAGCCAAGGCGCGAGCATGCCGGGTGTCTGGGAGCCCTGTCCTGGGGCGTACAACGCGATCACGCCTCTAACAAAACACCGTGGAGGGCCTCCGGCGAGATGTCGACGCCGATGAAGGTTTCGGACCGCTTTTGTGTGGACCCCACAAAACGGCATGTGGCTCGCCGGGATCGACCCCCTGCCCGGAGTCGTTACACCCCATCTTCGTAAAAGGTGCCCGAAGAGGCTTCTGGGGCAGAAGTTGGCGATTCGTTACGAGTTCGTGTCAGGCGACCTACTGTCGCAGCGATCCGGAGCACGTACGCGTCCCGCGGATTCATCGGATCACGGCCGGTGATGTCGGCGATTCGCTTCAGCCGATAACGGACCGTATTTGGATGAACGAACAGCTGGCGTGCACACGTCTCGACGGCTCCGCCGCAATCGAGATAGGCATCGAGGGTGTCGGCCAAGGCCGACCCGGCGGCGGCCAACGGTAGCACAACATACTCGTTGAGAGCCTCGACCGCAGCACGATCTCCGAGCAGGGCTCGTTCGGGTAGCAACTCGGAGGCGTGTACCGGTCGCGGCGCCCCGCGCCAGCCCACCACCGCCTCCATTCCGGCCATCGCCTCGACCGCGCTGACGTGCGCGGCCGACAGCGTGCGGGTGGTCGGGCCGATCACCACCGGGCCCTCCGAGAACGATTCGGCCAGGAGATCGACCAGGAACGGGGAGGGGTAGCCGATATCGCCGAGATTCCCGCTGACCACCATGACCAGCCGTGATCCCTGGATGACGGCCAGCGCCGCGCGGCCGTGCCGGGCGGCGAGGGTGTGCACCGAGCCGACCACGGTGACCTGGTCACTAGGGGGTATGCCCACCAGCACCGTCGCCGGCGCGGTGGCGTCCCAGTTCAATGTGGCCGCGCGCGAGAGCATTTCGGGCCCGGTGTCGCCGCGCACAACGGCGTCGACGACCAGCGCCTCCAGCCGGGTGTCCCAGGCGCCGCGGGACTCGGCGGCGCTGGCGTACACCGAGGCCGCGGCGAAACCGAGTTCGCGGCCGTAGCGCAGCACCGCCTCGGTCAGTGCCACCAGCTGCCGGTCGTTGCGGGCCAGCGCCGGTAGCCACTGCTCGAAGAACTCCATGGCCACCCGGACCATGTCGACGGTCTGACGCAGGGTGAGCCGCCGCGCCAGATCCTGCGGGATCACCTGAAAGGCGTCCAGGCTGAAGCGGATATCGCTCTCCGGGTCCTGCAGCCATTCCAGGAAGTTCACCACCGCGGTCTGCACCAGCATCTGGACGCCGGCCCGCTGCGCGGCGTCCAGATCACCGAAGAACGGCAGCCGGTCCTCCATCGACGCGATCGCCTCGGTGGACAATCGCCCGGAGAACTGCTTCACCCGCTTGAGCAGCGTGTCCGGCAGCGGATCGCGGGTCTGCTGATACGGCGAGAGGGCGCCGGTCGGCAGATATACCTCGTGTGACGAGGACGTGTCGGTGATCCGGCGCGGCCGCGGCGGTTTACGTTCCACTACTCCATACTCTCCTGCGGCGGCCGTGCCCCCGCGCCCGATGCGCTCACGCCGGCTGGTCTTCGGTGTTGGTCGACTTCTCCGCGGCATCGACGTCGCCGATGCGGTAGCGGGCCTCGGCCTCGGCGACCTTGGCCTGGTCCACCTTGCCCGCCCGGCCCAGCGCCTGCAGCGCGGCGACCGCGATCGACTGCGCGTCCACATTGAATACGCGCCGCGCGGCCGGGCGCGTATCGGAGAAGCCGAAGCCGTCGGTGCCGAGGGTGACGTAGTCGCCGGGCACCCACTTGCGGATCTGGTCCTGTACCGAGCGCAGCCAGTCCGAGGCGGCGACGAACGGGCCCTCGGCTCGCGAAAGCACCTGCGTCACATAGGGAATGCCGGGATCGGCGTTCGGGTCGCGCAGTGCGGCGATCTCCTTCGCCAGCGCCTCCTTCCGCAACTCGCTGAACGAGGTCACCGACCATACGTCCGCCTGCACACCCCATTCCGAGGCCAGCAGTTCCTGCGCGCGCAGCCCGTCGGGCACGGTCACGCCGGAGACCATGATCTGCGCGCGCACCTCGCCCTCGCCGCCGCGCTTGTACAGGTAGATGCCCTTGAGCAGGCCCTCGATATCGAGGTCGTCCGGCTCGGCCGGCTGCGGGTAGGGCTCGTTGTACATGGTGATGTAGTAGCTGAGGTTCTCGCCGCCGAAGGTGTCGTTCGCCATCTTCGGGTGGGTGCCGGGCAGCACGGTCGATTCCGGCGCGGGTTCGCCGCCGCCGTACATCCGGCGCAGGCCGTCGCGCACGATGTGGGCGATCTCGAAGGAGAAGGCCGGATCGTAGGCCACGAAGGCCGGATTCGTGGACGCCAGCAGCAGCGAGTGACCGTCGTTGTGCTGCAGGCCCTCACCGGTCAGGGTGGTTCGCCCAGCGGTTGCTCCGAGGATGAATCCCCGTGCCAGCTGATCGGCCGCGGCCCACAGTCCGTCGCCGGTGCGCTGGAAACCGAACATCGAGTAGAAGATGTAGAGCGGGATCATCGGCTCGCCGTGGGTGGCGTAGGAGGTGCCCACCGCGGTGTAGGAGGCGGTCGATCCGGCCTCGTTGATGCCCTCGTGCAGAATCTGGCCCACTTGGCTCTCTTTGTAGGCAAGCATCAACTCCGCGTCGACCGATGTGTACAACTGGCCGTTGCGGTTGTAGATCTTCAACGAAGGGAACCACGAGTCCATCCCGAAGGTGCGGGCCTCGTCCGGGATGATCGGCACGATCCGCTTGCCGATCTCCTTGTCGCGCAACAGCTCCTTCATCAGCCGCACGAAGGCCATCGTGGTGGCCACGTTCTGCTTGCCCGACCCCTTGCGCACCGAGCGATACGGCTCGTCGCCGGGAAGTTGCAGAGGCTTTGCTGCCGTGCGCCGTTCGGGCAGGAAACCACCCAGGGTGCGACGCCGGTCCAGCATGTACTGGATGGCCGGATCGTCCTGGCCGGGGTGGTAATAGGGCGGCAGGTACGGGTCCGCCTCGAGCTGCTCGTCGGTGAACGGGATGCGCTGCACGTCGCGGAATGCCTTCAGATCGTCCAGCGTCATCTTCTTCATCTGGTGCGTGGCGTTGCGGGCCTCGAAGTGCTTGCCCAGGCCGTAGCCCTTGATGGTCTTGGCCAGGATGACCGTCGGCTGGCCCTGGTGCGCCAGCGCCGCCGCGTAGGCCGCGTAGATCTTGCGGTAGTCGTGGCCGCCGCGCTTGAGGTTCCAGATCTGCTGGTCCGACAGGCCTTTCACCAATTCCTTGGTGCGCGGGTCGCGACCGAAGAAGTGCTCGCGCACGTACGCGCCGTCGTTGGCCTTGTAGGTCTGGTAGTCGCCGTCGGGAGTGGAGTTCATCAGGTTCACCAGGGCGCCGTCACGGTCGGCGCTCAGCAGCGTGTCCCACTCGCGGCCCCAGATGACCTTGATGACGTTCCAGCCCGCGCCCCGGAAGAACGACTCCAGCTCCTGGATGATCTTGCCGTTGCCGCGCACCGGGCCGTCCAGGCGCTGCAGGTTGCAGTTGATGACGAAGGTCAGATTGTCCAGGGCCTCGTTGGCGGCCACCTGGATCAGGCCGCGCGACTCCGGCTCGTCCATCTCCCCGTCGCCCAGGAACGCCCAGACATGCTGGTCCGAGGTGTCCTTGATGCCGCGATCGTGCAGGTAGTGGTTGAACCGAGCCTGGTAGATGGCGTTCATCGGGCCCAAACCCATGGAGACCGTGGGGAATTCCCAGAAGTCGGGCATCAGGCGCGGGTGCGGGTACGACGACAGCCCGCGACCCGGACCGCCGTGGCTGTACTCCTGACGGAACCCGTCGAGCTGATCCTCCGACAGCCGGCCCTCGAGGTACGCGCGGGCGTACACGCCCGGGGAGGCGTGCCCCTGGATGAAGATCTGGTCGCCGCCGCCGGAATGGTCCTTGCCGCGGAAGAAGTGGTTGAAGCCGACCTCGTACATCGCCGCCGACGACGCGTAGGTCGAGATGTGGCCGCCCACACCGATTCCCGGCCGCTGCGCGCGGTGCACCATGACCGCGGCGTTCCAGCGGATCCAGGCACGGTAGCGGCGCTCCACCTCTTCGTCGCCGGGGAACCACGGCTCGTTCTCGGTGGGGATGGTGTTGACGTAATCGGTGGAGGTCAGCGCGGGGATGGCGACATGGCGTTCACCGGCGCGTTCCAGTAGGCGCAGCATCAGGTAGCGCGCACGTCCCGGTCCCTCGCGGTCGAGCATCTCGTCGAAGGACTCCAGCCATTCGCCGGTCTCCTCCGGGTCGATGTCCGGTAGGTACGATGCCACCCCCTCGCGGATCACACGCACACGGGCACCGGCCGGACGCGCGGGCGCCGACTCCGAATCGGCGGCTGCGCCGTTGGCGGTGGAACTCGACGACTTCGGGTGCATCACGTCTGTCAAAATCAAAGCTCCTCGTACAGGGGTGGACAAGCGGATGGCTCTAACCCCGGACAGCCGCGCTGGTGGGCGGGTTGTCCGTGCCTCACGGTGGGGCGCATCTCACATCCTTGTCGATGATGCGTCCCAGGTCATCATGTCAGCCGGAAATCCAGTACCGTTCTCCAGGCAACTGCGGTGTGCGCACCGTGAACAACGCCCGATGGACACCGCCGAGGTCGAGAAGCGGGGAGGATGATGAAACTGCTGAACCCACGCGGGTTCGGGTTGGCGTGCGCGACCCTTGCGGTCGGCACAGGACTGGTGGTAGCGGGATGCTCCAGCTCAGTCCACGGTACCGCCACCGTGAACGAGGCGGACGCGGCATCGTTCCGGTCGGAGATGGCGGCGTCGTCGGCAGCGGCGACGTCCTCGGCCAAGGCGGCCGCGCAGGACAAGGCCGTCTCCGAGAACTGCAGCCCGTTCCGCGATCTGTCCGGCGTCGCGGTGACCAAGTACAACGAATTCGTCGACGCCCACGACGCCAACGCGCCCGATCAGGACGCCAAGCGCGACGCCGCGGCGGAGACGCTGGAGAACGCGGCCCGCACGGTCGAGAGCCGCGTGACCGCCTCGGGCGAGGCCCTACCCGCGGACCTCGGGCAGAAGTTCACCGACTACGTCGTGGCCGCGCGGGCGCTGGCGGAGGAATCGCGCAAGATGACCTACACCGCACCCGTCGGACCGCTCAACGACGCCAGCAAGCGCGTCAACGACGCGCTCAACACGGTGCGGAATGCTTGTCCCGCACGGTGACCGGCTTACCGGTCCGACCTCGGACGATGCGTCTTATTACGCGACATTTCGGAATGTAGTTGGGCCGATCGGCTTGCGCTGCGGCCGATAACCATGTTCGCTTGCACCTATCTATTGTCGGCAGTTGAGGAGGACACCACCGTGGTCGCCGCGGCGGACGCGCAGAACAACGCTCAGAAGCTTGGCATCTCACACGGAATGGTGGTCCAAGAACTGGGCTGGGATGAGGACACCGACGACGGCCTGCGGGCGGACATCGAGGAGGTGGTCGGCTCCGAGCTGGTCGATGAGGACACCGACGAGGTGGTCGACGTCGTCATGCTGTGGTGGCGAGACGGTGACGGTGATCTCGCCGACGAGCTGATGGACGCGATCAGCCCGCTGTCCGACGACGGCGTGATCTGGGTGCTGACCCCCAAGACCGGACATCCCGGCCACGTGGATCCGAGCGAGATCGCCGAGTCGGCCCCCACGGCCGGCCTGACCTCCACCACACCGGTGAGTCTGGGGGACTGGACCGGCACCAAACTCACGCAGCCCAAGACGCCCTCGAAGCAGCGCTGACCGGCGGCTCGATTAAGGTTGTGGGGGTGGGCCCGTGCTGCCCGCCGGTGCGCCCACGCCGGGATCGTAGGCGCCGCATCGATCACAGGAGGACCGCGCATGCCACTCGAAGAGGGCACGGCCGCACCGGATTTCACGCTGAAGGACCAGAACAACCAGGACGTCAGCCTCTCGGACTACCGCGGGCACAAGAACGTCCTGATCGTGTTCTACCCCTTGGCGTTCACCGGTATCTGCCAGGGTGAGCTGTGCAAGGTCCGTGACGAACTGCCGAAGTTCCAGAACGACAACGCCGAGATCCTCGCGATCTCCGTCGGTCCGCCGCCCACCCACAAGATCTGGGCGGCGGAGCAGGGCTACACCTTCCCCCTGCTCTCGGACTTCTGGCCGCACGGCGCCGTAGCCCAGTCCTACGGCGTCTTCAACGACAAATCCGGCTTCGCCAACCGCGGCACCTTCGTCGTAGACAAAGACGGCATCATCCGTTTCTCCGAAATGAACGGCCCCGGCGAACCCCGTGACCAGGCAGCTTGGGAGAAAGCCCTCGCTGCGTTAGATTCTTAACCCGCTGGGTTGCCTCGGGGCAACCAGCACTTCCGTCCCCGCTCTCGTCCGGCGGGCGCGGACTCGGGCGTATAGCTCAGTGGTAGAGCACTGGTTTTACACACCAGCGGTCGGGGGTTCGAACCCCTCTGCGCCCACCAGTAAGTTTTCTGGTCTCTCGCTCTTCTCGGGCGGATTGATATGGGTGGGCACAGCCCGGTCGCGAATTGCGGCCGCTGACTGGGGCTCCTTCGGGACTTCCGACCCTGTCTTCGAGATCGTGGCCGTCTGATCATTGAGCGCTGTGGGATCCCGTCAGGGATCCGGAGAACAGCGACGCCTCGATCCATCACGGTGGGTGGCGCCTAAGAATCTGGTTCACGATCGAGGTGGTCATGCAAGTCGAACTGGGGACGTTCCGTATCGACACGGGTACGCGGCGCTTGTTCCCGGCCTACCGGCCGCCCCGAAGCCTGATTCTCGCCCTGCTCTACTCGATGGCGATGGTGTTCGTCTACACGCTGCTCTTCGAGATCTATTGTCTTGTCGCGCTTGGTTCGGGCCTGCCCGAAGCCCCGCTCTTTCGATCCCAGCCGAACACGCGGGGCGTTGATGTTCCGCCCTACTAGACGTCGAGCAACCGCTCATTGCGCAGCGGTAGATGAATTCGAGTTTCTCTGAGGCGCAGGTACTTCCGTGCTCATCTGCTATCGAGTGGGTCAGGCGTGCCATCGATCCGTGTGTCGCAGGGGGGTGATATCCGCACTAATTAAAGGGGCCACGAGTGACCTATCAACGCCCGAACCGACATCCCGGAACACCGCTCTACCGCGGCCCGCAGAGGGCCCCGGGGGCACCCCGGCACCCAAGCAAGAAGAAATGGCCATGGATCGTCGGTGCGGTGGTGCTGCTGCTGTTCGGCGGGTGCGTCAGCTCGATGACTGATCAGGACAAGGGCAAGATGCAGGCCACCACGTCGACGGGGCGAACCGTGTCCACGAGCGCAGCGCCGAAAGACCCCACGGCGCTTGCCCGATTCGTGGCAACCATTGATGGCTCGCCCACGTCGTACCGGATCACCGTGAAGGTCGGCACTAAGAAGATTGATGTCAAGTTGGCGCATACCGCCTCGCATGGCAGCTGCGGTTCCGAGCTCTTGCGGGTTTTCGAATCGCGTTTGGCAGCTTCGCTTCCCATCGGAGCCTCGGTGACTGTGGTGTGGTCGCAACCGCAGTCCGCGCCGTCCGGCCCTAAACAGGCATACATCCATCTGGCAGAGCCGGGCAAGGACGCCACCGAGAACCCATACGGCATCAGCCTCAACGAACAACTCGTCGCGGAAGGCAACGCTGTGCTGGATCCGCCGATTCGGCGAAGTGAGGAAGCGCCACCGGTTGCCGAGCAAGTCCTGACGGTCCGCGCCGGCGCGACGGTTGAGACCGCCGCATACATCGACGCATTGTCTGCCGCCGACATCGCCGCGTGGAACAGTCGCGTCGGAGCAATCGCCGACTGCCGTGTGCGTGTGGATCGTGAAGACGAGCAGCGCCGCCAGAGGTGGGGAGCGGACAGGAAACCCGGTACCGATGATGATCCGCCCCACGACTATTCGAACAATGGAGGCAGTAGCGGCGGGGGCGGCGGTGAAAGTCGTCTCTGCCGCCGCCACTGGTGGTGCTGAGGGTTGATGGTCAGTGGTCGGGATGCCAATGAGGACCATGCGTTTCACGTCGCAACGTGGGGACAGTACCGGAGTTCGGCCGCGATCTCCGGCCGCTGTCCGAGCCCCGGCAAGACGCTGGTGATGAGCATGAGTTCGCGCATTCGGCAGAGTCCGGGCCATTCGCTCGTCTGGTGATGTCCCAACCGTAAGTGTCCGAGACATCCGTGTAGACCCCGGCTCGTCCGAACCGAGAGATCGATGGTGAGCTTGAAGTTCAGCGATGCGTTGCCGAAGCGGCTGACAACGGCGACCTTCGCAGCCGAGATGGCTGATGTCGACAGCGGCGCCAAGGTGTGGGCCGAACCTGCGCGGTCCGTCGTAAGTGGTGACTGCACGGGAGCGGGAGCGTATGCACTACGAAGAGTATCTGGAGTATTTGAATCGTCTGGATGAGGACGATCATCAGGACTACCAGGATGATCTGGATCGTGAGCGTGAAGACGCCCATCAAGCCCATCTGGACCATCTGGACCATCTGGACCATCTGGACGAAGCTGATCAAGACTACCTCGACTACCTAGGCGACATCGACTAACTGTTGCGGAGAGCGCCCTCGGTGGCGACGGATCGGCCGTGGATATCGGAGAGCCCGTGCCCGAGCCGAGTATTCTCGCTACGGTGGGGAGTTTGATGAGGTGGCTGCGGCGCAAGGACGCCCGAGCAGCCAGAATTCTGGATGATTTTCGGAACTACGCTGCCTCGCAAGGGCTTTCGATTCTGTCCGATCGATCGGGTCTATCAAAGCGGACGTAGGGGAACGAAAGCCAGTGTGCGCCTGGGCGTTACCGGTTTGTCCCGTGACGCCTGGTTCTGGTGGACGGCAGCTCAGTCAGGGTCGTTGATCGCGGGTCGAGTGTCCCAAGGATACGGTCCGCATACGGGTAGGAACGACGTGTTGTACGTCGGTACCGAGGGCGGGTCGGGAGTCTTCGCGGTCGTTGATTCGACAACGCTCCGGCGGGCGAACCGATATTGGGCTCTGCCCGAGTCCAGTAGACCGGAGCTGCCGCCGAGCAGCGGATTAAGTGAGATTCGTGCACGGCGGCGATGGCCTACGGCCGTTGTCGTCGCCGGAGCGGTCGCTGTTCTACTGCTCTTGGTCATTTGACCGTGTCTTCGCGCGGCCGCAGGAACCTCGCCGAACGCATGCCGTCACATGCTGCTCGTCGATGTGCGTTGATTGTCCACGAGCGAGATCAGTTCGGTGCGTAGACGTTCGATCTCCCCGCTGCCGGTGGTGGGGAACCGGAGTAGCGGTATGTCGTAGGTGTCGCAGATCGCGTCCTTGAGTGCGTCGCGGGCGAGTTGGTCGGGCCTGTTCTCGTGGTACTTGAATCCATCCACCTCGATTACGCAGATGCGGTCCTTGGTGACGCGGTTGAAGATGTCGAAGTCGACTGATGAGCGGTTCCGGACGAACCGCTGTTGCTCCGGGGTGAGGCGGTCGGTGTGCGGCAACAAGTTCTTGAGGTATACCTGTTCCCTGAACCAGAGTCCTTGAAAATGGTTCTCCTGCAGTAGATCTTCGAGGACTGTCCGCATGATGTCCTCGGATTTGTAACTTGATTTCCCCCGCAGCCGGGTGGCCCGCGAACGCAGGCGAGCCGAATAGTCCCGGTAGAGTAGATCGAAGACCGATACCACTGAGCTGTCGAAGAGTTCCTCGGTGGGATTCTGGTACCGGATGTAGCCGATTAGATCACGAAGGTTCCTGCTCCGGGGCAGCATGGCGTGGTTCGTCACCAGGACGAAACGTCTCATCGCACGGGAGACCGCAACGTTGACCAGCTCCGCGGCGTCAGCGAATCTCAAGCCCACATGGCCGCTTTTCGATTCGTCCAGGACCGTGGTCATCACGATGGCCTTCTTTTCGCGGCCTTGGAAACTGTGCACGGTATCGGCCTCGATACTCGCGATCAGCGCGTCGGTAACTCTGTCCGCCTGCTTGCGGTAGGGAGTGGTCACCCCTATCTCTTCCGGTTCGAAGTCGGAGCAGAATCGCGGGAATACCTCTTGCCGAATGACGTCGATCTCTCGCTGATTGATGCGCCCGCCCCCGATGTCGAACTGACGCATGTGATTGCCTTCCACGGTACGTGCCACCACCATGGCCGGGTACCCGGATGTGCTGCGGGTGTAGGGAACGAGGTTGTCTTCGTAGAACTTCCGGTTGCAGAATCCGATGATGGTCGGATCGCACCGGTAGTGTTCCCGCAGCATGACGCGCGGGAGTCGATCTCCGAACAGTTCGATCACCGAGGACAGGATGCTGTGCCCGTGGTAGTGATACTCGGCGGCGGGTGCGGGTGGGCAGGAGGATTCTCGGATCCCATCCTCGATGACGGGCCGCAACTGCTGGAGGTCGCCGACGATTACCAGGTTGCGACAGCATGCCAGTGCCACTCCGGCTGCGAGCAGGTCGACTTGTGAGGCTTCGTCGATGACGAGGTAGTCGACCAGTTTCCCGTTGCCGATGCTGCGTTCCAGTGAATGGCAGGTGCTCAAGACGACAGGGTAGTCGCGGCTGAATTCGTCCCACTTGCCGCGGAATCCGTTGCCGTACCGCTGTATTGGCCGCCCTGCGTAGCGGCGTCGCAGATGCTCGGTGAGCCAGTCCACGGACAGCGTGCGTTGTTCCTCTACCAGCTTCTCGAACTTCGATCGATCCAGGGACTTCTCGAGTTCGGTAATTCGTCGCTCGAGTTCGGCGATCCTCGTGTCGTAGTACAGCTGCTGCAGACGCAGGACGACATCTACATCACCCGGATCGATCGAGCGCATCGATCGGAATCGAAAGTAGTTGCCGATTCGTTCGACCAAGTGCGCGATGCCGCTGGTTGGAGCCAGCTCCGGATCGGTGGCGGCGATGAAGGCGAGGATCTTGTCCGAACCCCACCGCAGTACCGGCAACCGTTCTTGATCAGGCAGTTCGTGTCGATCGAGGTATCCCACGAAATGGTTACGTTCCAGCGAGTACGCAGCCACCTTCGAACGTAATTGTGCGACTTCCCGTTCGATTTCTCGCAGGCCAACGAGCTGGTTGTCCCGCCGGTCCATCTCTTCGGCTCGGGGCAGCGGGATCGGAGTCGATGCCTGCAATGCCTCGATTCTACGATTCCGTTCATCTTGCTCCGCGAAGAATCGCTCCCGCTTTGTCTTCCGGCCGAGGTTCGCTGTTACATAACCGAATCCCGCTTCGGCGAGCTTGGTGTGGACATTGTCCACCGCGGCGTTGTTCGAGGAGACCACGGCTATGGTCTTCGACTCGTCGACGATGAGGTTGGCGATCAGATTGAGGATCGTCTGCGTCTTCCCGGTTCCGGGCGGGCCATCGATTACCGAAATCGGATGTCGCAGAGCGTTTTCGATGGCAGCGCGTTGGCTGAGGTTGGTGTGGAACGGATACAGGGGTGGCGATGCCGGTCGTTCGATAGGCTCGATCGGCACGGAGTGGAGATACCGGTACAGCGCGCTCTCTGGGTGAACAAATATCGACTGTCCGTACGCCTCTCGTAGTGATCGGCCGCTCTCAGGAAGGAGGCTCGCCACAGCACTCCAGTACGTCAGCACCTGCGCTGCACGTGGTTCGCCGGCCGCGTTCGGTATGACCTCGACAGACTCCGCGGGCCGCACGGAATACTTCCCGTCATCGCCATAGAAGATGTGCCACCATCCCAGCTCTGGCCCGGCGAAGTAGTAAGCCTCGCGCGCGTTCTCCCACAGTTGGCCATCCACCAGGATTCTCATCTGAGGGCCGAGCGATACGGCATGGGGATTGTTCAGCGTAAGCACGCGATCCCACCCGTACTCGAAGGGGCCACCGCGTTTGAAAGTGACGCGCACCCCTGTTGTCCCCTGTTGTAGTCCTGTGATGTCCTTCGTGCGGTTCACGAAGACCCCGCTCCCTCGATCATGAATCAGTATCGACACTTGACGTGGATCGATCACTCCCCAACCCCTTTCACCGATAACAGGCACGGCGAGCCTATCGCGAGTTGAGCCCGGTCACCCGCTGGATCGTGCGGCGACGGTAGAGCTAAACTCGCGTCTGCTCCGTCCGGGGCGAATGGAAGGGGTTGTGTGCGAACATGTTTCGCACGTCGCCGATCCACTCGGTACCACACGTTCCGGCCGAAACTGTATGGGGGAATCCATGACGAGGAACTGCGACCAGTGAGGACTACCGTTACCATCACATCCAGGGGACAGTACTGGGCGGTCGCCTTCAGCAGGCGTGATCCGGAACTACTCAGGGTGCTCAAGTCGATCATTCCCAGCGACAGACGCCAGTGGAACAACGACGCTGTCGAATGGCGCATCGTCGGCGACATCGCGGAACTGCATGATGAATTCGGCCGCCGCAGTGTGCCGGTCACCGTCGTCGGCGAGCGTGGCCAGGCGAAGCGGGAACCTGACGAACGCGAGAGCGTCGACCACTGGCGACGCAAATTCGAGGCGATGGCCGAGGCTGCCAAGCGGATGCATGAGGAGAAGTTGCAACTCCAGGAAGAGCACGAGGAGACGCTGCGGAAATTAAAAGAAGTTGCAGCCAAGGCCAGTGCCCCGCCGGCGTCGGGGAGTTGGGCCGAACAGCTGTTCACCGCTGTCGGGGAGTCCCGAATCGATGCTGTGTTCAAGGCCATGTCACGCTGCCTGCATCCGGACGTGAAGACCGGGGATACCAGGCTGATGCAGCAGTTGAACGATGCCCGCGGAAGACTCCGTAACAGATAAGCGGCCCGGTCGCTACTTCCGGACGACCGCATGTCCGTTCATCCCGACGGTGCGCGGCTGTGATGAGCGTTGCGCTGTCCCAACACCGTTGTGTCAGGGAAGGATTGCGTGGAGGCGGCCATCGGTGGTTTGGGGGAGCGCATGCCTCGTACGCGGTGCCGCTTGCCTGCCGAGGTATCGGTGTACCTGAGGCTCGCCGAACAAGCCACCAGCTAGTTTGAGATTGCCAAGAACAGGCAAGGACTCGGACGAACGAGGCCCGATCGGACGGACCACCACCACCCGGACCCGCAGAAGTCCCCACCCGCCTTACGCACCGGGGTTCGAGCCCCCTCTGCTTGTGGAGGCTGGGGTTCAGTCGTTGGGGGACAAACGATCCCGCTGCGCGCATGCCGCTGAGTGCGGCCGACTATCGCATCTACTCGCCATGTTCTGTGTGGTCACGCACGGTCGTTTCGGTCTTGCAAGAGCCCGTTGGCGATGACGTCGGCGGCGGACTCGAGTAGGTCTCGTAATTCCGCTTCCGTCCTGCGGAGTTGGTCAGGGCGCCAGTTGAGGCTGATGATGCCGTTCCAGGTGGCCAGCAGGATCGCGGCGACGTTCGATGGGTCGACGGGGCGGGCGATGCCTGCGTCGATCCCGGCGCGGAGGGCTTCGGCCAGGCGGTCGTTCTGTCGCTTGATGTTTCGTGCCAGGCGTTCGGTGAGCTCGCGTCCGGCCGAGTAGCGGCCCGGATCGGCTGGGAAGGCCAGCATGCGGAAGTACTCGGGGTACTGCAGATAGAACTGCAAGTATTGCTCGGCTACGGCATAAATCTGTTCGGCGGGACTTCGATCCGCGGTGAAGGCGAGGTCCATGAAACGGCGGTCGACGTCGAGTACGCGCTCGACCACCGCGGCGTGCAGGCCGGCCTTGGATCCGAAGTGGTTGTAGATCGAGCCGACCGCCACCCCCGCGCGATCGGCGATTTCGTCCACGGTCACCTCGTCTGCCGGGCGGTCACTGAAAATCTCACCCGCGGCCTGCAGGAGCGCGTCGATGGTGCGCTGCTTCCGAGGATCCACAGTCGGTCCGCCTCTTGTAATCGTTGCAATAAGTTCGGTCGGTGCGTAGCGTACCGCCCGAGGGTTCATGCAAGCGTTGCAAGAACTCGGAATCGGGGAGGAAGCTCATGACCGTCGGCCAGGCGTCATCACGAACGTTGCGTCCGTTCCAGCAGCAGCGGTTCGCTCGACTGCCGGAGTTGCCGGCGCGGCCGCACCCCTACTTCGCGTCGACGCCACACGACCTGGAGATGGACTCGGCATCGCTGGGTCGGATCCGGGTGCATTACCGCGAATACGGCAGTGGGACACCGCTTCTGCTGATTCATGGCTTGATGACCACCAGTTATTCGTGGCGGTATGTGCTCGATGGTCTCGGCGCACACTTCCGCCTGATCGTCCCCGACCTGCCGGGCAACGGCCGCAGTAGCCAACCGGGCGTGCGGCTTTCGGCTCCGGCGATGGCGGCATGGATCGGCGAATTCCAAACGGCACTCGGGTTGCGCGGCTGCGCTGCCGTCGGCAATTCCCTCGGCGGGTATCTGGTCATGCGTCAGGCACTCGCCGACCCGGGCGCGTTCTCCCGGCTGGTCAATATCCACGCCCCGACATTCCCGGTCGCACGGATGCACGCACTGCATGCAGCGCTGTTACTTCCCGGCGCGGCAACGGCTTTCGGGTGGTGGGTCCGGCGTGACACCGTGCGATGGGCGCACCGGATCGTGCACTACTACGACGACACGCTCAAATCGCTCGAGGAGGCCCGCGAGTACGGCGCACCGCTGGACTCCGTCGAGGGCATCAGAACCTTCGTCAGCTACCTACGAGACGTGATGTCGCCGCGCGGGTTTGCCGATTTCGCCACCGAACTCGACCGGCGCCGGGGTGCGCGGCAGCCGTTCCCGATGCCGTTGCAGCTCATCTACTCTCGGCAGGACCCGATGGTGCCGCCCGCCACCGGGCCGAAACTGGCCGCGCTCATCCCCGGTGCGCAACTTCACCAGCTGGACCACTCATCCCACTTCGCCCACGTCGACAGCCCGGCCGAGGTCACGGCTCTACTGCTGGACTTCCTCGACTCGGACACGCCCGACCTGAGGCCGGGTCGGTCGATGTCTGGGAACTAGCCGCTGGGCGAGAGGTGTTGCGGCTCAGGGTTTCCGCACGTGTCGCATGTAGCGCTGTTCGGGCTTGGCACGGTCGAAAGGCGTGTGCCTATGCTCAGGCTGCGGCCGGCGACAAGAGGATGCGGACGCGTACCTCGGGGCGCGCGTTCTTCGACAATGATTGTGCCGCCGATACCTGAACCTGTGGCGCTGTTGTCGGTTAATCGTCGGGGGAGACGCGCCGGTTGCGTTTGGTGACGCCGCGCCGCTTCTTCGCGGAGATACGACGTTCCTTCGCCCCGCGCGAGGGCTTGGTGGCGCGGCGCACAGGTGGCGGGGCGGCAGCGGCGTCACGTAGTAGCGAGGCCAGGCGTTCGCGAGCGGCCGCGCGGTTCTGTAGCTGTGCGCGCTGCTCCGATGCGGTGACCGTGAGAACTCCGTTGACCAGGCGGGTGGCCAGGCGGTCGAGCATCCGGGTGCGCAGCCACTGCGGCACCGAGGGTGAGTGTGCGAGGTCGAACGACAGCTCTACCCGGCTGTCGGTGGTGTTGACGTGCTGCCCTCCCGGCCCGGACGACCGCGAGAACCGCTCACGCAACTCGGACGCGGGTATCACCAGCATCCGGGTCACGGTCAGGTCTTCTGCCATGATTCGACGCCGTTTCTTCCCGGTTCGGGAGTCGCCGCGACTACGTTGGTCCAGCCGCGACTGAATGGTGACCTTGTCATTCACGATAGCGATGCCCATTCCCGATGCGACATCACGGTTGTCTGGGCGTCGTCAGGATTCGCTGATCAACGCCGTCGCGAATCGCAAGCCCGGGTTGTCGCTGTGCGGTATCGGAAACGAGTAGTGGTCTACCCGCGACCGCCGGGGCGGTAGGGACGAGGATCGGTAGTGCGGGTGCGGCACGTGAGATGCCCGTCGGCTGTTGATGAGTGCGTATGTGCCGCAACGAATCCCGGAGTTCGAAATGGCGGAAGACATGAAGAAGTATGAAGTTCGGGCGGGTGACACGCTCTCCGGGATCGCGGAGCGCGAGTACGGTGACAGCCGGCTGTTCCCCGCGATCGCGCGGCAGAATCATCTTGCGGATCCGGATCGGATCGATGTCGGGCAGCAGCTGTTGCTTCCGTACATCACCCGGCGGCACCTGGTCGGTGGTCCCGACTCCACCGCGGCGCGCAAGGAGATCACTCGGCGGTATTACGGGACCGAGGACGGCGATGTCCAGCTGACCTGGGAAGTCGTCAACGGTGTGGCGCAGCGGGAGATTCAGCAGGGTGCGTGGTTGCTCATGCCGGAGCTGGGTGATGTCGGGCATCACACGGTGGTGGAGGGTGAGCTTCTCGCTGTCCTCGCCGGGCGCTGGTACGGCGACGAGCACCTCGCGCTGGTGATCGCGCTGGCGAACCGGCTACCTGCGGGGACCGAACCGGCTCCCGGGCAGGTGCTCGTCCAGCCGGGGCTCAACCGGCGCCGTGCCGTCTCGGGTGACACCCTGCGCACGATGTGCCGCGACGAGTACGGGCCCGCGGACCTGGACACCCGGATCGGGGTGGTCGCCGCGGCCAACTATCTCTCGAACGTGGACAAACTGTTCTCCCGTCAGGTGATTCATTTCCCGTCGTGACTGCGGGTCCGAATCACTCGCTCGCGGGGGCAGTTCGACCACTTCCCCCGCAACCCTCCGCGAAAGCCCGAATCGCCGCGTTCTCCATGGCAGTGACCCAGACCAGCGCCCCCTCCACCAGCGGATTGCCTTGCAGCGGAACGTATGTCACGTCGGGGTGGTGGTAGTAGTCGATGAAAGATGCTGAGGTGGGGTGGACTACCTCGCCGCTTGCGATGCGGTGGAGGATGTCCGTTGTGGTCGCGATCGGGCCGACGGTCAGGGACTCGACGTGGCCGATCCACCCGACGGGGCGTGGTCTCGGCCTCCGGCCTTCGGCGACGGCGCAGCGGGGCTGGTGTCGACGGCCGACGACATGCTCGCCTTTCCCGCATGCTGTTGCGCGGCGGGCGCCGGTGCTGTCCGGCGCGTCGGTTCGTGCCATGACCACTGACCAATTGACTCCGGAACAACGGTCGTACGGCGGTCTGCTGCCGGACTTCTTCACCGGCAATTCCTGGGGATATGGCGTGTCGGTCGCCGACAGCGGCGCGTACGGCTGGGACGGCGGCTTCGGTACCTCGTGGATTGCGGATCCTCGGCACGACCTCACGGTGCTCGTGCTGACCCAACGGTTGTTCGACTCGCCGGGACTCCCGCAGGTACACAGCGACTTCCGCGCTGCCGCCTACGAAGCGCTCACCTGAGTGCGCTGTCCCGCGCCTCGGGATGAGGTGAGTCACAGCGTTCGGTGGAATTGTCGGGACGGTACCGCCGTTGAAGAACTTGTCGGCGTCCGGACAGCCCCGGGCCGCACCCCATTTGTCGCTTCGAGCGACCACTCGCCGAGAGGCGCTTGTTGGACGTCGGCTTCCCAGCGTGATCGCCCCCCGGCAATTAGGGCGGGGGGGGTTAGGGGTTGGGGGGGGGGGGGGCCCACCAATCCCACCACCTACCGCCACCGCGACCTGCCTGCACGGTATCCGTTTTTGTTGGGGCGGGCCTGGTCGAAACCGGCACGGCCGGATCAGTGGTGGGT
>NZ_JARWOP010000119.1 GCF_029868745.1 Nocardia wallacei | reverse complement strand
GGGGGGGGGGGTGGTGCGCCCCCGGGGGGGTCGTGGGGGGGGGGCGGGCGGCGGCCCCCCCGCGTCCCTCCCCCCCCCCCCAAAAAACCCGTTACGCGCCGAAAACTTACGGGGTTGGCGGGCTACAGGGGAGGTTTTTGGCGGAGGGGGTTGGGTTGGGTTGGGTTGGGTGGAAGTTGGTGGAATCGAAGGTGGGCGGGGATGGGTAGGTGGTTGGCCGGTCTTTGTTAGTCGAGGTGGAAGTCTGCGAAGTCGAAGCCGGGGGACACGATGCAGCTGACGAGGACGTATTCGTCGGTTGCGGGGCGTGCTGCCTGGGTTACGCCGCCGGGGATTACCGCTTGCAGGAGTTGGCCTTGTTCGACGTTGGGGCCGAGGACTATTTCCTCGCCTCCGATGTCGAGCAGGAGCGGGCCGCCGCGGTGCCATAGCCATAGCTCGTCCGAGCGGACGGTGTGGGGGGCGGACTTCTCGCCGGGGAGCAGCAGGAAGTGGATTGCCGTCGCTGCCGCGCGGGGGGCGTCGTAGCCGTCGGGCACGAATTGCACGGGGCTGCGCCAGGTTTCGCGGTACCAGCCGCCCTCCGGGTGCGGTTGCAGGTCCAGTGCGGCCGCCAACGTGGGGCGCTCGGTCATGAATGTTCCTCTCCGCCTATGCGTCTCGTGGTTCGCTGTAGGCGAGCACGACGTGGGTGAACAGGTTGATGCGTTGTCGGCGGGCTGTCTCGCTGTGCGGTTCCATCAGGCATTGGGTGGCGGTGCCGTCGTGCACCGCGACCAGGGCGCGGCCCAGCGCCGCGGGGTCGGTGACCGTGCGGCCCGCGCGCGCCAGCAGTTCGGTCACCACGGGGCGCAACGCCGCGTCGATCGCCTCCTCGCGGGCGGCCATCACCCGGCGCAGCGACGGATTGCGCAGGGCGTGCGCGGTGAATTCGAAGGTGATCCGAAACCACTTCTCGTCCAAGGGAACCGCGCGCAATACCCGTTCGACATCCGCTCGGAGGTCGGTGGCGGGCGCGGGCGTCTCGTCCTCGAGCACCGCGGTCATCTCGTGCAGCAGCTGTCCCGAACGCTGCTCCCACATCGCCAGGAACAGTTCCTCCAGCGAGGTGAAGTTGGAGTAGAAGGCGCCCCGGGTGAATCCGGCCCGCTCGCAGATCTGCTCCACGGTGCAGCGCCCGAACCCTTCGTCCGCGAACGCCTCGAAGGCCGCGTCCAGCAGCCGCCGCCGGGTCTTGGCCCGGCGCTTGGTCATCCGTCGTGCCGGGGACGGGTTGTCGGTCTCGAGGGATGTCGACACGCCAGGCTCCTCCCCACAGGGCTCGGATACACGAGCGTATCAAAAGCCGCGGTGCCGGCCGGTGCACTTAATCTGGGAGCATGACCACAGGGTGGCGACAGCGGACCGGCCCCATCGGCGTGCTCACCGGCGCGGGCATCTCCACCGACTCCGGCATTCCGGACTTCCGCGGGCCGCGCGGCGTGTGGACCGAGGACCCGATCGCGGAACTGCTGTCCACATATCAGAACTACGTGGCCGATCCCGAACTGCGCCGGCGCGCCTGGCTGGCCCGCCGCGACAATCCGGCCTGGCAGGCCGAACCCAACGACGCGCACCGCGCCCTGGCCCGGCTCGGACGGGAACGAGACGTCCGGATCATCACGCAGAACATCGACCGCCTGCACCAGCGGGCCGGCACGCCGCCGGAGTCGGTGGTGGAGATCCACGGCAACATGTTCGAAGTCGTCTGTGTCGGTTGCGATTTCACCGCGACGATGGCCGATACGCTGCGACGGGTGGCGGCGGGCGAGGCCGATCCGCCGTGCCCGGTCTGCGGCGGCATTCTCAAGGCCGCCACCGTCATGTTCGGTCAGCAGATGGATCCGGGCGCCGTGCACGAGGCGCGGCAGATCGCGTTGGACAGCGATATCTTCCTGGCCGTCGGCAGTTCTCTGCAGGTGGAGCCCGCCGCGTCGATGTGCGCCGTCGCCGTGGAGAACGGGGCGGCGCTGGTCATCGTCAATGCCGAGCCCACGCCCTACGATCCGTGGGCCACCGAGGTCGTCCGCGATCCGATCGGCGCCGCCGTGCCGGAGCTGGTCGAGCAGTTGCTCGGCGACCAGGTCAGCTGAACGGCGTCTTCGGGCGCTCTTGCAATTCGCCGTCGAGGAAGACATCCACTTTCTCGTCGTAGAAGCAGACCAGACCGGCAACCTTCTGGCTTTCCGGCAGCGGGGTGCGGTAGATCCATGCCAGATTCCGGTATTCGGCATCGCCGACCCGGATGTCGAAATACTCGGCCGTGCCCTTGTAGGGGCAGCGGGTCCGGGTCGTGGACGGCGTCAGCAGCTCGGTCCGGACATCGGTCAGCGGGAGGTAATACCGTGGCGGCAAACCCGTTTCGAAGAGAATGCGCGGTGCGTGCGAGTCCGCGAGGGTCTGCCCGGCGACCGCCACCCGGACGTGCCGGGAACTCGCCAGGATGTCGACGCGGGTGTAGGGATCGCGCGGGTGCACATAGACGGGCTCGTCCTCCTCGAGCCACTCGTCCATCAGATCCCACTCCAGCCGCACCAGCTCGCGCAGCTCCGGGATCGGTGAGTCCGGATAGCGCACGGCCGCAGGGGATCTGGTGATGCCGTCGATCACCACGTCGTATTCCACGCCCTCGCCGCGGCTGGGCGAGTGGCGGGTGGACCCGGTGGGTTCCAGCTTGGCGCGCAGGTCCGCGACCGGCAGGTAGTAGGTCGGGTAGTGCGGGCCCTCCCACACCAATGTCGGTGCGACCGTGTCGATCACCAGTCGGCCGTCGGCGTAGGCCCGCACCCGTTTGCGACCGGGTTCGGTGCGAACACGGCCCCGGGTTGTTTCGGTCATACCCGCCGACGGTACTCCCGATCGGTGAACACACCCCGGTTCCGGAGCGGCGTCGCAAGGTCGGGCAATTTCCGGCTGACCGGCGCGACCTGCGCGTTCGACGCGTCGATTGGGCCGCTAGGGTGACACGGCAACATCTGGGCGAACAGAAGGTGAGCAATGGACGAGACGACCGGCGCGGCGCGCGAGGGTCTGCGCACCGGCCTGCGCCGTCGGCACATGACGATGCTCGCGATCGGCGGCGCGGTGGGCGCGGGGCTGTTCGTGGGCAGCGGTTCGGTCATCAAGACGGCGGGCCCGGCGGCGGTGGTGTCCTACGCGGTGGCCGGTGTACTGGTGCTGTGCGTATTGCGGGCACTGGGCGAGATGGCGGTGGCTCGGCCGGTGGCGGGGTCGCTGGCCGAGTACGCGCGAATGGCGTTGGGGCCCTTCGCCGGATTCACCGTCGGCTGGCTCTACTGGTACATGTACGTGATCCTGGTCGGCGCCGAGGCGACGGCGGGCGCGGCGATCCTGGCGGAGTGGATCGACCTGCCGCAGTGGATTCTGGCGGCCGCGCTGCTGGTCGTGATGACGGCGGTGAACCTGATCTCGGTGCGCTCCTTCGGGGAGTTCGAGTTCTGGTTCGCCTCCATCAAGGTCGCCGCGATCGTGGTGTTTCTGCTCCTCGGCGTGCTGTACGTGCTGGGCTGGTGGCCGGACGGCCGTGCGGGAGTGGACAATCTGACCACGCACGGCGGTTTCGTACCCAACGGGTGGGACGGGGTGCTGTCGGCGATCGTCGTGGTGATCTTCGCCTTCGGCGGCACCGAGATCGTGACGCTGGCCGCCGCCGAGAGCGCCGAGCCCGGGAAGGCGGTGGCGCGGGCCACCAGCAATGTGCTGTGGCGCGTAGGGCTGTTCTACGTGGCGTCGATCCTGCTGGTCGTGACGATCCTGCCGTGGGACGACGCCAAAGTGCTGACCAGTCCGTTCGTCAGCGCGCTGGACACCATGGGCGTTCCGGCGGCGGGCACGGTGATGCAGGTGGTGATCCTGACCGCGGTGCTCTCGGTGCTGAACTCCGCGATCTACGTGTCCTCCCGCATGCTCTACGTGCTCACCCGCGACGGCGACGCCCCGGCCGGGCTGGTGCGGGTCAACCGCCGCGGCGTTCCGGCACGGGCGGTGCTGCTCGGCACGGTCGCCGCGTGGTGCGCGGTGGTGGCCTCCTACGTCTCCCCGGACCGGGTCTTCACCTTCCTGGTGAACTCCATCGGCGTCCTGCTGGCCTTCCTCTACCTCGCGGTGATGCTCTCCCAGCTACGCCTGCGAGCCCGCCTGCAACGCAAAGACCCCGCCGCCCTCACCTACCGCCTGTGGTTCCACCCCTACCTGAGCTGGGCGGTGATCGCCGTCCTCGCCGCGGTCCTGATCTCCGCCGCCCTCATGTCCACCATGCGCACCCAACTCATCTCCTCCACCGTCACCCTTCTCGTGGTGGCGGCCGCCTACCCTCTCCGCGCCCGGCTCGGCAAGACCCCGCCCGTCCGAGAGGTGCAGGTGCTCCGGCACTGAATCGCGCGACGGGCCGATTCAGTCGTCGCCGACCGTGATCGCTTCGGCCTCGGTGACGCTGTGTTCGGCGGGGTCGTGGTCGTCGACGTGGGACAGGGTGTGGCGGAAGGTGAGGAGGATGAGGACGCCGAGGGCGGTGCAGGCCGCGCCTACCCAGAACGGCAGGGCCATGTGGTGTTCGCCTAGTTTGCCGGCGAGGTAGGGGGCGGCCGCGCCGCCGGCGAAGCGGACGAAGCTGTAGGCGGCGGACGCGGTGGAGCGCTCCACGGGTGCGGAGATCATCACGGCCTCGGTGATCAGGGTGTTGTTCACGCCGAGGAACAGGCCCGCCAGCACGGTGCCGACGATCAGGACCGGCTTGTGGTCGGCCCAGAGGGCCATCACGGCCAGGTCGGCCGCGAACAACGCCAGTGCCAGCGCGATCATGCGGACCGTGCCGAAGGCGCGTTGCAGCCGGGGCGCGAACACCACCGATGCCAGCGCCAGCGCCAAGCCCCAGCCGAAGAAGATGAATCCGATCGCGTAGGTGCCCATGTCGAGCGGGAACGGGGTGTAGGCGAGCAGGGTGAAGAAGCCGTAGTTGTACAGCAGCGCGGTGACGCTCACCAGCAGCAGACCGGGGAAGCGCAGTGCCTTGAACGGCGCCACGATCGAGGTGCGGTGGGTGGGCTTCGGGCTCTGCGGCAGCAGCACCACGATCGCGACGAAGGCGATCGCCATCAGCACCGAGACTCCGAAAAACGGTGCGCGCCAGCTGAATCCGCCGAGGAAGCCGCCGACCAGCGGTCCGGCGGCGATGCCGATGCCGAGCGCGGACTCGTACAGGATGATGGCCCGCGCCACGCCGCCGGTGGCCGCGCCCACGATGGTGGCCAGCGCGGTCGCGATGAACAGCGCGTTGCCCAGGCCCCACCCGGCGCGGAAGCCGACGATCTCCCCGACCGTGCCGGAACCGCCCGCCAGCGCCGCGAACACCACGATGATGGCGAGCCCGGCGAGCAGGGTCTTCTTGGCGCCGAAGCGGCTGGAGATCACGCCGGTGATCAGCATGGCGACGCCGGTGACCAGCATGTAGCTGGTGAACAGCAGCGTCACCTGCGACGGTGAGGCGTGCAGCTGTTCGCCGATCGGCTTCAGAATGGGGTCGACCAGGCCGATCCCCATGAAGGCGATGACCGAGGCGAAGGCCACGGCCCAGACGGATTTCGGCTGTTTGGTTCTCGCGGTGGCAGGCACGTCGGTGGCGGCGCGCGGCGAGAGTGTGGTGCTCATCAACGCTCCTGAATCGGAATGCTCTCGATCGTTAGTTTACATCTACTAACTATCTATGTACATAGGCTAACTATGTATCTCGGCTGTGAGCCGCGCCACTGCGGGGTGGGTGCTGGTGTGGCGGGGCGAAAATCATTCCAGGAGATTGTTTGCAGCCGCAGTTGTGTCTTGTTCCGGTGAGTGGCACAGTGATATTTCGAGATCGGATCGAATGTCCGATCGCCAGGGGGTATGGAGTGACGGGACAGTAGGGTAGTGGCCAATGCTGCGAGAATAAATATTCTGCACCTTACCGACATACATTTTGGGCAATCCCAAATGCCCGGTCACTGGCCGACGGTAGAGAGCCTGCTACTTCGGGATTTGATCGAGTATGTGATCCCCGCGGCGGGTCCGATCGATGTTATAGCCTTCACCGGCGACCTGGCGAACACCGCCGCGCCGGCCGAGTACGAAGCCGCCAATGAATTTCTGAGTGAATTGGTGCTGTCGCTGGACGAAGCCAGCGGTGTATTCGCGTCGATGGTGTGTGTGCCCGGAAATCACGATGTCCGGCGGCCGGCGAAAAGAAACACGCTGCCGCAGCTGTTCCTGGAGGGCATGTGGAACGATAACATGGCGAAGGACCTGCTTGCAGAGGGTGCCGAAGTCCGTCAGTTCATCGAGGAAGTATTCGAGGAATATATTTCGTGGGCTCGCCGAACGCCGGTGACGATGCTGCCGCGCGATACCACCGGTAGCTTGCCGGGTGACTTCGCGTCGACCTACGAAAAGGAT
>NZ_JARWOP010000118.1 GCF_029868745.1 Nocardia wallacei | reverse complement strand
CATGGGCATCGGCATGGCCGACTTAGGTCCCTTTGTGCGGTGGGGATTCGCCGCAGCCGGATGGTCGGACGTCATCGAGCGCGCCGATGACCGGGCGATGATCATGGAGAGCGAGATGGCCGAGGCCATGGCGGCGAGGAGGTAGGAGCGGCGACAAGACCGGGACACATCCCCGAGCGCAGCATCCGGCTGCCGAGCGAACGGCCCAGCCGACCGGGGGGCGCGATGCCGCCCTACGCGAGCACGTACAGCAACCGTTCCACTTCCTGCCGCACGGCCTCGCGGCCCGCGCCCAGATAGCGGCGCGGGTCCGACAGCTTCGGATCGGCGGCGAGCGCCTCGCGCACGGCACGGGCCAGCAGGATGTTCAGGCGGGTCGCGATGTTGATCTTGGTCATGCCGTGACGGACGGCCGACCGCAGGCCCGCGTCCGGAACTCCGGAAGACCCGTGCAGCACCAAGGGGACGGGCACCTTCGCCGCGAGCCGGGCGATCAACTCGTCGTCGAGCCGCGCATCGCGGGTGTGCATGGCGTGCGAGGAGCCCACGGCCACGGCGAGCGCGTCCACGCCGGTGGCGGCGACGAAGGCCACGGCCTCGTCGGGGTCGGTGCGTACGCCGGGGGCGTGCGCGCCGTCCTTGCCGCCGATCGCACCGAGTTCGGCTTCGATGAAGACGCCGCGCGCCCGGCACCAGCGCGCGATGGCCGCGGTGCTGTCCACATTGTCGGCGTAGGGCAGGGCCGAGCCGTCGTACATGACCGACCGGATACCGAGATCCGCTGCGGCCCTGATCAATTCGTGAGAGCTCGCGTGATCGAGATGGACGGCCAGGTCGGCCGGACTGTCGGCGGCGATCGCCAGGCACGCGCGCGCCAGTGGGCCCAGCCCGCCGTGGTAGCGCACGGTGTTCTCCGAAATTTGCAGTACCGCAGGACGTTTCGCGGCGGCGGCCGCGGCGGCGATGGCCTCGGCGTGCTCGAGGGTGATGACATTGAAGGCCGCCAGCGCACCGGGGCGGGCCGCGGCGATGAGGTCGGGGACGGGCAGCAGAGTCACGGTGCGGATTCCTGGGCGGTGCTGGGTAGGCCGGTGACGACGACCTTCGGCGCCAGCCGGTCGCGCTGGGTGCGATCGATCTCCCCCGCTACCGGAATGACCACGGCGGCAGCCGAAGTCGCCACCGCGTCGGCGAGCAGGGTGGGCCAGTCCGGTTCCGGTGTGGCGGCCAGGGCGGCGATCACCGCGGCGGTCGCGGCATCGCCCGCGCCCGTCGGATTTCCCGCGACCGGTGCGGACAGCGCCGCGGACCACGCGCCGGCGGCCGTGACCGCGACCATGCCGTCGGCGCCGCGAGTCGCGATCACCGCGCGCACGCCGCGATCCACCAGCGGGCGCACCGCCGCGACCACCTCACCGGTGGTGTCGGCGTGGACCCCGGTGAGCCGGTGCAGTTCGTCGCGGTTGGGCATCAGCACCACGCCGGGCACCTCGGCCGCCATCTGCAGCGCCCGCCCGTCGACGTCGCAGATGGTCGGGATGCCGACCTCGAGCGCGACACGAGCGAGGCGGGCCGGAACCGAGTCGCCGACCCCGCCGGGCTGCGACCCGGCGATCACCATGCCGTCGGTGTTGGGCAGCAGGCCGGTGACGCGGACCAGCAGCTGCTCGACCGCGTACGGATCACCTACCCGGGCACCGGGTTCCCAGAGCGCGGTCGCGGTGCCGTCCCCGGATTCACTGATCACCACCGTGCGCCGCACCCACGGCAGCGCGTGCACGAAATCCACCGGCAGTTCCAGTTCGGCGGCGGCCGCGAAGACGTGGTCGGAGAAGCCCGTCGCGCGGGAGTACTTCCCGAGTTGATTGAGTACGCGGGTCACGTTGATGCCCTTGCCGCCGATGCGCTGCTCGACCGACAGCACCCGATGCGCCCGGCCCCGTTCGAACCGCTCCACGCGGTAGGTCATGTCGTAGGCGGGGTTCATCGTCACGGTGAGGATCACGTCAACCACTGTCCATGGCGTAGGACGCGACGCAACCCCTGTTTCTCGTCGAGCACCACCGCATCGGCGGCCAGGCCCGGTCGCAGATCGCCGACATCGTCCAGTCCGGCCGCTGCGGCCGGTGTCGACGTGGCGGCGACGACCGCGTCGAGCAGCGGCAGACCACAGTCGCGGACCGCCCAGCGCAGGCATTGCAGCAGCGTGGCGGTACCGCCGGCGATGGCGCCGGTGGCGACGCGGGCGACGCCGCCGGTCACCCGGACCGGTTGCGGGCCGAGCCGGTAGTCACCGTCCGGCAGTCCGGCGGCCTGCATGGCGTCGGTGATCAAGGCCACACGGCCCGGCGCGGTGGCGAAAGCCAGTGCGGCGAAGCCAGATTCGACGTGGACGCCGTCGCCGATGAGTTCCACGATCGCCCGGCGCTCGGCGGCGGCGACCAGTCCGGCGGCGGCCGGGCCGGGCGCGCGGTGATGCAGCGGCGGCATGCCGTTGGCGAGGTGGGTGACCAGGGTGCCGGGTCCGCCGGGCGCCAGCGCGCTGCGGAACGCGGCGTAATCGGCGTCGCTGTGGCCGAGCGCCACCACCACGCCATGGGCGACGAGCAGGCGGGCCGCGGTGTCGAACCCGCGGCGCTCCGGGGCGAGCGTCATGACGCGTAGATGGCCTCCCGCCGCCGCGAGCAACCGCTCGATCAGGACGGGGTCGGGATCGATCAGAAATCGCGGATCCTGTGCGCCACAGCGCACTTCGGAGAGAAACGGTCCTTCGACATGGATGCCCGCGAGCACGCCTTCCTCGGCCACCGCGCGCAGGGTGGCCGTCTGCGCCACCATGTCGTCGGGCGCGCCGGTGACCACGCTCGCCACCACACTGGTCGATCCCTGCCGCTGATGGAACTCCGCCGCCGCCCTGGCCTCGGCCGCGTCCACGGTATCGAACCGATACCCGAACCCGCCGTGATTGTGAATGTCCACCAGCCCCGGCACGATGGTCCCCAGAAATTCCGGCGTCTCGGAGTTACCCTGCGCAGCAGTCCATTCCGTGAACGGCCGCACACCCACGATGCGATCCCCGCGCACCGACACCACACCGTCATCCAGCACACACGACGCCGAAACGATCCTCCCCCGCAGGTACATCACCCCGTCACCAACCATCTCCGCCACCCCAGCCACCGTCATTCCAGGACCCCCGTGCGGGCGTAGTGAGCCGCGCCGACCAGCCCGGCGCGGGCGCCGAACTCGCCGAGCACCACTCGGGGGGCGGGGGCGACTCGGAGCAGTCGGGTGAGGCGGTCTTGTAGGGCCGTGGTCAGGCGGGTGCCCGCACCGGCGAGGCCGCCGCCCAGCACGATCAGTTCGGGGCAGGTGGCGTGGACGACGCCGAACAGGCCCTCGGCGAGGGCGTCCACGGCGTCGTCGACCACGGCGCGGGCGTCGGGGTCGCTGTCCAGGACGGCGAAAACCGCCTCCGCGCCGGATATTTCGCGTCCGGTGCGGTCGCGATACGCCCGGGCGATGGCGGTGCCGGAGGCCACGGTTTCCACACAGCCGATACTGCCGCACGGACAGGGCAGACCATCGCGGTGACGCACCGGAATATGGCCGTATTCGCCCGCCTGCCCGGCGGCGCCGCGGACCAGACGTCCGCCCACCGAGAGTGTGCCGCTGATCCCGGTCCCGAGAATCAGCACGCAGACGTCGGCACGACCGCGGCCCGCGCCGTGGCGCCACTCGGCCCAGCCCGCGACCGCCACATCGTGCTCGATCAGCACGGGCATGTCCCAGCGCTCACTGAAACGGTCACCCACCCGCACGTCCCGCCAGCCGATATTGCTGCTGAACACCGCCAGCGAACGGGCGGGATCGACGATACCGGGCAGCACCACGGCCGCCCGCGCCACCGACTCACGCTGCGCCGCAGGCAATTCCGCGAGCACACCGGCGCCCAGCTCACCCATCGCGTCGAACGCCGCCGCCCCGCACGGCGTCGGCACCGCGCCCGCGCTCAGCACCACCCCGGCGGCATCGGTGATCTCCGCCTTGGTCGTGGTACCGCCGACATCCAAGGCCAGCACCAGATCCGACGGCTCGACGCTGGTCACGACGGTCAGTCGAGGACGACCGAGCGGTTCAGGCCGCGCGGGTGATCGGGATCCAGGCCCAGGTCGGCGGCGCGCAGCGAGCACAGCCGGTGCACTCGCACCAGGTCGGCCATCGCGTCGATGTCACGGTGCTCGAAATGCGCTCCGGTAGCGCGGATTTCGTCCGCCAAACCGGGAATCACCGGCCCCAGCGCCCACACCGCACGACCCGGCGCGGCGATGCTGATCGGACCGTGCCGGTACTCGGTCGCCAGGTAGCCCTCGGCCCAAGCCTGGCAGGATTCCCGCAGCTTCAGCGCCGCCTCCTCGGCCAGCGCACCCGCGAAACCCATTCCGACAAAGGTGATCTGCTCGGCACCGCGGACGGCGGCGGGCAGGCTCGCCGGGTCTTCCGCCAGCACCTCGCGCGCCTGCGCGACCGCCGGGTCCAGATCCTCACCCAGATGGCGGCGCAGAATCGCCAGTGCCGTGGTCGCGAAGCGCGTCTGCACCACGGACCGCTCGTCCACCTCCTGGATCAAGATCGCGTCGCCCAGCTCGAGCACCGGAGTGCCCGGGCTCGAGCAGAGGACGGTGCGCGGCACACCCGAGGGGATGGCGCGCATCGCCTCGATCACCTCGGTGGTGGTCCCGGAACGGCAGATCACCAGGTAGCGGTCGTAGTCGCGACCGGTGCGCACCTGAGCGGCGGGCCAGGCATCGGTCAGCCCCTGCCCGGCCGCCTCCCGCAGCGCCGCGAACGCGCGGGACATGAACAGCGAAGTGCCGCAACCGATGACGGCCACCCGCTCGCCCGGTGCGGGTAGCAGCGCGGCGTGCTCGGCGGCGATCGACGCGGCGCGCGTCCAATCGTCCGGCTGGGTGGCCACCTCGGCGGCGAGGTGGGTCCTGGCGATTCGATCGGCGGAGGTCGGCACCACACCAGAATCAACCCGGTGATCGTTCATGTCAAATTTACACTCAAACCGGTCACATTCGATCAGTGTTAGCGCTAACCTCTGCCCAACCGAATCGTTTCGCCTCGAAAGGTTCTACTCGTGAAACGTCCACTCCGCGGCGTGTTCTCGTCGATAGCGCTGTGCACCGGCCTCACCCTGGCGATCTCCGCCTGCGGTTTCGGTGGCGGCAATGCCGACGACTCGGACCCGAACACCTTGTCCTTCCTGGCACCGAGCTACAGCGACGGTACCAAGTCGGAGTGGGACCGGATCATCGCCGACTTCCAGCAGCAGAACCCCGGTATCAAGGTGAACCTGCAGATCGAGTCGTGGGATTCGATCAACGACGTGGTGCGGACCAAGTTGCAGTCCCAATCGACCACCCCTGACCTGCTCAATATCGACGCCTACTCCACCTTCGCCACCGACGGCCAGCTCTACCCGGCCACCGAGGTGACCTCGCCCGCCGTCCTCGGCGATATCCAGCCCGATTTCGCCCGGAATGCCTCGATCAACGGAACCCAGTGGGCGCTACCGCTGTTCGCGTCCACCCGCACCCTGTTCTACAACACCGACCTGTTCACGCAGGCCGGCATCACCGCGCCGCCGAAGACCTGGGCCGAACTGACCGACGCCGCCCGCCGCATTCAGGCGCTCGGCGGTGGCGTGTCCGGCTACGGACTGCCACTGGGCAGCGAGGAGGCCCAGGGCGAAACCTCGATCTGGACCTTCGGCGCGGACGGAAACTGGTCGGACGGCGACGCGATCACCGTCGACACCCCCGCCAACACCACGGGCGTGCGAGCGATGAAGTCACTCGCCGATGCCGGTGTGACACAGCCGAATCCGGGGGCCACCGACCGTAAGGATGTCATCAACGCCTTCATCCAGGGCAAGATCGGCATGATCGAGGGCCTGCCCCCGGTGATCGGGATGATCGCGCAGAAGAATCCCGCCCTGAAGTACGCCACCGCGCCGAGCCCCACCGAGACCGGCGCCCCGGTGACCCTCGGCGTCGCCGACCATCTGATGGCATTCAAGAAGGACGGCGCCAAGACCGAGGCGATCAGGAAGTTCCTCGACTACTTCTATTCCGCCGGTGTTTATTCGAAGTTCGTGCGGAGCGAGCACTTCATCCCGATCACCACCAGCGGCACCGCGGCGATGGCCGACGACCCCGTCGTGCAGGCCTTCTCGACCACGTTGCCCGTGGCCCGCTTCTACCCCAGCAACAACCCGAAATGGGGTGCGGCACAGGGTGCCATCCGGCAGCAGATGGGCACCGTCGCGCAGGGCGCCGATCCGGCCGCGGTACTGCGGAAGATCCAGCAGGCGGCGAATTGAGCGGCGCCACAGTGACATCCGGTCGCCGATCCGCCGCGACGCTGCGGGCGCTGCCGTGGATCGGCCCGGTGCTGATACTTGTCGCGGGTGTGGTGGCCTTTCCGGTCGGCTACATGCTGTGGACCTCCACGCGCGCGCTGAACGCCTACGGCCAGGACCGCGGGCCCGCCGGGCTGGACAACTTCCGTGCGCTGTTCGCCATCGATGAACTGGGTGGCGTGCTCCTGCACACCGTGGTCTGGGTGGTGGCGGTCGTGGTGCTCACGCTGGCGCTGTCGGCGGCGCTGGCCCAGTTCCTGAACAAGGATTTCCCCGGCCGCACCGCGGTGCGCATGGCGATCCTGGTGCCCTGGGCGGCGTCGGTGGTGATGACCACGACGATCTTCGCCTACCTACTGGACCCCGACGTGGGCCTCGCCAATCGCTTCCTGGTCGACATCGGCGTGCTGGACCGGGGTTTCGGCTTCACCAAGGAGGCGGGACCGGCGTTCCTGGTGGCGATCGGGGTCGCGGTGTTCGTATCCGTCCCGTTCACCACCTACGCGATTCTCGCCGGGCTGCAAGCGATTCCGGCCGAACTGGACGAGGCCGGACGGGTGGACGGAGCCGGGGCCTGGCAGCGCTACCGCTATCTCACACTGCCGCAACTGCGCCCGGCCATCGCGGTCGCGACGGTCATCAACATCATCAACGTATTCAACTCGCTGCCCATTCTGCAGGTGCTCACCGGCAGCATCGCGGGCTTCTCCGCCGACACCACGACCACGTTGACGTTCAAGCTGATTCGGCAGAACCAGCAGGTCGCCACGGCCGCCGCGATGAGCGTGCTGAACTTCGCGCTGATCGCGGTGATCATCGCGGTCTACGTCAAACTGATCCGTCCGGCCGGGGAGGAGAGCGCACGGTGACGACCTCGAGGACGGGCCGCCGACGCTGGGACCTGACGGTGGTCGGTGCCGTGATCGCGGCGATCTTTCTCGTCCCGTACGTGGTGATGGTGCTGGGCTCGCTGAAACCACGTTCGGAGATCCTGCGCATTCCGCCGACGTACCTGCCGCGGGAGTGGCTCCCCGGCAACTACTCCACCGTGTGGGACACCCCGGAGACACCGCTGCCGTTCAATCTGGTGAGCACGGTGGTGATCGCGGTGTGCGCGACCCTGGTGGTACTGGCGGTGGCGATCCCGGCCGCGTATTACACGGCGCGACGGCGCTTTCCGGGCAAGGCGGCGTTTCTGGGACTGGTGCTGGTGACCCAGATGTTGCAGCCGACCGTGCTGGTGACCGGTCTGCTCCGGGAGTTCTTCGCCCTCGGCATCAATGACACGTGGCTCGCGATGATCCTGGTGAACTCGGCGTTCAACCTGTCGTTCGCGGTGTGGATCCTGCACAGCTTCTTCGCCTCGGTGCCGGTGGAGATCGAGGAGGCCGCCCAGTTGGACGGGCTGAGCCGGTGGCAGACCCTGGCGCGGGTGAGCCTGCCGCTGGTGTGGCCGGGCCTGGTCACCGCCACCATCTTCGCGTTCGTGTCGTGCTGGAACGAGTTCGCGGCCAGCCTGGTGATCCTGACCACGCCGGAGAACCAGCCGCTGTCGGTGGCCTTGACGAAGTTCATCGGGCAGTACGACACGGCTTGGCAATATGTCTTCGCGATCTCTACGGTCGGCATCGTGCCCGTTGTCATCCTGTTCGCGCTCATCGAGAAGCGCCTGGTCGCCGGCCTGACCGCCGGTAGCGTGAAATGACCGCCGCGACCGATCGATCCCAGCGCTGGAACCGGTTGCTGGAGCTGCTGGCCGATACCGGACGGCTGTCGGTGGAGCAGGCCGCCGAGCGGCTCGGGGTCTCCCCCGCCACCATCCGCCGCGACTTCACGGCGCTGGCCGACCAGCAGTTGGCCACCCGCACGCACGGCGGCATCGTCGCCAGCCAGGTCGCCTACGAGCTACCCGCCCGGTACCGCAGCGGCGACGCGGCCAAGCAGCGAGTCGCGGAATACGCTGCGGGACTGCTGGATCCGGCGGAGGTGGTGGGACTCAACGGCGGCACCACCACCACAGCGGTGGCACGCGCCCTCGCCGGACGCCCGGACCTGCCGAACTCCGCCGACCACCAGATGACCATCGTCACCAACGCCCTCAACATCGCCGGTGAGATGGTGCTGCGCCCGCAACTGCGCACCATCTGCCTCGGCGGCATGGCCCGCCGCGAGTCCTACGAACTGCACGGCCCCTTGGCCGAACGCACCCTCGCCGAATTACGTTTGGACACCGTAGTTCTCGGCGTCGACGCCCTCTCCGCCGAGGGCGGCGCCCAGTGCCGCCACCTCGACGAGGCAGGCATCAACGCCGAAATGGCAAGGCGCGCCCACCGAGTAATCGTCGTAGCCACAGCCGAAAAACTGGAACGCACAGCCCTAGCCCGCATCTGCCCCATCGAGGACATCGACATCCTGGTAATCGACACGGCCGCCAACCCCGCCCACATCGCTCATATCCGGGAGACGGGGGTGCGGGTGGAACTGGTGTGAGACAGCGGTTTCGGGACTACGCTCGGTCGAACTGGCCGTCTTTCACACCGGCCGTGAAGGCGTCCCACTCGGCCGGGTGGAAGATCAGCGCCGGACCGGCCTGGTCCTTGGAGTCACGCATCCCGACCATCCCTCCATCCAAGTGCGCCACCTCTACGCACTCCTTCTGCGAGCCGCTGCGACTGGACTTGAACCACATGGCCCCGGACAGGTCGTTCACCCGCAAACTCCTCGGAAATACCGATCAACAGATCCCTGGTTGCCTTTCGCCCAACGCTACGCGTCGCGATCAGTCCAAGGATGCTTTTGGCGCGGAAGGGGAAAGGGCCCTGATGGGCAGATTGCAAACGGGGCAGGGGGATTCGGGGACCTACGCTAGGTCGAACTGGCCGTCCGGTGCGTCCAACGGCTCGCGTATCGCGAGAAGCAACGGACGTGGCTGAATTCGACCGGCAGTACGAGATCGTGAAGTGGTATCTCTCGCATATGTCGTACGCCAATCGGCGCGGAATGTTCCAAATCATCGCGTGGGCCGACCGTCAGGACGGCCCGCGATGAACGCCGGAACCGGCGAGTGGAGATTGCCCGGCAAGGACGTGCTTTTGGCCGTTTGTTCGTCACCCCGATGCCGTCGGGGGGAGCTCCCTTACATACCGAAACGATCGGCACCATCGTGGACAGACTGGCCTGGCACTGCACCGATGCCCATACCGCACACGCCGACGACGACCACGCACACGGCATGGCAGTTCTGCTGCTGAACAAGCTCGCCGACGCATACGACGCACTCATCGAGGAAATAGTCCGCGGTCGCCGCCGTCTCCCTACCACCTTCCGTCCCTGACCACGCGAGCACTACCTCGAGACCGAACCGCCTATCGAATTTCGCGCGCCGCGAGTGCGGAAACCGGTGTGGCGAAAATGGTCTGACGTGCGAGGCGGCGTTACGGGCAAGCCTCCGCGTCTACCTAGATCACGGTCCGGCATCGAATCCCGTTGCCGATCGGAAACATTCGGCGTGCAGGATGACCGCCGTGGAATCGCTCCCACTCAAACACAGCCTCCTGGAGGCATGCCGCGGGACGGCGCAGGACGATAACTTCGTGCTGCGCTGTGCCTGTCGGCTGGCCGAGCTGCACGAACAGCGGCTCGGCGGGACAGCGAGTGCCGTGCGCGGCATCGATCGCGATCGTGCCCGGCTGGTGCACGAGATAGACCAGTGGGTCGCAACGCAATTACCGCGTGCGCACGGTGGTGCGCGATTACATACCGAGACCGTGGGGACCGTGGTGGATCGGCTGGCGCAGTTCTCCGCGCTGGCCTACCTGACGCTGACCGACGCCCCCGAATCGACGGTCCGCGAGGCCTGGCGGCGGTTGTCGGAACTGGCGACCGCCTACGACGATCTCGCCGCCGACGTCTCCGCCGGACTGTGCCGGTTACCCGACCTCAGCGGCGACCACTCCTACGAACACTGAAAAGCCTTGACCGCCGGTGGATCCGAACGGCGGCGCCGGCGAGGGGAGCGGCGCCGCCGTCTGCGGGGAAGGCTGGATCAGGGCAGCTGATCCGTGCCGGTCGGTCCGGCGAATTCATCGTGTCTCGACAGCCTCGAGATCCGCCGCGATCCGGCTGTGAATCCGCTGTCAGCCGGCCACCGAGCAGCCCGGCGGCACCGCCCGACCGGCGAATAGGTCCGCCACCCACGCGCCGGTCGCGGGGATCGCGAGCGCGCCGACGACGAAATGTTCACCCGGCAGCGGATCCAGCCGGACCCGGGCGCCGCGACCACACCAATCGTCGTACAGATTCCGGGCCTGCTCGAACGGTATCCAGAACTCGTTGACGCCGTGGTAAATCAGGGCGGGCGACTTCGGCGCGAAAGCGCCTAGCCGATTGTCCGCCAATATCTTTCGCACCATGGGTAATGCCGTCGGGTCGGGCACGTCGGTAAGGTCTTCGACCTTCAAGGCAGCCAGCAAACCCAGCACGGATTCGCCGCCAACGCAGAGATCCTTGAACGCGTGCGCCAGCCGCCAGCCGTTGTCGTTGAGCAGCGTCAGCAGTTCGGGGTACTCGCGGGCCAGCCCGAGCGCCGCGGCGAGGAAGATTCCGGCGGCACCGGTGCCCCCGTCCATGGAGCGCCGCAACCTGTCGTAATCGGCGGGCACGCCACCGATCAGAGAACCGACCAGCGGCAGTTCCGGCGCGTACGTTCCGGCCAGTTGCGCCGCCCACCCCGTCGCGATGGCCCCGCCGGAGTAGCCGCTCATCACGATCGGCGAATCCGGCCGCACCTCCGCGACGCCGAGGCGTCCGACCGCCCGCAGCGCGTCCAGCACGGCGTGGCCGCCCATCCGCCCGGCCGCGTACG
Source organism: Nocardia wallacei (assembly GCF_029868745.1). Taxonomy (GTDB): domain Bacteria; phylum Actinomycetota; class Actinomycetes; order Mycobacteriales; family Mycobacteriaceae; genus Nocardia; species Nocardia wallacei_B. The sequence goes on along the minus strand of NZ_JARWOP010000118.1, from coordinate 15,342 downwards.
CCTGGCGCGGACCTTGGTGATCGGGCACGACCACGGCGTAGTCGCGGGCCAGCAGCAGCCCGATCGACAGCTGATCGGCCTGCACCCCCTCCTGCAACTGCCGCGACGGCGCACAACTGTTCCCGAGCGAGGAGATCGGGATGTTGTAGGACACCAGCGGCCGTGAACCCGTTCCGCTCCAAGGCTTTTGCGGCGTCAGCAGGGTGGCGACCACGGGCACCGGTTCACCCTTGGCATTCGTGGACCGGACCAGCAACTCGATCGAACGCACCGGCACCGGAAACCAGTTGCGTACGGCCCGGGATGCGAGAACGGTTCCCGCAGAGCGCTTTTCGAACCCCGGTGGCGGAATGTAGAACGGATCGTCCAGCGGAGTCGGCAGCACCGAATCGAGGACGTGCGGCGGGTTCACGAAGTCGTCGAGCAGATCCGCACGAACCACCGACCGCTCCGCGCCGACCATGGTCAGAGCCGTCACCACCGCCATAGCCACCGTCCACACCCGGGCAACCATCCGCCGCGCACTCGCCACGTCCACTCCCCGATGTGCTCGCCCGCCCACAGCCGGGCCTCCGCCGATTCCGCATCGATCGCCGAGCACCCGCCGCCGAGGACAGCGGGACGTCCAACCCTACATACCCTTTGGTTGGTTTTGTGTACGCTGACCGGCGCGCCGCATCCGCCGGCGAGGGCGACGGGGCATCGAATCTTACATACCGATTGGTTGGTTTTGCGGATGCCGATCGGCCCGCCGCACCGGGCGCCCGGAAGCCGACGCCGCACTGCGCGGCCCAGTACCGACGACCAGGAACACCTACACAAAAACGGGGCCGTCATCTCGGCACGTTCTCGGCCGGGATCCACACCGCGCGGCTGGATCCCGGCCAAAAGCATGCCGGGATGACAAGGGATTGCTGCGACCTACCTGGATCAGGCACCAAATTCCCGTACCTGTTGTGGATCGCGCTTCACTCCGCCGCGGCCGCACCACCCGGTAGCAGCGCGCGTACTGCCTCGATGGTGTCGGCGTCGGCGGGCTCCTTGTCGGGGCGGTAGCGCAGCACGCGGGCGAAGCGTAGGGCCACGCCGCCGGGGTAGCGGGGACTGACCTGTACGCCGTCGAGGGCGATCTCGACCACCAGTTCGGGGTGCAGGTACACCGTGTGGTCGTCGCGGGCGCGTTCGTGGCGTGGGAATTCCTCGGTCTGCCAGCGCAGTAGCGCGTCGGTCAGGCCCTTGAACGTCTTGCCGACCATGATCGGGAGGCCGCCGTCGGGGTCGCGCGCGCCGAGATGCAGATTCGACAGGTAGCCGGTGCGGCGGCCGTAGCCCCATTCGGCCCCGAGCACGATCAGGTCGAGGGTGTGCGTGGGCTTGATCTTCTGCCAGGCGCGGCCGCGGCGGCCGGCGGCGTAGGGCGAGGCCAGCGATTTGACCACGACGCCCTCGTGCCCCGCCGCGAGCGCGCCCTCGGCGAATTCGGCCGCCGCCGCGGCATCCGGCGCGACCAGCGCCGGAATCGTGTGCGCACCCGCCACCGCCGCGAGCGCCGAACGCCGCTCGGACAGCGGGGCGTCGAGCAGATCGGTGCCGTCGAGGTGCAGGCAGTCGAAGAAGTACGGATGCAGCAGCAGGTCGCGCGTGGAGGTCGCGGCGGGCACCGACTGGCCCAGTGCCGCGGCCGCGGTGTCGGCCTCCTCGGCCTCGGCGGGCGTCAGCGCGAAGCGGCTCATCGTCTCCTGGAACGGGCGGGGGCGTCCGGCGTCGGTGAGCGCGAGCGTCTCGCCGTCCAGCACCACGCTCTCGCAGTCCAATCCGGCGACGAGATCCACCAGTTCGGGCACGTTGCCGGTGATCTCGCGCAGCGTCCGGGTGAACACCCACACCCGGCTTCCCTTGCGATGCACCTGAATTCGCGCGCCGTCGAGTTTGTGCTCGACGCTCACCTCCCCGCCGAATTCGTCGAAGGCCTCCGCGAGCGAGCCGCCGGGCGAGGCGAGCATCGGCTGGATCGGGCGGCCGACCTCCAGCCGGAATTCCGCCAGGGCGGGCGCGCCGCCGGTCATCGCGGCCGCCGCGGTCACGGGTAATCGCCCCGACAGCATGTGCGCGCGGCGGACCAGGTCGACGGGTACGTCGGCGGCGACGGCGACCGCCTCGGCGACGATCGCGGTCAAGGCGCCCTGGCGCAGCTCACCGGTCAGCAGTCGCACGAGGAAATCCCGTTCGGCCGCCGTCGCCGCGGACAACAGGCCCGCCAGCAACTCCCGGCGGCGCTCCGCCGATCCGGAGCCGCCGATCCCGGCCAGTTCGTCGAACGTGGTGTGCACGGCCGGGACGGTCAGGCTCGGTTCCGCCGCGGGCGTCACGGCCAAGGCCGTGAGCGTGCGCCAGCCGGTGCCGATCCGGCCCTGCGGCAGTTCCCCCGACACCCATGCCACCACCGGGGCGAGTTCGGCCGGCTCGGCCTGCTTCAGCAGTCCGGCCAGTGTGGCAATCTTGCTCTTGCGCGACGATGTCGCGCGCACGGCGCCCGACGCCTCGACTACTTGCGACAACAGCACGAGTCCGACCGTAACCCGCGAGTCCGACACGGCGGCGGACGGGCTTGTTAATCGAATGTTTGCAGAGCTGCGAAACCACCCATAAACTGGACGAATGGCCAAGACTTTCGTCGGTGCACGGCTGCGACAGCTGCGCACCGAGCGCGGGCTGAGCCAGATCTCGCTCGCCAAGAAGCTGGAGATCTCGGCGAGCTACCTCAATCAGATCGAGCACGACGTGCGCCCGCTCACGGTGCCGGTGCTGCTGCGCATCAGCGAGGTGTTCGGCGTCGACGCCGGGTTCTTCTCCTCCCAGGACGACACCCGTCTCATCGCCGAACTGCAGGAAGTGGTGATGGACCAGGAACTGGCCATCGAGGCCGACGCCCAGGAGATCGCGGAGATGGTCTCGGCGCATCCGAGCCTGGCCCGGGCGATGGTGAACATGCACCGCCGCTACCGCAACACCACGGCCCAGCTGGCCGCCGCCACCGAGGACCGATTCTCCGACGGCAGCGGCTCGGGCGCCATCTCCCGCCCGCACGAGGAGGTGCGCGACTTCTTCTATCAGCGGCAGAACTACATCCACGAATTGGACACTGCCGCAGAGGAACTCGCCACCCGGATGCGCTTCCACGGCGGTGATCTCAAACGCGAGATCGCCCGCCGCCTCACCACCGCGCACGGCGTGCAGATCGTCGAGCGCATCGATCTCGGCGAGGGCGTGCTGCACCGCTTCGACCCCGAGGCGCGGCGGCTGGAGATCGCCCCGCACCTGTCCGGCGGGCAGCGCGTGTTCAAGCTCGCCGCCGAACTGGCCTATCTCGAATGCGGCGAGCTGATCGAAAAGCTCGTGGAGGAAGGCAATTTCGCCTCGGAGGATTCCCGCACGCTCGCGCAACTGGGACTGGCCAACTACTTCGCCGCCGCCGTGGTGCTGCCGTATTCGTATTTCCACGAGGTCGCCGAGGATTTCCGGTACGACATCGAGCGGTTGTCGGCGTTCTTCACCCAGAGCTACGAGACGATCTGCCACCGGCTCTCGACCCTGCAGCGACCGAAACTACGCGGCGTGCCGTTCTCGTTCGTACGCGTGGACCGCGCCGGAAATATGTCGAAACGCCAGTCCGCCACCGGTTTCCACTTCTCTTCCTCGGGCGGCACCTGCCCGCTGTGGAACGTCTACGAGACATTCGCCTATCCGGGCCGGATCATGACCCAGATCGCCCAGATGCCCGACGGCCGCAAATACCTGTGGATCGCGCGCACCGTGGAACGGCGCGCCACCCGCTACGGCGAGCCGAGCAAGACCTTCGCCATCGGCCTCGGCTGCGAGCTGCGCCACGCGGGCCGCGTCGTGTACGCCGACGGACTGGACCTCAACGACCCCCAGGCCACCCCCATCGGCGCGGGCTGCCGGGTCTGCGAGCGCACCAACTGCCCCCAGCGCGCCTTTCCCCCACTGGGCAAATCCCTCGACATCAGCGAGCACCGCAGTTCCATCTCCCCGTACGTGCTGCGCTGAAGATCATATTCTCCAGATTTCACGTCACCGAAACGTTCGCAACAAGGCCGTCATCGACAAATATTCGGGCGCAACACTTTCCGCTTACTCTTCGCAACGGATACAAACGCTGTATACAACGCCCGTCTCCCGTCAGGGATTCGACCCGGGACAGCGCGCGGTCCGGCGCGGTGCGAGGACACCGCCGAAATTTGATGAGTGAGAAGAGGGTTCGCCCATGTCAGATTCTCGTGACGTTCGTCGCGTACACACCCGCCGGATATCGAAGATCGTCGCCGCGCCGACCGCGCTGGCGTTGTCGGCACTACTGCTGTCCGGCTGCGGTTCTCGTGACGACGCCGAAACCGCTTCGGCCGCGGCGTCCTGCGTGGACACCTCCAAGGACACGATCAAGATCGGATCGCTGCATTCGCTGACCGGCACCATGGCGATCAGCGAGGTTACCGTCGCCAACGCCACCAAGCTGGCGGTCGACCAGGTCAATGCCGCGGGTGGGGTATTGGGCAAGCAGATACAGATTGTGCCCGAGGACGGGGCGTCGGATCCGAAGACGTTCGCGGAGAAGGCGGAGAAGCTGATCAGCTCCGATTGCGTCGCAGCGGTTTTCGGGGGATGGACGTCTGCCAGCCGCAAGGCCATGAAGCCCAAGTTCGAATCGCTGAACTCGCTGCTGTTCTACCCCGTGCAGTACGAAGGTCTCGAGGACAGCAAGAACATCTTCTACACCGGGGCCACCACCAATCAGCAGATCCTTCCGGCGCTGGACTATTTGAAACAGAAGGGCATCACGTCGCTGTATCTGGTCGGCAGTGACTACGTGTTCCCGCAGACAGCGAACCGCGAGATCAAGGCGTACGCGGCGGCCAACGGCATGGAGATCAAAGGCGAGGATTACGCGCCACTGGGATCCACCGATTTCTCCACAATCGTCAACAAGGTACGAAACGCCAAGGCGGGCGCGGTGTTCAACACCCTCAACGGCGACTCCAATGTGGCCTTCTTCCGCGAGTACGCCAACGCCGGGCTGAAAGCCGCCGAGATGCCGGTGATTTCGGTATCGATCGCCGAAGAGGAGGTCACCGGTATCGGCCCGCAGCACATCGCCGGGCAGCTCACCGCGTGGAACTACTACCAGACCGTCGACAGCCCGCAGAACAAGGCCTTCGTCGATGCCTACAAGTCCGTCTACGGCGCCGACAAACCCACCTCCGATCCCATGGAAGCCGCCTACACCTCGGTGTTCCTGTGGAAGAACATGGTGGAGAAGGCCAAGTCGTTCACGGTCGGCGCGGTCCAGGACGCCGCCGACGGCGTCACCTTCGACGCGCCCGAGGGCACCGTGACGGTCGACGGTTCCAACCACCACATCTCCAAGACGGCGCGGATCGGTGAAATCCACGCTGACGGCCTGATCTACACGGTGTGGGACTCCGGCACGCCTATCCAGCCGGACCCGTACCTGAAGTCCTACGAGTGGGCCAAGGGACTCAAGTAGCAGGCCATCGATGAGGGGCGGTGCGGTTCCGTTCGATATCCCGTCGCCGGGACCGCACCGGTCGATCGACTCGAAATCGAGGTATTCCCTATGGAAGTGGTGATCGGGCAGCTGTTCACCGGGCTGAGCCTGGGTTCCATTCTGCTGCTGGCGGCGCTGGGCCTGTCGCTGACCTTCGGTCAGATGGGCGTGATCAATATGGCGCACGGCGAATTCATCATGGCGGGCTGCTACACGACATTCGTTGTGCAGCAGGTGATTCACGCGACCGGCGCGGCGCTGATCGTGTCGCTGCTCGCGGGCTTCCTGGTCGGTGGCCTGCTGGGCGCGGCCCTGGAGATGGGCCTGATCCGCTGGATGTACGACCGCCCGCTGGACACCCTGCTGGTGACTTTCGGGGTGGGGCTGATACTTCAGCAGTTGGCGCGCAGCATCTTCGGGGCGCCCGCCAAGAACGTGGTGGCGCCGGACTGGCTGTCGGGCGGCCTCACCATCGCCGGCAGCGTGGTGCCCAAGACCCGCATCTTCATCCTCGTGCTCGCGGTCGTCGCGGTGGCCGCGCTGGCCGTGGCGCTGAAGGCGACGCCGCTCGGGCGGCGTATCCGGGCCGTCGTGCAGAACCGCGATCTCGCGGAGACCAGCGGCGTCTCCAGCCGGACGACCGACGTCAGCACGTTCTTCCTCGGGTCCGGGCTGGCGGCGGTCGCGGGTGTGGCGCTCACGCTGATCGGATCCACCAGCCCGACCATCGGACAGAGCTATCTCGTGGACGCCTTCCTGGTCGTGGTCATCGGTGGCCTCGGGCAGATCAAGGGCACGGTGCTCGCGGCCTTCGCACTGGGACTGCTGAATTCGTTCATCGAGTACTCCACGACCGCCTCGGTGGCGAAGGTGATCGTCTTCGCGCTGATCGTGGTGTTCCTGCAGGTGCGCCCGCAGGGGCTGTTCACCGTGCGGACGCGGAGCCTCGCATGAGCGGCCACGTCCGGACCCTCGGCGGTTTCGCGCTCGCGGCGGTCGTGTTGTTCGCGGTGGCGCCGGCCGTGCTGAGCGATTTCCGACTCGGGCTGCTCGCCAAGTTCCTGTGTTTCGCCATCGTGGCGGTCGGCATCGGATTGGCCTGGGGCCGAGGCGGAATGCTGACGCTGGGGCAGGGCGTGTTCTTCGGTCTCGGCGCCTACATCATGGCGATGCACCTGCAACTCGCCGACGCCGTCCGGCTGCACCAGGACGTCCCGGAATTCATGCAGATCGCCGGTATCACCGAATTGCCCTCGTACTGGCGACCTTTCGCATCCGCGCCGGTGGCGATCCTGGGGATCCTGGTGCTGCCCGCCCTGCTCGCCGCGCTGCTGGGGTTCGGCGTGTTCAAGCGCCGGGTCAAGGGCGCGTACTTCGCCATCCTGTCCCAGGCCCTGACGGCGGCGCTGGCCATCCTGCTCACCGGGCAGCAGGCCGTCGGCGGCTTCACCGGGCTCAGCGACTTCCGCGCCTTCTTCGGTTTCCGGCTCAGCGATCCGGTGAACCGGCGGATGCTGTTCTTCATCGCGGCGGCGGCGCTACTGCTGGTGGTCGCCGTGGCCCGGCAGCTGATGCGCAGCCGGTACGGCGAGTTGCTGGTGGCGGTGCGCGATCAGGAGGAGCGGGTGCGGTTCCTCGGTTACGACCCCGCCGATATCAAGATCGTGGCGTACGTGGTGGCGGCGTTCTTCGCCGGGATCGCGGGCGCGCTGTTCACGCCGATCGTGGGCATCATCTCCCCGGCCGACATCGGGGTGGTGCCGTCGATCGTGTTCCTCATCGGCGTCGCGATCGGCGGCCGGACCACACTGCTGGGGCCGGTTCTGGGCGCGATCGGGGTGGCGTGGGCGCAGACCACGTTCTCCGAGCACTTTCCGTCCGGATGGACCTATCTGCAGGGCGTGCTGTTCATCGTGGTGGTCGGGTTCATTCCGGCCGGGCTCGCCGGTTTCTGGCCGCTGGCAAGGGATTCGGTGCGCCGGCTCCGGCGCTCGAGGGACACGGAGCCCGCGGACACGGAACCGGTCGCGACCGGGGACGCTCAGGTGGAGACGAAGGTGGAAGTCCGATGACCGACGACGACCTCGCACCGAAGTTCGGCGGCAATGCGGGAATGAACAGCGAGTACCTCGAAATCCGGGATCTGTCGGTGAGTTTCGACGGATTCCAGGCGCTGTCCGGAGTCGATCTCACTGTCCTGCAGGGCGATCTGCGATTCCTGATCGGCCCCAACGGCGCGGGCAAGACCACGTTGATCGACGCGATCACCGGCCTGGTGCCCGCCACCGGCTCGGCACGGAAATCGGGCACGGAACTGCTGGGCCGCAAAGTACACCGGATCGCTCGGCTGGGCGTCGGCCGTACCTTTCAGACGGCCAGTGTCTTCGAACAGCTGACCGTGCTCCAGAACCTCGACATCGCCGCCGGGGCGGGCCGTTCCGCGCTCACCCTGCTGAGGCGGCGGCGGTCCGTGCTGCCCGCCATCGAGTCCGCCTTGGAGACAACCGGTTTGACCGCGCTGCGGGATCGGCCCGCCGGGGTGCTCGCCCACGGCCAGAAGCAGTGGCTGGAGATCGGCATGCTGCTGGTGCAGAACGCCGCGGTGCTGCTGCTCGACGAGCCGGTGGCCGGGATGAGCGCCGAGGAACGCGAGGAGACCGGAAACCTGTTGCGGCGCATCGGCTCCGACCGCGTTGTCATCGTCGTCGAGCACGATATGGACTTCATGCGCGCCTACGCGAGTTCGGTCACCGTGCTGGCCGGCGGCCGGGTGCTCAGTGCGGGCACGGTCGAGCAGGTGCAGGCCGACCCCAAGGTGCAGGAGGTCTACCTGGGCACCGCCGCGGCCGTGGCCACCTACGCCGAGGAGGCAGCCGATGCTGGAAATCATTGACATGCACGCCGGTTACGGCCGCACGGAGGTGATCCACGGAGTCTCGCTGACGGTTCCGGACGACGGTGTCGCGGCGGTGATGGGCCACAACGGCGCGGGCAAGACGACGCTGCTGCGGGCCGCCGTCGGGCTACTGCCGGTGAAGTCGGGGCGGATCCGCTTCGACGGAGAGTCGATCACGAAGCTGTCCCCGTCGCGCCGGGTCCGCCGCGGAATCGCCTATGTGCCACAGGGCCAGCAGTGCTTTCCGCAGCTGACGACGGCGGAGAATCTGCAGGTGGTCGCCGACGGCCGCACACGCGGCAAGGCGCTGATCGGCGAGTCGCTGGACTTGTTCCCCGCTCTGCGCGAACTGCTGGACCGCAAGGCCGGGCTGCTCTCCGGCGGTCAGCGCCAACAGCTTTCGATCGCGCGGGCGCTCATCACCGAACCGAAGCTGCTCATCCTGGACGAACCGACCGAGGGCATCCAGCCGTCGGTGGTCGCCGAGATCGAGCACACCATCCTGGAGCTGACCCGCCGCGGCGGGCTGAGCGTGCTGCTGGTGGAGCAGCACATCGGTTTCGCGCTCCAGGAGGCCGGGCGGTACTACGTCCTGCAATCCGGGCGCGTCGCCTCCTCCGGCGCGGGCGGGGCGGCCGCCGCGACCGCGGTGCGCGCGGCGATGGCGATCTGATCGGACGAACGGGATGGCGCGCAGGGGGCGTATCTCGTTGGGTGAGAGGGTCTATCGGGCCCTCCGCCGTGATCTCGCCGCGGGGCTGGTGGCTCCTACCGCGCGGCTCGGCGAGGAACGGCTGGCCGAAAGTTACGGTGTCTCACGGACACCGGTACGCGAGGCGCTGGCGCGACTGCTCGCGGACGGGCTGGTCGAACGCCACGACGACGGCCTGTACCCCTTCCGTCCGCGCCTGGACGACCTGGGCGATCTGTACGAGCTGCGAATAACGTTGGAGGCGAGAGGCGTTCGGCGTATCCGGTTCGCTGCCCGGCAGGGCATTCCGTCCGATACACCGGTCTACGGCGACGTCGATCGGTTCGCGCCGATCGGTCCGATTGCCGCTGTCCCGCAACCGAATACGGCGTCGCACGACAAGCAGGCGGTGCGCCGCGAGCTGGATACCTGGCTCGGCCTGCGCGACGACCCGCCCGTTCCGGGCACCGCCCTGATCGCGGCCGACGAGCAATTCCACACCACGCTGCTCGCCGCGGCAGGCAACGCGGCCCTCGCCGATGCCCTGACCGCCGTGCACGCCAAGGTCCGCCCGATTCGCTCGCTGGACATTCCCACTCCGGAGCGCATCGCGCGAATGACCGCCGAGCACATCGCGATTGCCGAACAGATCCTGGCGGACGAGCTGGACCTGGCCCTGCACACCCTGCTCACCCACATTCTGAGCTCCCGCGCGCACGTGCTCGTCCGCGCCCGCCAAGCCCTCGAACTCACCCGGCTGGGCCAGGCCTTGCGGGATTAGGGGCGCTCCCACTCCATGAACATTGCCGTACACCAAGTGTGGCACCCTGCCGAACCCGGCTGTTAGCGTGTGGCATGGTGTCGACGAAGCCACGCATCGAACCGGGCCGCCTGCGCGAGCTGGGCCCCGTCAACTGGGCTATCTGGCAGGTGATCTCGCGTGCCGCCGGGACGGCCGACGCACACCTGTTCAGCACTCTCGGCCGCACGGGCGGCCTGTTCCGCGGCTGGCTGCACTTCTCCGGCCGGCTGATGCCCGGCGGCCGGCTCCCCCGCTACGAGACCGAACTGGCGATCCTGCGCGTCGCCCACCTACGCCGGTGCGAATACGAAACCGACCACCACATCCGCCTGGGCAAGCGCGCCGGCATCACCCCGGAGATCCTGGACCGCCTCCGCACCGGCCCCGAGGCGCCCGGCTGGTCGCCGAAGGAGCGCGCCCTGCTCACCGCCGTAGACCAACTCGTCGAGACCCGCGACCTGGACGACGCCTCGTGGTCGGACCTGACCACCCACTACGACGAACGCCGCCTGATCGAAATCGTCCTGTTGGTCAACCAGTACGAGGGCCTGGCCAGCACGATTGGCACCCTGCGCATTCAGACCGACCACTAGGAGACGCATGTTCGAGGGGTCGTTGTCACTCGCGACCGTTCGGGCCTGCCGCGTTGTCGGTGGAGTCATCGCTCCTGGTCCCTGCCCGCGCGTCCCGGCTGCCTGGTCTGTAACCATCGGGGTATGACAACTCTGGGCGCTGTCTTCCTTCCGCAGAATCCGCCGGAGCCCTTGCGCGAGGTGGCGCGGGTGGCCGAGGAGGTGGGGCTCGAGGAGTTGTGGCTGTGGGAGGACTGCTTTTTCGAGGGTGGCGTCTCGGCGGCCGCGGTCGCGCTCGCGAGCACGGAGCGGTTGCGGGTGGGCGTCGGCGTGCTGCCGGTTCCGCTGCGCAACGTCGCGGTCACGGCCATGGAGATCGCCACGCTGGAGCGGATCTTCCCCGGCCGCGGGATCTGGTGCGTGGGCCACGGCGTGCAGGAGTGGATGGGGCAGGTCGGCGCGCGGGTCGAATCGCCGGTCACGCTGCTGCGCGAGTATATCGAGGCGTTGCGGCGGCTGCTCGCGGGCGAGCGGCTGACGGTCGAGGGCCGCTACGTCCGGCTCGAGAACGTCGCGCTCGACTGGCCACCGGCGCAGCCCCCGGTCATCGTCTCCGCGGCGACGGGCCCGCGCACGCTGCGCTTGGTGGGTGAGATCGCCGACGGCGCGATCCTCACGGCGAGCACCTCGACGGCCGCACTGCGCCGCGCGGTCGCACTACTCCAGGACGGGCGGGCCGCCTCCGGCCGCACCGAGACCCCGCGCGTCCTGGCCAACCTGCTGACCGTGCCCGGCCCCGACGCCGCGGCCCGGCTGCGAACGGAGATACTCCGCATGGGCGAACAGCCGTCGGCCGACAATGCCTCCCCCGACGACCGCATCGGCATTGCGGGCGACACACAGGCCATCGTCGCTGCCGTCGCCGACCTGGTCGAGGCCGGTGCCGACACGGTCGTCCTGCAACCCAGCGCCGACCAGGACCCGGTGGAATTCGTCCGCTTCGTCGCCGAACAGATCCGCCCGCTGGTCCCGTGATAGGGCACGGTCAGCGGGCAGGCTGGTCGATCGCGGCAGCCAGGCCATCCGGTATCGGGGGCCGAGCCGATCCACCCACTCGTCCCCTGACACTTTCAGCGGGCAGGCTTCTCGATAAGCGCGGTCAGGCCGTCCAATACTCGAGCCAATCCGAATTCCCACGCGTGGTCGGCCGAGTAGGCGCTGTCGTGGGCAGCGCCGGTGGCGGCGCCTATGCGGGCGGCGAGGGGATACCGGTGCGGGTCGAAGACGCGGGCGAGTACGGGGGCCGTGCGGTCCCACCACTCGCGGTCGGACATGCCGCTGTCGGCGGCCGCCCGCCGGGTGTCGATATCGATGCGGGCGACGGAGGTGACGAAGCCGAGCAGGTGGGTGAGTGCGGCGTCCATCGTCACGTCGTCCAGGCCGAGACCGTCGAAGGCCCGCAGTTCGTGGTCGTACTTCGCGGCCACGCCGGGGCCCAGCGGCGGACGGGTGGTGGGCACATAGGCCACCCACGGGTGCCGCGCGAGCATGTCGCGGTTCTCCGTCGCGATGACGGAAACCCTTTCCCGCCAAGGTAATCCGGCGAGATCGGCGCGCGGCATCCGCGCGTATACCGCGTCGAGCATGAGGTCGAGCAACTCCGCTTTGCCCGGCACGTAGGTGTAGGTGGACATCGGCGTCAGCCCCAGCCGCGCCGCCACCGCGCGCATGGTCAGCGCTTCCAGCCCGTCCGCGTCGGCGATCTCGACCGCCGCCGCCACCACCGCGTCGACGCTGCTGCGCTGCTTCGGACCACGACCCGAGGTCCGCGCCGGTTGCCGCCACAGCAGCTCCAGCGTGCGCGCCGGATCACCGGCGCCGCTGCGTTCTCCGCCCTTTTCTCGCACCTCTTCGCCACCTCCGGCACGATCGTAGCCGGTGTGTTCCTGATCACAGTGCGCTCGGCCGGAAATTTCTCTACAAAGTACAACGTACTAAGTACGGTAATTACTGGCCGACGAGGAGGCACCTTGAATATCACCGCATCCGCCATCTCCCTGAACGTGCCCGATCCGGAAGCATCGGCGAAGTTCCTCGTCGAGCACTTCGGCTTCGAGGTGCAGATGTCCGCCGACGGATTCGTGTCACTGGGTCGCCCCGACGCCGGATTCAACCTCATCTACCTGCGCACGGGGTTGCCGACGTTCAAACCGGCCCGGATCGCCGGCGCCGCCGGGCAGGGCCTGCTGGTGGCGTTCGTCGTCGATGACATCGACGCCGAGTACGAGCGAGTCCGGCGCGAAGGCGTCCCGATCGTGACACCTATCGAGACGGAACCCTGGGGCGAGCGCTACTTCCAGAGCATCGACCCGAACGGGATCGTCGTGCAGCTGGTGCAGTGGGTACGCGAACCCGGCGCCGAACAATGAGGAACGGGTGTTTCCGCCTGCGCGGGAACACCCGTCCATCCCATCCCACGGGCGCCGCACCGACACGGGCGGCGCATCGATCGCCTACCCGGCCAGGGCGGCCCGAAACACCTCGGCCACCGGAGTCGACGGGCGCCCGGTCAACTTCTGCAGGTCACCGCTGGTCACATCCAGCAGGCCCGCCCGGATTCCGGTGTCCGCGTCGGCCAGCGCCTGCGCGTATCCGGCGGGCAGGCCCGACTTCTCCAGTGCGGCGGCATATTCGGCTTCGGGCAGATCCTGGTAGCGCACCGGCTTGCCGGACACCTCGGAGATCACCCGCGCGAGGTCGGCATAGGTGAGGCGTTCGTCGCCGCCGAGTTCGTAGACCGCCCCGGCGTGCTCGCCGTCGCTCAGCACCGCCGCGGCGGCCTCGGCGTAATCGGCCCGCGCGGCGGCGGCCACCCGGCCCTCGCCCGCGGCGCCGTAGAGCACGCCGCCGTCCACCGTCGGCGCCAGGCCGCCCAGATAGTTCTCCCAGTACCAGCCGTTGCGCAGAACCGCGTGCGGCACAGCGGATTCCGCGAGTACCGCCTCGGTGCCGCGATGCTCCTGAGCCAGGATCATCGAGTTCTCGGTGGCGTACGGAATGCTGGTGTAGGCGAGCAGCCGCACCCCGGCCCGCTCCGCGGCACGCACGACATTGGTGTGCTGGTCCACGCGCGCGCCGAACTCGTTGCCCGACACCAGCAGAACCCGGTCCACACCGGCAAGCGCGCGATCGAGGGCCGCGGCATCGTCATAGGACGCCTCCCGCACCTCGACCCCGCGCTCGGCCAGGTCGGCCACCTTGACCCGATCCCGCGCGATCGCGACGATCGGCCCCGCGCCCCGGCGCAGCAGCGCTTCCACGACGAGACGACCCAATTGCCCACTGGCTCCGGTGACGGCGACGGTCATGACTACCTCCTGTTGTGTACGGAATATCCAGCACTAACTATTAGTTAGTACAAGATATTCCGTCACTACCAAACGAATGCGTAGCATCGAGACATGACCACCCGGCAGACCACCGCGGCGGACGCCTCCGACCCGACGCTGGAGGCCGACGTCTTCGCCCGCAACTGCGTCTCCCGCCCCGTACTCCAGAACGTGGCGAGCCGCTGGGGCGTACTAGCGCTGGTCGCCCTGCGCGAAGGCCCCTACCGTTTCAGCGCGCTACGCCGCCGGGTCGAAGGTGTCAGCGAGCGCATGCTCTCGCAGACCCTGCAGACCCTCGAACGGGACGGCATGATCCACCGCGAGGTCCAGCAGTCCATCCCCCCGCGCGTCGAATACACCCTCACCGACCTCGGCGCTCAGGTCGCCGAGCACCTCGAGGCCCTGATCGTCACCCTGGAAACGAATATCGGCACGATCCGCGACGCCCAAGCCGCGTACCACCGCGACTGACGGCTATCCCCAGGGTTCCCACTCGTTGGTCGGGATCGAGACACCGAACGAGTCGGGCAGCACGATAGTCTCGCCGAACTTCCAGGACACCGACTTGCGATAGCTGCCCGTCTCGCGATCCGGGGCACTGAACAGCGTCGCGACAGCGGTCTGCGGATCTCGGTCGACCAGTAGATAATTGCCGATCCCCACCCGTGCGTAGCCGTTCCATTTGCTCGGGCGAGTCCGTCGAGCGCCGGGCTGCCTGTCCTCCGCGGCGTTCGACGGCGAGGTGACTTCCATTGCGAGTGCCAGCTGCCCGGGCAGGATCTTTTTCAGCGCCGCGGCACGAGCCTGCCGCAATATCTCCTGGTCCATCACGCACATGTCCGGGATATAGCCGTCGTGGATGTCGCTGAGATTCAGATCCTGCGTCTGAATGCACCGCCAGCAGAATGCCGAGTCGGCGCCCTTGGCCAACGCGAACGCATCTTGGATGTCACTCACAATCGCGTTGTGCGCGATGTCCGGACCTGGTGCCACAACGATCTCCCCCCCGATGATTTCGACCCGAGTCCCGTCGTGGGGAAGGTCCAGCACATCGGCCAACTCGTCACGCACCCACAGCTCGTACGGATCTCCGGGAAACTCACGATGACGATGTACGACAGCCATGACATTCATGTCTACGTCCCTCCCTCGCGTCGGCACCGCAATCGTAAGCGCGGCGGATCACGAAAGACCAGCTAAAGGCGGTTCCCGCACCCTTTGCACGTTCCCGCACCCCGTGCGGGACGGAACAGCAAGGCGCCCACCGGGTTCCGAACCGGCGGGCGCCCGAGATGGCGACGCAGAAGTTGATCATGTGCCCCGGCCGACCGGGGGTGGCCGCCTGCAGGGCCGCGCGCCACGGGGGGGGGGGCGGCGGCCCCATCTCCACGACGTTGCGGCCGACCTG
>NZ_JARWOP010000117.1 GCF_029868745.1 Nocardia wallacei | reverse complement strand
GGCGGTAGCTCGGAGGGTCGTGGTTTTTCGCAGGACCGGGGCGGTAGCTCCCACGGCCGCGGTTATTCGCAGGATCGTGGGGGTAGTTCGCAGGGTCGTGGTTATTCGCAAGAGCGGGGCGGGTACTCCGGTGCGCGTGGTGGTGGCGAGCGATCCGGCTTCCGGGGTGGCGACGAGCGCGGTGGTTATGGGGCCGGGCGGGGGCGTCCGGCATCGAGCGGGCGCGGATTCGGAACGGATCGGGGCGGCTCGGGGACCAGCCGGGGCGGCTACCGTCCGGCGGATCCGGGCGCGCGGCCCGGGCGGGGTGAGAGTCGTTCGCTCGCAGGCAAACCCAGCATCGGCGGTGGTCGTCCGCTGACTCCCAAACCGGCGCCGAGCCGCAAGCCGAAACCGCAGCGCAAGCAGCCGACGGTGCTCAGCTTCGCCAAGCCCGCGCGGCACCAGAATGTCGAGCCGGAGGAGAACGGCCCGAAGAAGCTGCCCTGGGGCGAGGGCGAGCGGTTGCAGAAGGTGCTCGCCAAGGCGGGCGTGGCCTCGCGCCGCGCCGCCGAGGAACTGATCGAGCAGGGCCGCGTCGAGGTCGACGGCGCCATCGTCCGCGAGCAGGGCCTGCGCATCGATCCCGACACCGCGGTGGTCCGCGTCGACGGTGTGCGCATCGTGGTGCGCGACGAACAGGTCTACCTCGCGCTGAACAAGCCGAAGGGCTACCAGTCGACCATGTCCGACGAACTCGGCCGCCCCTGCGTGGGCGACATCGTCGCCGAGCGGGTCATGGCCGGGCAGCGCCTGTTCCACGTCGGCCGCCTCGACGCCGAAACCGAGGGCCTGCTGCTGCTCACCAACGACGGCGACTTGGCGCACCGGCTGATGCACCCGTCGTTCGAGGTCAGCAAGACCTACCTGGCGACCGTGCAGGGCGAGGTGCAACGTGGCATCGGCAAGCAACTGCGCGACGGCGTCGAACTCGACGATGGACCGGCGCGCGTCGACAAGTTCCAGGTGCTGGAGGTCGGCGAGGGCAAGTCGCTGGTCAAGGTGATTCTGCACGAGGGCCGCAAACATATCGTGCGCCGGTTGCTCGAGGCGGTCGGTCACCCGGTGACGGCGCTGGTGCGGACCAATATCGGCTCGGTCGCGCTCGGCGACCAGCGGCCCGGCACGCTGCGAGTGCTCGGCCGAGACGAAATCGGGAAGCTCTACGAGGCGGTGGCGTTGTGAACGGTGTGCAAGCAGGAGGAAGCGTCGTGGACGGTACGCGGATTCCGGACGAGCTGTCCCGGGCGACGCTGGTCGTCGCGATGGACGGCCCGTCGGGTACCGGCAAGTCGAGCGTGTCGCGCAAACTGGCCACTCGGATGGCCGCCCGTTACCTCGACACCGGCGCGATGTACCGGGTGGCGACCCTGCGCGTGCTGCGCGCCGATGTCGACCTGACCGATGCGGTGGCGATCGCGACTGCGGTGAAGGATCTGCCGCTGACCATCGGCACCGATCCCGCCCACGAGGTGATCGAGCTGGACGGCGAGGACGTCTCCGCCGAGATCCGCGGCAACGAGGTGACCAAGGCGGTGTCCGCGGTCTCGGCCGTGCCGGAGGTTCGCGAGCAGCTGGTCGCGTTGCAGCGCGAGATCGCCGTCGCCGCGGGGCGCATCGTCGTGGAGGGTCGCGACATCGGCACGGTCGTGCTGCCCGACGCCGATGCCAAGATCTACCTGACCGCCTCGGCCGAGGCTCGAGCGTTCCGGCGCAACCAGCAGAACATCGCGGAGGGCCGCGGCGACGACTACGAGGCGGTGCTGGCCGACGTGCAGCGCCGCGACAACCTGGACTCCACCCGCGCGGTCTCACCGCTGCGGCCGGCCGCCGACGCGGTGCTGGTCGACACCAGTGAACTTACTCGCGAACAGGTGATCGACGAGCTGTACCAGGTTGTGGCGCAACAAGTTTCAGCTGGAGGTGGACAATGACGCAGGAGACCTTCGCCACCGACGGTGTCTGGTCCGACGAAACCGATTGGGAGATCGCGGATCTCGACGGTGACGGAGAGGCGCACGAACAGCTGTCGATGCCGACGGTGGCGGTCGTGGGCCGTCCGAATGTCGGCAAATCGACACTGGTGAACCGGATTCTGGGCCGCCGTGAGGCCGTCGTGGAGGACGTGCCGGGCGTGACCCGCGACCGCATCTCCTACGAGGCCTCGTGGTCCGGCCGGAAGTTCCTGGTCCAGGACACCGGCGGCTGGGAGCCCGACGCCAAGGGGCTCCAGCAGTCCGTGGCGCGGCAGGCCGAGCTGGCGATGCAGACCGCGGACGCCATTCTGCTGGTGGTGGACGCGACCGTGGGCGCCACGGCGACCGACGCGGCGGTGGCAAAGGTGTTGCGCCGCTCCAAGACCCCGGTCATCCTCGTCGCCAACAAGGTGGACGGCGCGAAGCTGGAGGCGGAGGCGGCGGTGCTCTGGTCGCTCGGCCTGGGCGAGCCGCGGCTGGTGTCCGCGGCGCACGGCCGAGGCACCGGTGACCTGCTCGACGACCTGCTCGGAGTGCTGCCGGAGACACCGCGCGAGGACGGTGTCGCCGTGGCCGGGCCGCGGCGGGTCGCGCTGGTGGGCAAGCCGAACGTCGGCAAGTCCAGCCTGTTGAACAAGCTCGCGGGTGACGAGCGTTCGGTGGTGCACGACGTGGCCGGGACCACCGTCGACCCGGTCGATTCGCTGGTCGAATTGGGCGGCAAGCCATGGCGTTTCGTCGATACCGCGGGTTTGCGGCGCAAGGTGCTCAACGCCAGCGGCACCGAGTACTACGCCTCGCTGCGCACCAAGTCGGCCATCGAGGCGGCCGAGGTCGCCGTCATGCTGATCGACGCCTCGCAGCCGATCACCGAGCAGGACCTGCGGGTGATCAGCATGATCGCCGATGCGGGGCGGGCGCTGGTGATCGCCTACAACAAGTGGGATCTGGTCGACGAGGACCGGCGCTACCAACTCGAGCGCGAGGTGGACCGGGAGATGGTCCAGGTGCCGTGGGCGCAGCGCGTCAACATCTCGGCGCAGACCGGCCGCGCGGTGCAAAAGCTCGTTCCCGCAATGGAAACCGCACTGGAGTCGTGGGACAAGCGCATCCCCACCGGCCGCCTGAACTCCTGGCTCAAGGAAGTGGTCGCGGCCACCCCGCCCCCCATGCGCGGCGGCCGCCTACCCCGCGTGCTGTTCGCCACCCAGGCGACCACGCGCCCACCAACATTCGTCCTGTTCACCACCGGCTTCCTGGAGGCAGGCTACCGCCGCTTCCTGGAGCGCCGACTGCGCGAAGAATTCGGCTTCGACGGCTCCCCGGTACGCATCTCGATCCGAGTCCGAGAGAAGCGCGACCGCCGCAAGCGTTGAGCCATAACATATCTGGGCCCGGGGGGGGGGGGGGGGGGGGGGGGGGGGGGGGCCGGCCCCCCCCCCCCCCGCCCCGACAGACACAGCACAGCAGGGAGAGGGGGTAAGGGAGAGGACAGAATCCACCAAAAACAGAGAATCAACAGAGA
>NZ_JARWOP010000116.1 GCF_029868745.1 Nocardia wallacei | reverse complement strand
GATCCACACCCAAGCCCTCATCGCACTGGCCCGCCGTTTGATCGACGTCATCTGGGCGCTCGTACGCGACAACCGCACGTTCACCACCGAGGCACCAGCCCCGATCAGAACTGCGGCTTGACACGATCATTGAAACTCCTCAGGGTGCAGCCAGGCGGCCGCTACCGAATTCGCGACTCGGTCCACGAGGGCCGAGTCGTTGTCGCCGCCGAGCAGGTGCAGCCACAGGAATACCGGTCCGGCGAATTGTGCGTGTGCCCAACGCAAGTCGGGCATCGCGGTGAGTTCGCCACGAGCGACCGCCTGCATGGCGACCCGGCGAATCAGCTCCTGCTCCGGCAGCAGGCAGACCTGTTCGAAGACGCTCTGCAACGAGCGGTCGTGCAGCAGATCGACCATGATCTCCGGCAGCACCGCCCGCACCCTCGGATGGGCCATTCGCGTGACGAAATCTGTTGCCACATAGCGCAAGTCGCCACGCAGGCTACCGGTGTCGCGGTACTCGCGCGGCCGCAGATCACCGATGAGGTGGTGCAGCGCCAGCGCCGCCTTCGACGGCCACCGCCGGTACAGCGCGGCCTTGCCGACCCCGGCCCGGACCGCCACGTCCTGCACCCGCAGCCCGGCGTAGCCGACCTCGGCCAGGAGCGCGAGGGTGGCCTCCCGCACGGCTCGGTCGGTGTTCCTTCGTGCATTCCCGCCCGCGATGTCCGAAACTGAGGGACAGCTCCGACGTACCTGGTGAGAGGCGCCGACGGGGCGCCGGTCGAAAGGAGTGACCGTGAAGTACATGATCCTCAGCTACGGCTCGCAGCAGGACTACGACGGCATGGGCGGGTCCGGCAATTCCGCCTGGACCCCGGAAGATTTCGCGAAGATGGCCGAGTTCATGACGGCGTTCAACCGGGAACTGGAGGAGTCCGGCGAGTTGGTCGAGACTCGCGGTCTGGCCGCACCGGTGCACACCCGCCGCGTCGGCAACCGGGACGGCTCGGCGTTCGTCACCGACGGCCCTTACGCCGAGACCCAGGAGGTGCTCGCCGGGTACTGGATCGTCGAGTGCGAGAGCTTCGACCGCGCCACGGAGATCGCGGCGCGGCTGCAGGGTTGCCCGGCGCCGAAGGAAGCCTACGACCGCGCATACGCCGACATCCGGCCCATCATGGAGTCCGCGGACGAGATCTGATGTTCCGCACCGAGTTCGACGACCTGCTGCGCGAGCTGGCGCCGCAGGTCCTCGGTGCGCTGGTGCGCCGCTACGGGCATTTCGACGCCGCCGAGGATGCGGTGCAGGAGGCGCTGCTGGCGGCCGCCACCGGCTGGCCGGTCGAGGGCTTGCCGGAGCGGCCGCTGAGCTGGCTGATCACCGTCGGTGCGCGGCGGCTGACCGATCTGCTGCGCAGCGAGCAGGCGCGGCGAGCGCGCGAGGACGCCGTGGTGCACCGGCGCCTGCCGGACGAATGGCTGTCGCCGGCGGCCGACCGGCCCGCCGATGCCGACGACACGCTGATCCTGCTGTTCCTGTGCTGTCATCCGGCGCTGTCCGCGTCGTCGCAGGTCGCGCTGACGCTGCGTGCCGTCGGCGGCCTCACCACCGCGGAGATCGCCCGCGCCTTCCTGGTGTCCGAGGCCACGATGACCCGGCGCATCACCCGGGCCAAGAAGGTGATCGCGGACAGCGGAATTCGATTCGCGATACCCTCGCCGTCCGAACGCGATGAACGGCTCGCGGCGGTGCTGCACGCGTTGTACCTGATCTTCACAGAAGGGTACTCGGCGACGTCCGGGGCGGAACTGCAGCGGACCGAATTGTCTTCGGAGGCAATCCGTTTGGCCCGTCTGCTGTATCGGCTGCTGCCGGGTGAGAGTGAGGTTGCGGGCTTGCTGGCACTGATGGTGCTGACCGACGCCCGCCGTCCCGCGCGCACCGGTCCGGCGGGTGAGCTGATTCCGATGGAGGAGCAGGACCGGAGCCGTTGGCGCGCAACCGATATCGCCGAAGGTGTCGAGCTGATCACCGCGGCCTTGCCGCAGGGCGCGGTCGGCCCTTACCAATTACAGGCAGCCATCGCGGCGCTGCACGACGAGGCGCCGGATTACGGCTCGACCGACTGGCCGCAGATCACCCTGCTGTACGAGCGGCTGCTGGAGTTCGGTGACAATCCGATGGTGCTGCTGAATTATGCTGTGGCCGTGGCATTTTCCCGCACGCCCGCCGCGGGTCTGGCAATCGTCGAACAGGTCGCAGGGCGACTGCCGGACGACCATCGCGTCGACGCTGTGCGGGGACACCTGCGTGAGATGCTCGGCGACCGTGACGGTGCCCGAACCGCCTATCGCGCGGCGGCCGCGCGGGCGAGAAGTCTTCCGCAACAGCGATATCTGAACGTTCGAGCGTCGCGACTCGGCTGATAGCGGCAAGGGGGCTGAGCCTGGATTTCTTCCCGGGCACCACGCTCGGACGTTGCCCGGCCGTTGAGCGTTCTCAGGTTATCGCTGTCCGTTCGATGCCCGTGGGCATTTGTTGCTCCGGACGCAGCGCGGTGTCGAGGTTTCGCGCAACACCGCATCGGGACACCCGAACACCGTCAGCCGAACTTCCCGCACGTGGTGTCGAGCCAACGTTGCGCTGACGACGCCGCATGCGATTACGATGTGGGCGCTCGGAGACGGGGGGACCGCTGACGCGGAACCGGATCGTCGTGGTCCGGGTGCGTGACAGTGGTAATCGGGGAGGCGAAACAATTTGATACGACACATACGGCCGCGGTTCGTGGCACTCGCGGGACTGCTCGTGCTGGTCGCGGCGCTGGCCGGATGCGGCGGCGAGTCGACGGGCACCGCGGTCCAGCAGGCCGGGGTCACCGACTCCGGCAATCCGTGGGAGGTGGCCGGCGCGACGCAGGGCGGCGGGCCCAGCGGCCCTCGCACCGGTGTGCCGGACGCGCCGTTGCAGGCTGAGAACGGCGACGGCGGTGAGATGGACCGGCTGGCGCTGAACACTCTGTCGGATCTCCAAGACTATTGGAGCGCCGAGTATCCGAAGTTCTTCAAGGGCACGTTCAAGCCTGTGGACCGCTTCATCTCCTGGGACGCACGCGCTCCCGAGGAGCAGGCGGTGAAATTCTGTAAGTCGACGACCTACCGCATGGTCAACGCCGCTTACTGCAAGCTGGACAAGACCATCGGCTGGGATCGCGGCAAACTGCTCCCGCTGATCACCGACAAGTACGGGAAGATGGCGGTGGTGATGGTGCTCGCCCACGAGTACGGTCATTCGCTCCAGGATCAGGCCCGGCTGAACGGATTCTTCACTCCCACACTGGTATTGGAGCAGCAGGCCGACTGCTTCGCCGGAGTGTTCCTGCGTCAGGTGGCGGAGGGCAGCTCGGCGCACTTCACGCTCAACACCACCGATGGGCTCAACGGCGTGCTGGGTGCGGCGGTGGCCGTTCGTGATCACGATCCGGAGGGTAAGAACAACTCGCACGGTTCGGCGTTCGAGCGGGTGACCGCGGTGCAGATCGGCTGGCAGGACGGCACCGAGGGCTGCAAGACGATCAACAAGAAGGAGATCAAGGAGCGTCGCGGCGGGCTGCCCACCAGCTTCGAGGAGGACGACCAGGAGAACCAGCTGCCGGTCGATACGGTGTCGCTCGATCTGGTCGCGCAGGCGCTGGGCCGGATCTACCCGATGTCGCAGCCGCCGCGGTACGACTACTCCGGCGTCGTGCGGGACTGCCCGCAAGACACCGCGGTGGAACCGGTGTCGTTCTGCCCCGCCGCCAACAAGATCGGGGCCAATGTGCCGGGGCTGGCCGCGCGAGCCGGGGCGCTGCCGGGGGCGGACGAACCGCTGTCGGCGGTGGTGGAAGGCAATTACAACGCCTTCCTGGTGTTCATCTCGCGCTACGCCCTAGCCGTGGAGAAAGACCGGAACCTGCCGCTGTCCGGCGCGGAGTCCGCGGGCCTGCGCACGGCGTGCCTGTCGGGGGTGATCACCACCAAGCTGAGTGACCCGGCCAGCGATCCGCGGCTGACGTCCGGGGATCTGGATTCCGCCGTGTCGGGCCTGCTGTCCGACGGTCTCGCGGCCAGCGACGTGGACGGCAAGCTGGTGCCCAGCGGCTACCAGCGGCTCGAGGCGTTCCGGACCGGGGTGCTCGACGGTGAGGACGCCTGCCTGGCGACCTACAAGTAGCCGCCGATCCATTCCCGCGACACTCCGGATTCACCGGACGCGCCGAGGATGGGCCTGTGACGACACTCGGGCCGTGGGCGGCCGGTAGCGCTCCGGCGCTGCTGGCCGCCCTGCTGTTCGCGGTGTCGGCGGCGTGGCAGCAAGGTAGTGCGCGCGGCGCGGCGCTCGCCGTGGAAGAGGCGTCCGGGCTACTGGCCGTGGCCGGGATCGCGCGGGCCCTGCTGACCGACCGGCGCTGGTTGCTCGGGCAGGCGTGCAGCGTTGCCGGTTTCCTTTGCCACGCAACGGCTTTGCGGTACGGGTCGATTTCGACCGTTCAGGCTTTGCTGGTGGTGCAGTTGCTGTTCGCGCTGCCGTTCGCGGCTCGGCGTCGCCGGGTCCGGCTGCTGGCCCGGGACTGGGCGGGGACCGTCGCGGTGTGCTGTGGGCTGGTAGTGCTTGTGGCGCAATCTATTCCGCTCGGGCCGGTGCACGTGGGTCGGCTTCCGATCGCCGGGTGCTTCGTCCTTGCCGCGGTGCCGGTGCTGCTGGTTGTGGGTCGTTTCCTCGGCGGCACCCAGTCGCGATCGGCGTTGACCGCGATGGCGGCCGGATGCTGTTTCGCCACCACCGCCGTGTTCGTCGCCGTCGCGACTCCCGCACTGCCGCAACTGCATTGGGCGTGGCTCGGGGTGCCGTTCTCGACCGTGATCGGGGGCGTGCTTACTCAGGAAGCCTTCGCTCGCGGGTCTCTCCCTACTGCCCTCACCACCATGACGATCACCGATCCGATCCTCAGCTACGCCGCGGGGCTCACCTTGTTCACCGCTTCGGCGTACCCGCATCCGCTGCCTCTCACGGTCGCTGCTGCCACGGTGATCGCCGGTGTCGTGCTGCTGGCGAATTCCCCTACCTTGCACGACGAACGGGATTCGTCGGCCGTGGTCGCGGTCGCGGGAGAGCCGAGCAGACCGGCTGAGTCTGGCCGGAAGTTTTTCTAGCAACGCTAGACAAGCTTGCGGATCGGCTGATATCGTTGCTTCGCATTCTAGCGACGCTAGAAGATGTCGAATACCGAGGAGTGACCGACATGATCTTTACCAGCAATGAGCAGCAGTTCCTCGCGGAAGCCGGGATCGGTCGGCTGGCCACGGTGTCGCCGGACGGCGTTGTGCAGAACAATCCGACCGGCTATCGGGTGAACGCCGACGGC
Organism: Nocardia wallacei; assembly: GCF_029868745.1. Lineage (GTDB taxonomy): Bacteria > Actinomycetota > Actinomycetes > Mycobacteriales > Mycobacteriaceae > Nocardia > Nocardia wallacei_B. Next base: position 30,030 of record NZ_JARWOP010000116.1, on the reverse strand, counting down.
ACGATCGATATCGGCGGCATGCGGATGCGTTCCACTCGGAAGTACCGCAATGTCGAGGCGGGCAGCCGGGTGTCGTTCGTTGTCGACGAACAGGTTTCCTTGGAGCCGTACGTGATTCGCGGTATCGAGGTGCGCGGTACTGCTGTGGCGCTCGATGACGTGGAGCCGCCGTTCCCGCCCCAGGAGCGTGCGGTCATCCGGATTCGGCCCGAACGCGTTATCTCGTGGGGGATCGACGGTGGGTCCTTCGACTTCACCAGTCGCGGCGTTTAGTGGTCGGTGGTCGGGTCTTCTCGGGCAAGTCGTTCTGTTCGGCGAAAGTCGGACTTCGACGCAGCCGGCTTTACGCGGAGCGTAAGGCGGGTTCGTAGTTCTCGTGGAGGGTGAGCATTCCGGTGACCGTGCGGGACCAGGGGAAGCGTTCGGCGCTGCGGCGGGCGGCGTGGCGGCGTTGTGCGGTGGGGAGGGAGAGGAGATCGCGTGTCGCGGCGGCGAGACCGGTTGGGGTGCCGTCGCATTCGAGGCCGGAGCCCGGATCGCCGAGGAGCTCGCGGGCAGCGCCCGCGTGCGGAACGACCACCGGGGTGCCGCAGGCGAGGGCTTCCAGTACGGCCAAGCCGAATGTTTCGGCGGGGGAGGGGCATAGGGCGATATCCGCTGCGGCGATCATGTCTGCCATCGCCTTTCGGCTGGGGACATAGCCCTCGAATCGCACCGGCAGTTCGGCTGCGAGGGCCTCGAGATCGCCCCGGAGGGGGCCGTCGCCGACCACCGTGAGTTCGGCGTCGATTCCCTTGTGCCGCAGCAGTTGTAGTGCCTCGATCGCGCGCTCGGGGTGCTTCTCGCGGGACAGTCGGCTCACCAGGATCAGTTGCGGCCTGCCGGGGACGGTCGCCGGGTTGTCGCTCGGCCGGAAGGTATCGAGATCCACGCCGAGCGGAATGCGGTGCACGTTGCGCGCGCCGATGCGGGTGAATTCGGCACAGGCGAATTCCGAGGTGACGATGATGCGTTCGACCCTGGACGCGAGCCGTCGATTGGCCAGGTCGGCCGCGGTGACGAGCGGGAATCCGGGCGGGACGCGGGTCCGCAGGATGGCGTCGATGCGCTCGTGCGAGAACAGGATCAGTGGCACACCGGTGCGTCGAGCCCACGGCGCGAGCCACCGCATACTCAGTTTGTCGCTGCACTCCAGCACGTCCGGGCGCAGCCGCTGCAGGATCGGACGAGTGCGCCGGGCGGTGAGCACGTGGTACCCCGCGCCCCCGAACCGCAGTCCCCGCACGGTAATTCGCCGCCCCGCCGGTGTCCCCTCGTCCGCGTCGACCACACCCGGCACCACCAACACACGGTCATGCCCGGCGGCCACATAACCCCGCCCGATCTCATCGACACAGGTACGCAGGCCACCCGAGGCGGGGGTGTAGAAGTTCGCCAACTGAACGATCCGCATCAGAGACCCTCTGACGCGAAACGTGCGCATGTTCCACCGAAGTCCGACCGGCGACGCCCGGGTGTGAGTCGGTGGGCGAGTACAGGATTGAGGGGATGCGCGGTACGGATGTTTCTGAGCCGGGAGCGCTTATGTGTGGAAGGGGTCGGCCAGGGGCGGGAGTGTCTGTGTATGGGCCCGAGGGGTCGTTTGGGCTGGTTTCGATGTCCCGTGGGTGCCTGATCGGGAGGGGTGGTGTGGGATGTCACCCGATCACCTCGGCGTAGGTGGTGGCGCTCGCGCCGGCCGATAGTGCTGCGTCTATCGCGCGGAGGGCGGCGTGGCGGAGGCCGGGGCGGCGCAGGTCGTCGGGATGTAGTGCGATGCGGACGAAACCGCCGTGGGTTGCGGTTCGGTGGGAGAGTGTCTGCATCAGCCGGGCGGCGGTGCGCTCCCCGCTGCCGCCGGGTCGCTGGGACAGTGCGAATCCGCGGAACCGCTTGCCGCAACGCAGGTCTCGGACGCCGAAATGATCCGTGGTGTGTGAGAATCCCGCCCGCTGCAAGGCCCGCTCTGCGGCAGGTGAGGCCAGCCAGCCGGGCGGCGTGAACCCGGTTGTGCTCAAACCGAGTTCGTCCATCACCGCCGTGGCCCGCCGCAGCCGCGTATCGGCCGCTTCGGTGTCCAACGCGGCGAACTCGGCGGCGCCACGGGCGATCAGCCGGGCGATCGCGCGCCGAGGCAACGCACCCGTTGCCGGTGCGCGATGCTCCCAGCCGTGCATCATGATCTCGTCACCGTGCGCTCGTCGTGCCCGCAGGAAAGTCGCATACTCCGGCGCGCCGGCCAAGCTCGTTCCCCGCCACGGCCCGGGAATCACCAACAGCGACACCGGAATTCCGAACGCATCGGCATCCGCGCACCAACGTTCGGTCTCGGCGGCAGTCGCCGGAGCCACGTCATGGATACTCACCACCAAGCGTGCAGGCACGCGCGCACGCTAGCAGCGCCCGGTTGCCGCCAGCTGAACAATTCCGGTCACCTTGCCGATCGGGATCAGCGGGTCCAGTACTCCCACATCGACAACTCGTCGTCGTATCCCTTGACCCGATTCACCGCGTCCCGCAGCTCGCGCCCGGCGGTCAGTTCGTAGAAGAGGGTCAGTACGGCGAAGAAGGCACTGTGCCCCTCCGGTGCGTCGGCGGGAGCGAAGTAGCCATTCGCGCCGGCGTCCAGGAACGCTGCGGCGAGTGCGGCCCGGCCGGTTTCGCACCCCGTGGAGATCACGGTGCTTCCGGGTATTCGAAGGTGGTCCCTGATCTGTGCGGGTCCCATCGAGCCATGGAACGGTTGGGCTTCGGCGATCGAACCGCCGAGTTCGGGCAAGAGGATTTGTCCGTCCTCACCGTGGCAACTCACAATCACGAACGGCGCGATGGGAAAAGCTCCGCCGAGCGCCGCGAGGACGTGGCGAGATTGCCCGATCGGGCGGAGATTGACTTGAATCCCGAACTCCTCCAGCGCATTTCGCAATGGAGATGCCGAGCTGTCGCCGATGTCGAGCAGATCGACTTCGGTCCAGGCGAGTTTACCGTCGACAATGTCGTATATACGCGAGGTCGGCACTGTCTCGACGGTAGCGGTGCAGTGTTCAGTCGGGAACATCCGATGTGCTGATTCGCCCGTGACCGGCTCTCCGACGGAGTGCCGACGCTGGCTGAAGTGGGGCCGCTCAGGCGGCTAGGTGCTGGTTCAGCCAGGTGACGAGGTCGTTGAGGACGGTGTCTTGTTCTGGCTCGTTGAAGATCTCGTGGTAGAGGCCTGGGTAGCGGTTGACGGTGAGGTCGGCGGTGGCGGCGCGCTGTTCGATGAGGTCTGAGCTTGCCGGGGCGGCGAGGGCGTCGGCGGTGCCGTGTAGGACGAGGGTGGGGACGGTGAGGTGATCCAGGCGTCGGGTGATGGTTTCGGTCGCCTGGAGGATTTCGGCGCCGGTGCGGGCGGGGAGTTTGCCGCGGAAGACGAGTGGGTCGTTGTCGTAGGCGCGGACTACCTCCGGGTCGCGGCTGATGGCCGATGAATCGAGTTGCAGCACACCGAGTCCGGGGGTGAATCGGCTGAGGATCGGCGCGAGTAGCCGCTGCACGGGGTTGCCCGCCGAGATGACCAGCGGTGGTGCGGAGACCGCGATGCCTGCCACGTCCAGTGGCGCTCGCGTGGTGAGGTACAGCGTGATCAGGCTGCCCATGCTGTGCGCGACAAGGAATTTCGGTACGCCCGGATGGGTATGGGCCGCGAATTCGAGCAGCGTCGCGACATTGTCGGCCGCACCGTCGACCGAATCGATATTCGCCCTGCTTCCGGCAGACTGCCCGTGCCCGATGTGGTCGGGCGCGTACACGGCGAACCCATTGTCCGCCAGCCGTTTCCCGACATGCTCGTACCGCCCGGAGTGCTCGGCCACCCCGTGCACGAGCACAACGACACCCCGCACCTGCTCCTCCGGCAGCCACGCCCGCCAGAAGACCTTCCCGCCCCGCCCCTCGAACTCGCCGGTCTCGGTCCGCACCATCGTTCCTCCGTCCGCCACCACGTACACCGTCGCCCAGTCTCGCACTTTCCGGACTGCTCAGGTGGCATGTGAGCCTGCCGAAATCCGCAAGGCCGACCACCTGTCGGTTCGGCCCACAGTGGATTGGCCGGTCGCTGCCGATTCGATACGGGCGGCATATCAGGCGGGTGGCAACAAATGGTGGTCGGCCGGCCGGCGATTTCTGAGTGGGTTGTCGGGATGACGGTGTTCAGGGCTGGTGGGTGTAGTGGTCGATGAGGCGGCGGTTGAAGTCGATGAGGCGGCCGTAGTTGATGCGGGAGAGGCGTTCGTCCGTGCCGTGGATGCGTTTCAGGTCTGCGGCGTCCAGGACGATGGGGGCGAAATTGCAGCGGGTGGCGGCGAGGCCGTCGTAATAGCGAGAATCGGTGGCGCCGGGGACAATTCCGGTGGTGACGATCGCCTCCGGCACCACGGCGCGGGTGATCTCGGCGACGACATCGAATGCCGGGCCGGGCCCGGTGATGTCCGACGGTTCCGACGACATTCCGACCAGCTCGAGGTCGATTCCGTTGTCCCGCACTACCCGGCGGCAGTGCTCGAGCACCCCGGCCACCGAATCACCGGGCAGAATACGGAAATTCACCAGCGCCTCCGCCGACTGCGGCAGCACGTTCGCCTTGACGCCGCCGCGGATGACGGTCGGCGCCGTGGTGGTGCGCACCAAGGCCTCGGTCTGTGGTTGCGCTGCCATCAGGCGTGTCACCGCGGCGCTCGCCCGCGGCAGCAGGCCCAGCGCCGCGCGGGGGAGCGCGGGCAGGGCGGGGCGGAGGCGGGTGAGCATGTCCGCGGTCACCGGCGGCAGGCGCAGCGGCATCGGCCGATCCTGGAGCCGCGCCACTGCCCGCGCGATCCGGCCGACCGCGGTCTGGCGGCCAGGCATCGATGAATGCCCGCCGGGATCTGTGACGGCCAAACGAACTGTCGCCCAGCCTTTTTCGCCGAGCATCAGAAATGCGGTAGGACGTCGCACGCCCGGCGCGATGCCGTCGGTCACCACGCCGCCCTCGTCCAGCAGCAGATCGGCCCGCACCTTCAGAGAACGTAGGTGCGCGGCCATCCGGGCGGCGCCGTCGCAGCCGAGCGCCTCCTCATCGTGACCGAAGGCGAGGAAAATCGTCCGGTCCGGCCGTCGGCCCTCCGCGAGCGCGGTCTCGACGGCCTCCAGGATCGCCAGCACGCGGCTCTTGTCATCGATGGCGCCGCGACCCCACACGAACTCGTCGTCCACCGCGCCCGCGAACGGCGGGTGGGTCCAGCGCTGCTCGTCGTCCACGGGCACCACATCGAGGTGCGCCAGCAGGATCGCCGCCGTGCCAGGTGAGGTGCCCGCCCAGCGGTACAGGCGGCTGTGGCCGAAGCGGGTGATCTCCAGTTCGGCGTGCGCCAGCGGGAAACACTGCTCCAGATGTGCGGCCAGCTTGTCGAACTCGGCTGCGGTGCCGGAAGACGCGGGACCGGTGTCGGAGGAGACGGTGGCACAGCGCAGCGCCGCCGCCAGCCGTTCGGCGGTCCGATCGTCGACGCCGGTCGATGCCTGCGCGCTGCTGGTCATCGGTCACCACGCTCGGGAGAGGAAACGGTCACCGTTGCATTGTTCAGCACGTGCGTCCCCGGGGCGACGAATCGCCGCGGACCCCCGTCAGAACGGGCGGAGGTCGATCACCTTACGTAGCCGGGCGCGGTCCCGTTCCAGGCGGCGGGCCTCGTAGGCGATCGGGAAGTAGCGGATTCGCTCGGGGAGCATGGGGATGGTGCGGCCGATTACCCAGCCCAGTATGCGTAGTTTGCGTTCGTCGGCGGGGGTCCAGGTGAGGCCGAGTTTGCGGCGGGCGGATTCCGGTGTGGTGCCGACGGTGCAGAAGTACTGCATGCGGCCGATCGGGGCGGTGGCGGCGCGCCACAGCGGCGCCAGCATCCGTGGCAGGAAGGCCGGCGGGGCGATGTTGCGGATCACCCGGAGGTAGTCGTGCGCGACATTCGTTGCCACCAGATGGTTGTCGACCATCTCGTCGAACCACCGCTGCCAGTCGTCGAAGGTCGCCGGAATCTCCTTGGGCGGCACCGAGAAATTGCGCATCAACTGCACGACCTCGTCGTAGTACGCGTTCTTCTCCGCGGCGGTGAGCGGTTCGCGGGTGAAGTACCGGTTGCCCTCGGTGAAGGCGAAGGTGCCGGTGTGCAGCACCCACGCCCACGGGCCGGAGGAGAGTGCCTTGTGGTGAACGCCCGCGGCGTCGACCGTGTTCAGTGTCGCGTGCCTCTTGCGTAGCCGATCCGCCTCGGCCAGCGCTTCCTCACCGCCGTAGATCCACATCATCACCGACGCGAGGCTGCGCGTGGCGCGGCCCATGGGATCGGTGCGGAAGGTCGAGTGCTCGTCCACGACGGCGGCGATGGTGGGCTCCATGGTCTGCAGCAGGAAGGCCGAACCCGCGGTGAGCGAGAAGGTGATCAGCCCCGTCTCGTCCCACATCTTCGTGCCGGGGCGGAAGGGCTGCCGGGGCGGAAGTTCGCTGGCGGTGCGTTCGATCCGGGTTACCGACGCGGTCATGGTGATCTCCTCTGACCACTAGACAACATGAGAAGCTTACTGCCGAATCATCTCATCATCTCGGGGGGTCGGCAAGCGTGCGGGAAAATTAGCGGTGCGGGCGGCTTTTCGGTGGAAGAATGAGGGTCTTACGCTGCGTCATGTCGCGTACGCCGCGAAAGTCTCAGGAGTTCCGTTGTGATCCGCGTTCATCTTCCCCACTTCGACAACCGCCCTCTGCTGCCCGCGTTCGGCGACCGCGCCCGCCGTGCGCTCGGCCGTTTGCGCGGTGCCGAGCACGCGCACCGCCCCGCCGCCGATCGCCGCCCGGCGGTGTACAGCGCATCTCTCGGCTGCCACCCGCACCTCGACCGCTGAATCCGCCGCCTGTCTGGTTCAAGCCCGTCGATGCCGCGTGCCGGAAGCCTTGCCCGGATCGGGGGAGAGCGCACGACGGGCGAGGGTCAGCCAGCGGGATTGTGTTGCGGGCGTGGCGTTGTCGTGCGGCGCGGTGGTGAGTAGGAGGACCACGTCGTCGACCGTGATGTCGGTGTAGAGGCTGTGCTCGCGGTGGGCGGCGGCGATCAGTTGTGAGACCGCCGCGGCGGCGTTGTCCCGGAGTCGGCGCAGGGCATCGCCGGCGTGGTGGGTGACGGTGTGCCGGAGGAGTCGCTCCTCTCGCAATTCGACCGTGACCTGGTGAAGTAGGCGGACGATCTCGTCCAGTGCAGTGGATTCGCGGGCGTTGACGCGAGCGGACGCGGCGTCCAGCGAGGCGGTGATCCGGGCTTCGAGTTCGGTGACGATCGCGTCGATCAGATCCTTCTTCGTCGGATAGTGCCGGTACAGCGTTCCGACGGCAACGCCTGCGGCGGAAGCGATCTCGTCCATGCCGACGTCCGGTCCGCGCGCGATCACCAGGTCTCGGGCGGCGTGCAGGATGGCCTCCCGGTTGCGTTGCGCGTCGGCTCGGCGGGGGGTTCGCGCGGTCATCGGAAGCTCCCGTCTCGTCGGTTCCTCTTGACAGTACATGAACTAGTGGTTCACTTTTAATGTGAACAGGTAGTTCATCTTAGGAGCGGACATGTGGACAGAGGCGGACATACCGGATCAGCACGGCCGCGTCGCGGTGGTGACCGGCGGCAATACCGGAATCGGATACGAGACGGCGCGGGCACTCGCGGCCCGGGGCGCGGCGGTCCTGCTGGCCTGCCGGAACGACGAGCGGGCGGCGGACGCGGCGGCGCGCATCGGTGCGGCGGTGCCCGGCGCGGTGGTCGACACGGTGCGGCTCGACCTGGGGTCCCTGGAATCGGTCCACGCGGCGGCCGCGGACGTCCGCCGCCGCCATGCTCGCATCGATCTACTGATCAACAATGCCGGGGTCACGGGCTTGGACGGTCATACCGCCGACGGCATCGAGATCCAGTTCGGCGTCAACCACATCGGCCACTTCGCGCTCACCGCCGTGCTGCTGGACATGCTCGCGCCGGATGCCCGGGTCGTCACCGTGAGTAGCATCGGACATCGCTTCGGACGCTTCGACGCGACCGGAAAGCCCTGCGGTACAAGCCCGTACGCCGATTCGAAGCTGGCGAATCTGCTGTTCACCTACGAACTGGACCGCCGGTTGCGTGCCGCGGGCGTCCCGGTCTCGGCTTTGGCGGCCCACCCGGGTGGCGCGAGCACGGAGGTCTTCCGCTACTCCCCGCCGTGGTTCCGGATCCCGAACCTGGCCATTGCCAAGGCTTTTGGGCGTACGCCCGCCCTGGGCGCCCTGCCGACCTTGCGCGCCGCCACCGACCCCACCGCGCACGGCGGCGAATACTACGGCCCGGGAGGGCTTTTCGAGATTCAGGGCCACCCGGAACCGGTGACCTCGAGCGCCCGCTCCCACGACGAGCGCCTCCAGGCCGCCCTGTGGTCAGCTTCCGAGGATCTGACGTCGACGCAGACTTCCGTGTAGTGCTACTCGGGGGCCGGAACCCGGGTACGCACGTTATCGGTAGACGTCGGATCGCTTCGCGACGATGTAGACCGTAACCAGTTGCGCTGCTTCGTCTATTTCGTACACGATGCGGTACTGGCCGATCCGGACTCGCCAGTCGCTGTGGATGCCGACGAGCTTCTTGGCGCCGATCGGTCGCGGTTCGTGACTCAACCCGATGATTGCCTGTAGCGCGGCTTCGAAGGCGTCGCGTGGCAGCTTTTGCAGCTGTTTGAGAGTGTCGGGATGAAAAGCGATCTTCACGACGCGAGGACCGTCGATGGGTCGACGCCCAGTGTTTCGATCATCTCCGAAAGAGTCATCGCCTCGAACGGATTCTCCCGCATGTGCCGGAGGCGAAGCGCGTCGGCCACGTCGGCGTGCTCATGCAGGCGTTCGTAGTCGGCCATGCTGATGAGCACGGCGACCTCGGTGCCGCTGTCGGTGATGACGACTTCCTCACCGGTCGCGGCGACCTCGCGGACGATAGCGCCGAGCTTGGCACGCAGATCCTTCAAGCTCTGTGTACTCATGTTCAACATGTTACACTACGTGAGGACCGCATAGGAACGACTCGGAAAGGCCGGAGCCCCAGCCGAACTCGGCTGGGGCTCCGGGAGAACGGTTGCGGTGCTGCGACTTACACGTCGAAGTACAGCTCGAACTCGTAGGGGTGCGGGCGCAGGTTGACCGGGGCGATCTCCTGCTCTCGCTTGATGGAGATCCAGGTCTCGACCAGGTCTTCGGTGAAGACGTTGCCCTCGGTGAGGTACTCGTGGTCCTCTTCCAGCTTGTCGATGACCGACGCCAGGTTGGTGGGGGCCTGCGGGATGTTCTTGGCCTCCTCCGGCGGGAGCTCGTAGAGGTCCTTGTCGACCGGGGCGGCCGGCTCCAGCTTGCGCTTGATGCCGTCCAGGCCGGCCATCATCATGGCGGCGAAGGCCAGGTACGGGTTGCCCGAGGAGTCGGGCGCGCGGAACTCGAGGCGCTTGGCCTTCGGGTTGTTGCCGGTGACCGGGATGCGGACGGCCGCGGAGCGGTTGCGCTGCGAGTACACCAGGTTGATCGGGGCCTCGAAGCCCGGGACCAGGCGGTGGTAGGAGTTCACCGTCGGGTTGGTGAACGCCAGCAGCGACGGCGCATGGTGCAGGATGCCGGCGATGTAGTGCCGGGCCAGGTCCGAGAGGCCGGCGTAGCCCGCCTCGTCGTGGAACAGCGGCTTGCCGTCCTTCCACAGCGACTGGTGCACGTGCATGCCCGAGCCGTTGTCACCGAACAGCGGCTTCGGCATGAAGGTGACGGTCTTGCCCTCGGCCCACGCGGTGTTCTTCACGATGTACTTGAACAGCTGCAGGTCGTCCGCGGCGGACAGCAGGGTGTTGAACCGGTAGTTGATCTCGGCCTGGCCGGCGGTGCCCACCTCGTGGTGGCCGCGCTCCAGCTCGAAACCGGCATTCTGCAGGTTGGTCGCGATCTTGTCGCGCAGGTCCACGTAGTGGTCGTACGGCGCGACGGGGAAGTAGCCGCCCTTGTTGCGGACCTTGTAGCCGCGGTTCAGGGTGCCGTCGGGGTTGAACTCCGCGCCGGTGTTCCAGGACCCCGAGACCGACTCGATCTCGTAGAAGGAGCCGTTCATCGCCGAGTCGTAGCGGATCGAGTCGAAGATGTAGAACTCCGCCTCGGCGCCGAAGTACGCGGTGTCGGCGATGCCCGTGCTGCGCAGGTACTCCTCGGCCTTGCGGGCCACGTTGCGCGGGTCGCGGCTGTAGGACTCGCGAGTGAACGGGTCGTGCACGAAGTGGTTGAGGTTCAGGGTCTTCGCGGCCCGGAACGGGTCGATCTGCGCGGTGCTGAAGTCGGGCAGCAGCAACATGTCCGACTCGTCGATCGACTGGAAACCGCGCACCGACGATCCGTCGAATGCCAGACCCTCCTCTGCCAGGTCGGCGGTGAACGCCTTCGCCGGGATCGAGAAGTGCTGCTGCACACCGGGGAGGTCGGTGAACCGGACGTCGACGTACTCGACCTCCTCCTCCTTGATGTACTTGATGACCTCGTCGGCCGTGCTGAACGCCACTTAGTACTCCTTACGGATCGGTTCCCAGCCTGTGCCGATTGCTGGGTGTCGCAGATGAACGCTATGGACGCGGTGTTTCCCGACAATCAAGACTGTGTTTCGCCAGTGTTACACGTACCGCCGGCCGCAGGCGTCGACCTCGCGCCGACCGGCTGGTTGCCGCGCCCGGGGCCGATCGTCGCCCGACCAGCACGCATATCCTGCCATTACCGGGATGTCGGTGGGCGTGAAGACCCCGCAAACATGTGTTAAAAGCCACCCACCGCGCGGTGTTCGGGGCGGAGAGTTTCCCGCGCGCAACTCGCATGCTTTCCGGTCGCGCGAAAATAGCGCGGTGACGCTGCCGCGGTCCCGGGTGTGACGTGGTCGGCAGAAACCCGCCGCCTAAGCTGGGGGCATGGCGCGAATCACCGGTTCCTGGCTGTCCGGACCGAATGCGGCGGACCCGGATCAGCCGGGCACGGGCGAGTATCCGGGCGAACTGCTGGGGCTGCCGAAATCCGGCGCCGGGTCGCTGGTGTCGCTGCTGCGGCGGATCGTCGCGCTGTTCGTGGACTGGTTCATCGCGATGGGGATCGCCGCGATCATCGCGCGGGGCGGCTCGATCAACACGCTCACGCTGCTGGTGTGGTTCGTGATCGGTGTCGTCACGGTGACGTTGTTCGGGTTCACTCCCGGCCAATACTTCCTGCGCCTGCGCGTGATTCGCGTCGATGCCGAGGCCACGGTGGGTGTCGTGCGCGCCCTGGCGCGGCAGGTGTTGCTGATCTTCGTGGTCCCCGCCCTGTTCACCGACTCCGACGGCCGCGGCATGCACGACCGCGCCACCGGCACCGCCCTCGTCCGTTCGCGGTAGCGACGACAAAGGCCCGCGCCCTCGGGGACGCGGGCCCGACGCGAAATACTCAGCGACGGCGGATGGTGCGCTGCATGCCGCGCATCTTGGCGCCGGCCGGCAGCGGGCCCTTCGGCAGGGCGGGTCCGCCGCGGGTCGCGAGGGCGGAGAGGCGGCCCTCGATGAGGTCCATGCGCTTGGTGTCGATGTTGCGGGGGAGCTTGGTGAGGTAGCGCTGCAGGCCCTTGAGCGGCACCTGGCCCTCCTCGTTGCCGATGACGACGTCGTAGATCGGGGTGTCGCCGACGAGCCGGGCGGTCTTCTTCTTCTCTTGGGCCAGCAGCGATTTCAGGCGCGAGGGGGAGCCCTCGGCGACCAGGATGACACCCGGCAGGCCGATCACGCGGTGCACGGCGTCGAGCTGGGTGGTGGCGGCGACACCCTGGGTGACGCGCCACTTGCCCTGCAGATTGTCGAGCACCCAGGCCGCCGCGCCCGCCTGGCCCTCGGCCTTGGCGTACACATTGCGCTGCACCCGGCGCCCGAAGAGGATGAACGCCACCAGCGCGCCCAGCAGCAGACCCACCGGCAGGAAGAACCACTGCAGGTTCACGAACAGGCCGATCACGAACAGCACTACGGCGATGCCGAGGAACGCGCCGAGCATCAGCGGCAGCAGCAGCTTGTCTTCCTTGCGCTGCATGTTGAACGCCTGCCAGAGTTGCTGGCGCCGCTCCTTCGACGCCTGCTTGCGCGCCGCCTTCGCCGCGGCCTTCGCTTCCTTGGACGGCTTCCCGCCCTTACCTGCTGCCATGGTCACCAGGATATCGGGGATGCCCGGTCGCTTCGGCGGGGGGACGTGGGCGGCCTCAGCCCGAACCGTTCGACTGGGCTCGCAGAGCGTCGGCGCGCTGCGCGGGCATCGGCTCGTGGCGGGTGTAGGCGCGGGTGAACTGGGCGCTGCCGTGGGCGAGGGAGCGCAGATCGATGGCGTACCGGCTGAGTTCGAGTTCGGGGACCTCGGCGCGGATCACCGTGCGGGCGCCGGTGGTGGGTTCGGTGCCGAGCACCCGGCCGCGGCGGCTCGACAGGTCGCTGAGCACGGCGCCGACATAGTCGTCGGAGACGGTGACCGCCACCTCGGCGATCGGTTCCAGCAGGCTGATGCGCGCGGTCGCGGCGGCCTCCCGCAACGCCAGCGCACCGGCGGTCTGGAAGGCGGAATCGGAGGAGTCGACCGAATGGGCCTTGCCGTCGAACAGCGTCACCCGCACATCGACGAGCGGATACCCGGCGGCCACGCCCTTCGCCGCCTGCGCCCGCACGCCCTTCTCGACCGACGGAATGAACTGCCGCGGCACGACTCCGCCCACCACCTTGTCCACGAACTCGATGCCCGAGCCCTCCGGCAGCGGCGCCACCTCGATCTCGCAGATGGCGTACTGGCCGTGCCCGCCGGACTGTTTGACGTGCCGTCCGCGCCCGGTCGCGGTACTGCCGAACGTCTCGCGCAGCGCTACCCGGTGCTCGACCGTGTCCACCTGCACGCCGAATCGCGACCGCAGCCGCTCCAGCGCGACCTCGCGATGCGCCTCGCCCAGGCACCACAGCACCAGCTGACGGGTCTGCCCGTTCTGCTCCAGTCGCACCGCCGGATCCTCCGCGACCAGCCGGGCCAGCCCCTGCAACAGTTTGTCCTCGTCGGCCTTGCCGTGCGCGCGAATGGCGACCGGCAGCAACGGTTCCGGCATCCGCCACGCCTCGATGAGCAGCGGGGCGTCCTTGGCCGACAGCGTGTCACCGGTCTCGGCGTGCCCGAGCTTGCTCACACAGGCGATGTCCCCGGCGATGGCCTGACCCAGCGGACGCTGTTGCTTGCCGAACGGCAGCGACACCGCGCCCACCCGCTCGTCGATGTCGTGATTGCGCGCCTCGATCGGGCCGTGCCCGCAGACGTGCACCGTGTCGTCGGCGCGCAGCGTCCCGGAGAACACCCGCACCAGCGACAGCCGCCCGACGTACGGGTCGGACGCGGTGCGGATCACCTCCGCCGCCAGCGGGCCGTCCGGATCGCAGGACAGCGGGACCGGGCGCGCGCCGTCGACCTCGGACGCCGATACGGAATGCTCTGCGGGAGTAGGGAATCCGCGCGTGATCAGTTCCAGGATCTCCACCATGCCCAGTCCCTCGCGGGCGCCCTCCGGCGGCGGCGCCGCGAGCAGGACGGGGTGGAAGGTGCCGCGCGCGACGGCCCGCTCCAGATCGGTGACCAGGGTGGTGAGGTCGATCTCCGCGCCCTCGAGATACCGGTCCATGAGGGTCTCGTCCTCGCTCTCGGCGATGATTCCCTCGATGAGCCGCCCGCGTGCCTGGTCGATCAGCGCCGCCTGGTCGGGGGTGGTCTCGGCCTGCGTGTGCGCCCCCGCCGAGTAGTCGAAGACATGTGTGCTCAGCAGGTCGATCAGGCCGGTCACGGGCCGGTGCCCGTCGGCGCCCCGCGGCCCGTACACCGGAAGGTGCAGCGGCAGCATGCTTTCCGCCGCGCCGCCGCCGAGCAACTCGCGGCAGGTCGCGGTGATCTCGTCGAAATCGGCGCGGGCGGCGTCGAGGTGGGTGATCACCAGCGCGCGCGGCATGCCGACGCTCGCGCATTCTTCCCACAGCGCCATCGTCTGCCCGCCCACACCCGCCGCGCCCGCGGCCGCCGAGACGACGAAAAGGGCCGCGTCCGCAGCGCGCAGACCGGCCCTCAGCTCCCCGACGAAATCGGCGTAACCCGGTGTGTCGAGCAGGTTTATCTTGAATCCGTCCCAGCCGATCGGTACCACCGACAGCTGGACGGACCGGTGTTGTCGCTGTTCGATGTCGTCGTAGTCGGAGACGCAGGTGCCGTCCTCGACCCGGCCCGCCCGGGTGACCGCGCCGGTGGCGACCGCGAGGGCCTCCACCACCGTGGTCTTGCCCGAGCCGCTCTGGCCGACCAGGACGACATTGCGGATCGCGTCGGGGCGGGCGGCCATGATGGTCGTGCCGTTGGCGCCTGCCGATGTGCTCGCTCTCTCGGCCATGTGTGTCCTCGCTCCCGGAGTCGACACGTGCGGTTATCCGAGCTTCCCACCGGAACCGCGGCCTGTCAGCGATTCGTGAGATCCCGGGACGCGTCCCGGGAGAGGTCAGGAACCGAAGCGGGCCAGCACCGAGGTGGCCTCCTGGGAGGCGGTGCTCTCGTCGCCGAGGTGGGCCATCTCGGCGGGCAGTTCGCGGCCGTGGCGCTTCATCGCCTGGGCGTACAACCGGCCGGCGCGGTAGGACGAGCGGACCAGCGGCCCGGCCATGACACCCGCGAAGCCGATCTCCTCGGCGGCCTGGGAGTGCTCGACGAACTCCTCCGGCTTCACCCAGCGCTCGACCGGGTGGTGCCGCGGCGAGGGCCGCAGGTACTGGGTGATGGTGAGGATGTCGCAACCGGCCTCGTGCAGGTCGCGCATCGCCTGCGTGACCTCCTCCGGGGTCTCGCCCATGCCGAGGATCAGATTGGACTTGGTGACCAGCCCGGCCTCGCGGGCGGCGGTGATGACCTGCAGCGACCGCTCGTAGCGGAAGGCGGGGCGGATGCGCTTGAAGACCCGGGGCACCGTTTCCACGTTGTGCGCCAGCACCTCCGGCCGGGCGGAGAACACCTCGGCCAGCTGTTCGGGGATCGCGTTGAAGTCCGGGATCAGCAGCTCCACGCCGGTGTGCGGGTTGAGCCGCTTGATGGCGCGCACCGTCTCCGCGTACAGCCAGGCGCCGCCGTCCTCGAGGTCGTCGCGCGCGACACCGGTGATGGTGGAGTAGCGCAACCCCATGGTCTGCACGCTCTCGGCGACCCGGCGCGGCTCGTCGCGGTCCAGCGCGGCCGGCTTGCCGGTATCGATCTGGCAGAAATCGCACCGGCGGGTGCACTGCTCGCCGCCGATGAGGAAGGTGGCCTCGCGGTCCTCCCAGCATTCGAAGATGTTGGGACAGCCCGCCTCTTCGCAGACCGTGTGCAGCCCTTCGCGTTTCACCAGGCCCTTGAGTTCCGAATACTCCGGGCCCATGGTGGCGCGGGTGCGAATCCACGACGGTTTGCGCTCGATCGGGGTCTCCGCGTTGCGGGCCTCGATGCGAAGCAGCTTGCGGCCGTTGGGCGCTGCGGCGTTCTGTGGTGCCGAGCGGTTCGATGTCGGGGTGTCGACGGAGGTCACCGGACCGATGCTACGCCGTGATCATTCGGCCGCGGCGGGTGCTCCGTTCCCGTTGCCGAGGGGTGTGACCCGGGCGACATCGTGGTCGGTGACGGGCAGCGTGCCGTCGAGCGCGCGCAGGATCGCGTCGGAGACCAGGGTGAGCGCCTCGGTGACGGTGACCTCGCGGCCGAGCTCCCGGCTCAGCGTCGTCACCCCGGCGTCGTGGATGCCGCAGGGCACTATCGTTTCGAAGCCTTCCAGGGCGGAATTGCAGTTCAGGGCGATGCCGTGCAGGGCGACGCCGCGCTGCACGCGCACGCCGATCGCCGCGACCTTTCGTTCCGGCTGGGCGGCTGTCGCGGGCACCCAGACGCCGGATCGGCCCGACACGCGGCCGCAGCCGACGCCGAAGCCGGTGCACACGGTGATGAGGGCCTCCTCCAGGCGGCGGACGTAATCGACGACGTCGAGCGGCTCGGCCAGCCGCACGATCGGGTAGCCGACCAATTGCCCCGGACCGTGCCAAGTGATCTTGCCGCCGCGGTCGACCTGAACCACCGGGCTGCCGTCGAGTGGCAGGTCGCCCGCCTCGGTGCGGCGGCCGGCGGTGAACACCGAGGGGTGCTCGAGCAACAGCAGCCGATCCTGGCCGCGGCCCTCGGCTCGCTCCGCGGCGATGGCGCGCTGGATGTCCCAGGCGCTGTGATAGTCGATGAGGCCGAGGTTTTCGACGAGAACGGGGGTGTCGTCGTAGCGGGCCGAGCCTGTGGCGCGGTGGCCGCCGGGGCCGCTGGTCGACAGAGGTTTGCTCGTAGGCTCGCCCCGAGAAGAAGGTGCGCTGGCAGGCTCGCTCACCAGAGCGAGGTTACGCCATGGTTACCGGGCTCCGGGAGAGGGTCGACAGGCAGCGTGAGCTGCATCAATGTCAGGTCCAGCCAGCGGCCGAACTTCCGGCCCACCTCGGGCAGCTCACCCACGATCCGGAAGCCGAACCGCTCGTGCAGCGTGATCGAGGTGGTGTTGGCGGACTCGATCGCGGCGATCACCGCGTGTACTCGCCCGGACCGCTCGGCCCGCGCCAGCAACTCCGTCAGCAAGGCGGTGGCGACGCCGCGGCGCTGATAGCTGTCGGCGACGTACACCGAATTCTCCACGGTCTGCCGGTATCCCGATTTCGGCCGCCACTGCGCGTAGCTCGCGTACCCCGCGACCGCGCCCTCGATCTCCCCGACCAGCACGGGGTAGCCCGCGGCCCGGCGGTCCCGCAACCACGCCCGCCGCTCCTCGAGTCCGACCGTCTCGGTATCCCAGATCGCGGTCGTCGCGGCGATGGCATTGTTGTGGATCGCCAGGATCTCCGGCAGATCGGTCTCCCGCGCGTCCCGGATCACCACACCGACCGTTCCGTTCTCGCCCACGGCACGACGGTAGCGGCGCATGGCGGCGTCCGGAGATCCAGGCCGGTCGTCGTGCGGTCAGGCGGACGATTTGCCTACGGCTGCGGTGAGGGCCTCGCCGATCGTGTTGTGCTGGAAGCGGTATCCGGCCGATTCGAGGACCGTGGGGATGGCGCGGGGGCCGTGCAGGATCGCCTCGTCGGCGAACTCGCCGAGGGCCAGGCGCAGGGCGAAGGCGGGGACCACGAACGGGGCCGGGCGGTGGATGGCGCGGCCGAGCGCGCGGTTGAATTCGGCGTTGGTCACCGGGGCGGGGCCGGTCAGGTTCACCGGGCCGGACACGGCGTCGTGGGTGAGGGCGAAGACGATGCCGCCGATCTCGTCGTCGAGCGAGATCCACGGCAGGTACTGGCGGCCGTCGCCCAGCCGGCCGCCCAGGCCCAGCGAATACAGCGGTTGCAGCATGCCCAGCATGCCGCCGCGCCGGGCGAGCACGATGGCGCTGCGGAGCAACACCACGCGCGCGCCCGCGTCCGCCGCCGGCCGCGTCGCGCCCTCCCAGTCGCGGCACAGCGTGGCGAGGAAACCCGTTCCCGCGGAATCGGATTCGGTCATCACGCGGTCGCCGGCGCCGCCGCCGTAGTAGTGTGCGCCGCTGGCGTTGACCAGCGTGGGCACGCCCGCGGCGGCGACCGCCTCGGCGAGCACGTCGGTGGGTGTGAGGCGGCTGTCCCGCAGCTCCTGCTTGAAGCTGCCGGTCCAGCGCCGCGACCCGAGACCGGCGCCGCAGAGGTTGACCACCGCGTCCGCGCCCCGCAGCGCCGGCTGCGGCACCCGGGCGCGGACGGGATCCCAGGAGAACTCGTCGGGACCGGCCGCGCGACGGCGCACCAGGCGGGCCACCTCGTGCCCGTCCCGTCGCAGGGCCGCCACCAGCGCCGTCCCGATCAACCCGGAGGATCCGGCGATCACAACCTTCATGCGGTAACCGAGTTCTCCCGTTACAGGCCCAGGTCGGCCTCGAACGCGGCCTCCTCGAGCCGGTGCTTGATGGTGGTGAGGAAGCGGCCCGCGTCGGCGCCGTCGATGAGGCGGTGATCGTAGGTCAGCGGCAGGTAGCACATCGAGCGGATGCCGATGAACTCGTTGCCGTTGTCGGCGATCGCCACCGGCCGCTTCACGATCGCGCCCGTGCCCAGCATCGCCGACTGCGGCGGCAGCAGGATCGGGGTGTCGAACAGCGCGCCCTGGCTGCCGATGTTGGTGATCGTGAAGGTGCCGCCGGCCAGCTCGTCCGGCTTCAGGCCGCCCGTGCGGGCCCGGTTGGCGATATCGGCGATGGCACGGGCCAGCCCGGCCAGCGACAGATCGCTGGCGTTGTGGATGACCGGGGAGAGCAGGCCCTGCTCGGTGTCCACCGCGATGCCCAGGTGCACGGCCGAGTGGTAGGTGATCTCCTTGGTGTCCTCGTTGTAGGAGGCGTTCACGTTCGGGTGCACGCCCAGCGCCTCGACGGCGGCCTTGGCGAAGAACGGCAGGAACGTCAGGTTGACGCCCTCGCGCTCCTTGAACGCGTCCTTGGCCCGGGTCCGCAGTGCCGCGATGTTGGTGACGTCGGCCTCGTGGGTCTGCGTCAGCTGTGCGGTGGTCTGCAGCGACTCGCGGGTCTTGACCGCGGTGATCTGCCGGATGCGGCTGGCCTTCTGGACCGTGCCGCGCAGGGCCTGCAGCTGCGGCCGCACACCGACCGAGGCGGCGGGGGCGGCGGACTGCGCGGCCGGGGCCGCGGCCGGTGCGGCGGCGGGCTGCGGCGCCGCGGGCTTCTGGCTCTCGGCGGCGGCGAGCACGTCCTGCTTGCGGATGCGGCCGCCGACGCCCGAGCCCTTGATCGCGGCCAGGTCGACGTTGTTCTCCGCGGCCAGCTTGCGGACCAGCGGGGTCACATACGGTGCCTCGCCGTTTCCGGCGGGCGCGGGCGCCTGCTGAGCGGCGGGGGCGGGCCGGGGAGCCGGTGCTTGTTGGGCGGCGGGCTGAGGTGCCGGAGCCTGCTGAGCGGCCGGTGCGGGCTGAGGTGCGGGGGCCGGCGCCGGGGCGGGTTGCGGAGCCGGAGCTGCGGCCGGCTCGGGCGCGGGGGCCGGTGCGGGCGCGGGAGTGGCAGCGGCAGCGGGGGAACCGCTTCCGATGACGCCGAGCTGACCGCCGACGGCCACGACATCGTCCTCGTTCGCGCTGATCTCCAGCAGCGTGCCGGCAACCGGCGACGGGATCTCGGTGTCGACCTTGTCGGTGGACACTTCCAGCAGCGGCTCGTCGACCTCGACCTGCTCGCCGACCTGCTTCAGCCAGCGCGTCACGGTGCCCTCGGTGACCGACTCGCCCAACTCGGGCATCTTCACGGAGGTACCGCTCGCGGCGGACTGCGCGGAGGCGGGCTCGGGCGCCGGAGCCGGAGCGGGGGCGGCCGGTTGCGGGGCCGGTGCGGGGGCGGGCGCCGGGGCGGCGGCTTCGGGGGCAGGGGCCGGCTCGGATGCGGGGGCCTCGCCGGCCTCGCCGATCACGCCGAGCTCGCCGCCGACCTCGACGACGTCGTCCTCCTGAGCCACGATCTTGGTCAGCACGCCGGCCGCCGGTGAGGGGATTTCGGTGTCGACCTTGTCGGTTGAGACCTCGAGCAGGGGCTCGTCGACCTCGACCGTGTCTCCTTCCTGCTTCAGCCACCTGGTCACGGTGCCTTCGGTGACGCTCTCACCAAGCGCTGGCATCTGGACGGAGAAGGCCATGTCCGTTGACTCCTCTAACTGCTCGACGGGTCTACAACAGTTCGTCTCTCGGCGGACGCCCACCGCGATGGCGGCGGCTGCCCGAACTGCCACCGAACATTCTGTGTGGCACCGGAGATCCGTGTGTGGTTCATGTTCCGAGTCTCCATCCTTGCACTCGCCGCCGCGGCGCGTAGCACAGGGCGTGCCGTGTCCGGGGTGCTACCCCGTTCCGGGCGGCGGTGTTCGCGGCGGGCGGACACGGCTCCCGCCGCGCACGCCGTCCTACTGGCAGTATCGATGGACCGGGTCCGAGCGTGTCCGGTTCTTGGAGCGAGGAGGTGGGGCGGAGATGGGTTTGCTGGATCGTTTCCGCCGCAGCGGGCCGGGTGGTTCCGGTGCCGGCGATTTCCGCTATCTGGACGATTGGGTCCGCACCCATATCGGCGTAGAGGCCTACGTGGAGCCGAAAACCACCGTGACCGATGTCACGGTGGTTCTTGTTGCCACGGATGGTGAATGGACGCGGCGGATAGTCGGGGAGCAAGGCGCCCGGCGGCTGTCCGGCCGCCTCGGCATCCCCGTCTACGACGTCGGCCGCACCGGTTACCCGCAGCGCATGCGAGACTTCGACGCCCGCCGTCGCATCGAGCGGAAGCGGGCGCTGGAACGGGAATTGGGCGAACCCAACCCCTGACGGTCCGCTGCCGCAAGCCGTTTCAGTGGTCGCCGATCAGCCCGCGGCATCCGTCGGCGCGTGGTCGCCCAGGGCGGCGAGGAGGTCGGCGGTCTCCGCTCGCTGCCGATAGTCGCCGTCGACGTGGGCGAAGCGGATGCGGTGGTCGGTGCCGACGACGTAGGTTGCGGGGATCGGCAGCTTCGCGTCGGTGGCCGTGAGGTCCGCGCCCGCCGTGCGGTAGATGTCGCGGACGTTCTCCGGCACCGTGAACAGGAGTCCGTAGGCGCGGGCGACGCGATTGTCCGGATCGGACAGCACATCGAATTCCAGGGCGTGGCGCTCGGCCGTGGACAGCGAATCGTCCGGCTGGTCCGGGGAGATCGCAACGAGTCGTGCACCGTGGGTGCGGAATTCGGGCAACGCCTGCTGCAGCGTGTGCAGTTGCACGTTGCAGTATGGGCACCAGCCGCCGCGGTAGAACGACACGATGACCGGGCCGGTGCGCAGGGCGGCCGCGAGGTGGAAGGGCTCCCCGCGCTGGTCGGTCAGGGTGAAGTCCGGAGCGAGGGCGCCCGCGGTGAGAGCGTCGGAGCCGAGGTCGCTGAGACTCCCGGCATGGTCCTGCGCCCGCTTCAGCAGGTCCTCCGGCAGTAGTCCGGCGTACTGTTCTTCGAATCGAATCAGGTTGTGCGCGTAGCTTTCTGGCATGTAGACGAGAGTAAGGCGGCGGTGCCGCCGCGACCATGGCCGGACGTCGCGAATCCATAGCCGGAAGTCTCATACACTGGTGCGGTGGATGTGCTGACCGATGTGCTGGCCGCGACCGGTGTCGCCGGCGTCGTGATGGCCCAGCTGACCGCGGCGGGGTCGTGGGGTGTGCGGCTGGACGAGGTGCCGATGGCCGCGTTCCACGCCGTCGTGGACGGTGAGTGCTGGCTGCTGCGCGCCGAGGCGCCGCCGCTGCGCCTGGCGACCGGCGACTTCGTGCTGCTGCCGACCGGTGGCGGGCACGCGCTGGCGAGCACGCCGGACGCACCGCTGACTCCCTACGGGCAGATAGCCCCGCCGCCCGGCCGCCGCGCGATCGTGCTCGACGGACCCGGGCCGCGCACGCGTACGGTCTGCGGCGCCTACCACTACGACGACTACGGTTCCCATCCGCTGTTCACGCTGCTGCCGCCGGTGGTGCACCTGTCTGCCGAACAGGCCGCGCACCGGCCCGAACTGGCCGCGACATTGACGCTGCTCGGCGCCGAGGTGGGCGCCGAGCGGCCGGGGACGCAGACCGTGGTCGACCGGCTGGTGGACGTGCTGTTCATTCACGCGCTGCGGGCGTGGACGGAGTCGCGCACCGAGGCGGCGGCGTCCTGGCTGGTGGCGCTGCGCGACCCCGAGATCGCCCGGGTGATGGCCCTGCTACACGAAAACCCTTCGTACCCTTGGACATTGGCCGAACTGGCCGACCGGGTCCGGATCTCCCGCGCCACCCTGGCCCGCCGCTTCACCACCCTCGTCGGCGAACCACCCCTGACCTACCTCGCCCGCTGGCGCATGGAACTGGCCGCCCGCCGCCTCCGCGACAGCCCCGACTCCGTCGCCACGGTAGCCCGCAGCATCGGCTACGCCTCCGAATTCGCCTTCTCCCGCGCCTTCAAACGCATCCACGGCCAGGCCCCCACCGCCTACCGCACCACCCGCCGCCAACCCGCCTCCTGAAACCCGGCCTGCGCGGACACAATCCCAGCCGAGACGGCCGAATCCGCCGTGACGACGCGGATCGTGTCCGCACAGGCCGGACGTCGCCCCTACTCCGCGGCGATGTCGTCCAAGACCGCGATGAGGGTGCGGACGGGGACGCCCGTGCCGCCCTTGCCGATGTAGCCGAAGGGGCCACCGGTGTTGTAGGCCGGGCCCGCGACGTCGAGGTGGGCCCACTGCACGCCCTCGGGGACGAACTCCTTGAGGTAGAGCCCGGCCGCGAGCATGCCGCCGTTGCGGTGCGGGGTCACATTGGCCAGGTCGGCGATCTTCGAGTTGAGGTCGGCGCGCAGTTCGGCGGGCAGCGGCATGGCCCACCCGTTCTCGCCGACCTCCTGGGAGACGCGGGCCACGCGGTCGCGGAACTCGTCGGTGCCCATCACGCCCGGGGTCCGGGTGCCGAGAGCGACCAACTGCGCACCGGTCAGGGTGGCGACGTCGATGAGATAGTCGGGCTCGTCCTCGCCCGCGCGCACCATGGCGTCGGCCAGGATGAGCCGTCCCTCGGCGTCGGTGTTGATCACCTCGACGGTGGTCCCGCCGTACTGTGTCAGCACGTCGCCGGGCCGCTGGGCGGTCGCGGACGGCATATTCTCCGCCATCGGCACGGTGGCCGTCACCGTGATCGGCAGGCTCAGCCGCGCCGCCAGCAGCACGGTCGCGATGACCGCGGCCGCGCCACCCATGTCCGAGGTCATGTTCTCCATGTTGGCGGCGGGCTTGATGGAGATGCCGCCGGTATCGAAGGTGATGCCCTTGCCGATCAGAGCGACCTTCTTGGCCCCGCCGCGGTGGGTGATACGGATCAGCCGCGGCGGTCGCGAGGAACCCTTGCCGACCCCGAGGATGCCGCCGAAACCCTGTGCCTCCAGCGCCTTTTCATCGAGCACCTCGACTTCCAGCCCGGCAGCCTCGGCCAATTGCTGTGCGCGCGCGGCGAATTCGGCCGGGTAGAGGTGACTGGGCGGGGTGTTGACGAAGTCGCGGGCGGTGGCAACGGCCTCCGCGGTGCTCTGCGCCCGGAACAGCGCCTCCTCGCCGAAACCCGGTTCGGGGACCAGGAATTCGACGCGCCGCACCGGCTGTTCGTCCGGCTTGGGCGCGGATTTCCCCGATCGGAACGGGGTGAAGGTGTAGGCGCCGAGATAGAAGCCCTCGGCCGCGGCGCCCAAATCCAGCCCCGACAGGGTGGTGACGGCGGTGCCCACACCGGCGAGCGCGCGCCCCGCGACCCCGGCCGACTTGCGGATCTGCTCCGCGTCGAGCTTGTCCGCCGAGCCCAGCCCCACCGCGAGCACGCTGGTGACATCCAGGCCCGCCGGCGCGGGGATCCGGGTCAGCTCCTCCGCCTTGCCCTTCGCCCCGACGGCCCGCAACTGCTCGGCCAGCGCCGCGCGGACCTCCGCGCTCAGCACGTCGTCGAACGCGTCGTCCGGAGCGACCGCCGGCCCGTCGTCGGTCGTGACGAGCCCGATGACGAGCACATCGGTGTCGGCGCCGATGTCTACGGTGCGTGCCAATTCCGGTCCGAGCGAACGATCTGCAACAGCTGTCATGCGCACAAGGCTACTGGTCGGGCGGATTTGTGAGCGTTGGGCCGGGTCCGTGTGGCGTCACGTCGGAGCCGTCGGGCGCCGCGGTGGACGGCTCCGATCGGCCGTTTCCGAGGTACGGGTGCCGGGCCGCGATTCCGTCGAAAAGCAGTGCGAGGGCGTTCTCCAGCAGCCGATCGAAATCCAGGTCGATGGTGTCGGTCGGTGCGGCGAAGTAGCGGGACAGGGTCGGGTAGGTGTGTGCGGAGACCAGCTCGACGGCCGTGGCGCGGAATGCCTCGGCCCCGGCGGGATCGGGCGAGTGTTCGGAACCGGGGAGCAGCGCGAGGCCCTGGACCAGACCGGAGACCGACAAGTAGATCGAGAGCACCCCGTCGCGGTCGACGCCCGCCCCGGCGAGGGCGGTGAAGAACCTCTCCAAACTGTCGAGTAGTGCCGGGCCCACCGGCGGCTGGGTCTGCGCGAGGACCGCCAGCATCCACGGATGCCGCCGGTAGAGCTGCCATTCCGCACGGGCCTCGTACCCGATGCGCTCCCGCCATCCCGTGAGATCCGTTGACGGCGGCGGACTTTCGGCGATGACCAGTTCCGCCATCTCGGCGAGCAGCGTGTCGCGGTCGGGGAAGTGCCGGTACAGGGCGGCGGTCGCCACCCGCAGTTCGGTCGCGAGCCGGCGCATGGACAGGGCTCGCAGGCCCTCGCGGTCGGCCAATTCCACTGCGGCTCGGACGATTCCGACCGACGTGAGCCGTCGCGGCCGGGCGCGGCGAGGCGGAATCTCGACGGTGTCGCGGCGGGCGCGGTAGGCGCGGGCCTGGCACGCGCGAGAGCAGTACCGGCGTCGGCGGCCACGCTGCGGCTGCGTCATCGCCGCGCCGCACGCGACGCAGGCCGGTCCGGATTTCATCACACATTGCAGTGTGACGAAATGCTCGTATCTCCGCTAGCAGACCCATACCTTGGCAGTCAGACACAGTGTTCACTATCGGGAGGTCACATGCAGACACAGCTGACGGTGCGCCGCGCGGAACCGGCGGAGGCCGAGACGGTGGCGCGGGTATTCGCCGAGGCGAGCGCCGACG
Source organism: Nocardia wallacei (assembly GCF_029868745.1). Taxonomy (GTDB): domain Bacteria; phylum Actinomycetota; class Actinomycetes; order Mycobacteriales; family Mycobacteriaceae; genus Nocardia; species Nocardia wallacei_B. Next base: position 5,119 of record NZ_JARWOP010000116.1, on the reverse strand, counting down.
AGGCGGTCTCGGCGTGGGTGATGGACGGCCATCCCGACATCGCGGAGCGGTTCCGCGCCGAGTACGCGCCCGAGGTGGTCGCCCGCGCCCTGCGTGAGGACGAGATCTGGGTAGCCGGTGCAGCCGACGACATCTGGTCGGTGTCACTGTGGCAGACGGTGCCGAACCTCGACCGTATCCGGCAGGAGGCGGAGGAGGCGCGGCACTTGTTCGAAAGCACCGCGCTCCCACCGTTCCGTCGCATGGCGGCCGTCACCGCGGCGATCGCGGAACGTCATCCCACCGAGTTCCCGCACCGCTACCTCCATGCGATCGTCACCCTCCGGCGGCACCGCGGCTCGGGCGCGGGCGGTGCCATCGTCGAGGCCCGGGTGAAGGCCGCCGCGGACGACGGTCTGCCCGCCTACCTCGAGGCCAGCACCGAGCGCTCCGCGCGGCTGTACGCCCGCCACGGTTTCGCCCATCAGGGCAGCCCGATCGTCCTCCCCGAGAACGGCCCCACCCTCTACCCCATGTGGTTCGCCGGCTGAGCCCGGGCTGCCGGGGCGTGCGGTGCGAAGGTCGATAAGCTCGCTCGGGTGACCGACTCGAATCTGTTGCAGGGCCCGATCCATGACGTGCACGTGGAGCTGGGGGCGAGCTTCGCGCCGTTCGGTGGGTGGGAGATGCCGGTGCAGTACGCCGGGACGGTCGCCGAACACACGGCCGTGCGGACGGCGGTCGGCCTGTTCGACGTGAGTCATCTGGGGAAGGCGACCGTGCGCGGCGCGGGTGCGGCGCAGTTCGTGAATTCGGCGCTCACCAACGATCTGGGCCGGATCCGGCCGGGCAAGGCGCAGTACACGCTGTGCTGCACGCCGGACGGCGGCGTGATCGACGATCTGATCGCCTATTACGTCGGCGACGACGAACTGTTCCTCGTACCCAACGCCGCCAACACCGCCGCCGTGGTGGCCGAGCTGCGGAAGGCGGCGCCGGACGGCATCACCGTCACCGACGAGCATCGCGGATACGCCGTGTTCGCGGTGCAGGGCCCCCGCTCGGCGGAGGTGTTGGCCGCGCTGGGCCTGCCGACCGACATGGAGTACATGGCCTTCGCCGACGCCGAGTGGGACGGCCGCCCGGTCCGGGTCTGCCGCACCGGCTACACCGGCGAGCACGGGTACGAGCTGCTGCCGCGCTGGGCCGACGCCGAACCGCTGTTCCGGGCGCTGCTCGCGGAGGTCCGCGCCCGGGACGGCCGGGCGGCCGGGCTGGGTGCGCGCGATACCCTGCGCACCGAGATGGGCTACCCGCTGCACGGTCACGAACTGTCGCCGGAGATCTCGCCGGTGCAGGCGCGCTGCGGTTGGGCCGTCGGCTGGAAGAAGCCGGAGTTCTGGGGCCGCGACGCCCTGACGGCCGAGAAGGCGGCGGGCCCGCGCCGTAACCTGTTGGGGCTCAAGGCACTCGACCGTGGTGTGCTGCGCCAGGGCCAGACGGTACTGCGCGGCGACGAGACCGTCGGCGAGACCACCTCGGGCACCTTCTCGCCGACCCTCAAGGTCGGCATCGCCCTGGCTTTGCTGGACACCGCGGCCGGGTTGGCGCCGGGCGACCAGGTGGAGGTCGACGTCCGCGGCCGTCGCCTCCGCGCCGAGGTGACCCGCCCGCCTTTCGTCACCCCGCATACCTCCTGACCCGGAGGCCGGCGGGATGCCGGACCTGGCATCGCGGGCGGAACGCCGGGTTCTAGGATCGGATTCATGACCGTTGCCGCGCAGTTCACCCGTATCCCGCATCCCTCGCCCACCCCGGCGGCGCGGCGGCAGGAGATGCTGGTGGAACCGGGTTTCGGGCGCTTCTTCACCGACCACATGGTGTCGATCGACTATGTGGGCGGGGAATGGACCAATCCGCGGGTCGAGCCGTACGGCAGCTTGCAGATGGACCCCTCGACCATGGTGTTCCACTACGGTCAGGCCATCTTCGAGGGACTGAAGGCTTACCGGCACGGCGACGGCAGCATCGCGACCTTCCGCATCGACGCCAACGCCCGCCGCTTCCAGCGCTCCGCGCGGCGCATGGCGATGGCCGAACTCCCGGAGGAGCTGTTCATCGAGTCGATCCGCCAACTACTCGAGGTCGACGCCGACTGGGTGCCCGCGGCAGGCGGCGAGGATTCGCTGTATCTGCGGCCGTTCATGTTCGCCACCGAGGCGGGCCTGGGCGTGAAACCGGCCGAGGCCTACAAGTATCTGCTGCTGGGTTCGCCTGCGGGAGCGTACTTTCCGCGCGGGCTCAAGCCGGTGCGGGTCTGGTTGTCCACCGAGTTCGTGCGCGCCGCGCCGGGCGGTACCGGCGAGGCCAAGGTGGCGGGCAATTACGCCGCCTCGCTGCTGGCCCAGAAGCAGGCCGCCGACCAGGATTGCGATCAGGTGGTGTGGCTGGACGCCTGCGAACACCGCTACGTCGAGGAGATGGGCACCAACAACCTGTTCTTCGTGTACGGCGCGGGCTCGCAGGCGCGGCTGGTGACCCCGGAGCTTTCCGGTTCATTGCTGCCGGGCATCACCCGCGACTCGCTGCTCACCCTGGCCGCCGATTCCGGTTACCAGGTGGAGGAGCGCAAGATCTCGGTGGACGAATGGCGCAAGGGCGTCGAATCGGGTGAGATCACCGAGGTTTTCGGCTGCGGCACGGCGGCGGTCGTCATCCCGGTCGCGTCGGTGCGCTCGGCCGAGGGCGAATTCACCATCGGCGACGGCGAACCCGGTGAGGTCACCATGGCGCTGCGCGAGACGCTCACCGGAATTCAGCGCGGCACGTTCGCCGATATTCACGGCTGGATGCGCAAGCTGATCTGAGCCGGGCCGGACTATCCCGGCATCAGCATGTGCCATTGCTCCAGAGTCTGCGGCCGCATCACATAGTTGCTGTCGCGCACGGTGGACAGCGCGGCGTTGGGCTCCTGCGAATACCAGTGGCCCGGATAAACGATCGGGTCTCCCGATAGGCCCGCTAGATATCGGAGACTGCGGAACATCGCGTCGGAATCGCCACCCGGGAAATCGGTGCGCCCGCAGCCGTCGACGAACAGGGTGTCACCGGCGACGAGCCGATCCTCGAACAGGAAGCACTGGCTACCGGGGGTGTGCCCGGGAGTGTGCAGCAATTCGATCTCGAGCCCGCCGACGGTCACCTTGTCGCCGTGCTGATGCCCGGTGAGTTCGCTGGGCGCGATGTCGGTGACATTGGCGACCCACGGCAATTCCTCGGCATTGACGTGCACCGGAACCTGGACCCGCTCCAGCAGATCACGCACGCCCCGCAGCGTGAATCCGAGCATTGTCCCGCCCACGTGATCCGGATGGTGATGGGTGGCCAGCACGCCGCTCACGCGCAGTCCGTCGGCTTCGGCGATATCGACCAGATCGGTTGCGGCGTACGCGGGATCCACGACCACACACTCACCGCTGTCTCTGTCGCCGAGCAAATACGCGAAATTGCGCATCTGCGTGGCGATCGGATCGCCTACGGCCCAATCCCGGCCGGCCAGCAGCTGACGAAAATACAAACGGTCGGATCCCATGCGTATACCCTATGGCTCGGTGGCGATCGGCGTGCATTCGACCGACTGTGACTCGTCACCGCATACCGCGGCGCGGTCGATACGAAACATGCACGGTGGAATCGCCGGTTCACCTATTGCGGATTGCGAAATTGCGCCGCGCCGACTTTTGCGGCGGCGCAGGCGATTTCGGATCGGTCAGCGCAGCAGTGGCGCGATTTCGTCGGCGGCCGCCGGGCCGTACGCGCCGCGCAGCCGATCCAGCGCCTCCGTGCGCTCCAGCGTCCATTCCTGCGGGCCGTCGGTCTCCAGCACGAGCACCGCGATCAGCGAACCCAGCTGCGCCGCGCGCTCCAGGCCGAGCCCGGCGGTGTGGCCGGTGAGGAATCCGGCGCGGAACGCGTCGCCGATGCCGGTCGGGTCCACCTTCGATCGCTCCGGCACCACCTCGACGTTCACCTCGGTGCCGTCGCGGTCGACGATCTGCACGCCCTTCGCGCCCAGCGTGGTGATCCGGATGCCGACCTGCGCGCCGATCTCGTCCAGGGTCAGACCGGTCTTCTGGCGCAGCAGGCCGAGCTCGTACTCGTTGGTGAACAGGTACGCCGCGCCCTCGATCAGCTGTCGGGCCTGGTCGCCGTCGAGCAGGGCGAGCTGCTGGGACGGGTCGGCGGCGAACGGGATGCCCAGTTCGCGGCATTCGCGGGTGTGGCGCAGCATGGCCTCGGGATCGTTGGCGCCGATCAGCACCAACTCCAGCTCGCGGGTGCGCGACACCTCCGCGATCGAGATGTCGCGGGCCTCGCTCATCGCGCCCGGGTAGAAGGTCGCGATCTGGGCCATCTCGGTGTCGGTGGTGCAGATGAAGCGGGCGGTGTGCGCCGTGCTGGAGGTCAGCACCGCCGAACAGTCGACGCCGTGGCGCTCCAGCCACTCGCGGTACTCGGCGAAATCCGCTCCGACCGCGCCGAGCAACAGCGGTCCCTTGCCGAGCAGGCCCATGGCATAACTGATGTTGCCGCCCACGCCGCCGCGGCGGATGGCCAGATCGTCGACGAGAAAGCTCAGTGAGACGTGCTGGAGCTGATCCGCAAGCAATGCCTCGGAGAAACGTCCGGGGAAGTGCATGAGATTGTCCGTCGCAATGGATGCGGACACGGCGATGGTCACGGGAATCCTTCGGTGTCGTGCGCTGCGCACGCCTCGTCGCTGCTCGACAGACGCGTAGCGGGCCGGCGGGGAGCGACCGGGTCTCGGGCGCACTGGTGTATTACCCATGAACGCGCGAAATCAGTCGTCCGTAACGTACACCGTCGAACTACGACCTCACCACCCCCGCGCGCCGGAGTGTCTGGGTCGCCACTCCGCTTGTGCGGCAATCGATCTCAGGCCGCCCGGGCAGCAGACAGGGGGGGGGACCCCCCCGGGTGCTTTTGGCGGGTATCTCGCATATGGATCCCGCCCAAATGCGTGCCGGGATGACGCGTGGCGAGTGCCCGGCAGCGGGTGCGTCGAGGGGTGCTCCGCCGTGGTGCGGGGATGCCGTGGCAGCTGTGCGTTGAGGTGTTC
>NZ_JARWOP010000115.1 GCF_029868745.1 Nocardia wallacei | reverse complement strand
CAAGCCCTGCCCGCCGCCCGCTGCTACCTCCCCAGCTGACCATTATCCAGGAAATCCGTCACACCGCGGCCAAGAACTCGATCTTCGGCGCGCCGGCGAGCAGCGGTGCGAGCCGCTGCCCGGCGGCGCGGAAGTGCTCGGACTTGCCGTGCTGTTCGAGGGCGGCCTCGTCGTCGTACAGCTCGAAGATCCGATACGAGTTCGGGTCCTGCTTGGACCGCACCAGCCGGTACGCCCGGTTACCCGGCTCGTTCCGCTCGATCTGGACGACGAGATCGGCCACGACGGATTCCAGTTCGACGCCCTTCCCGTCCTGCACGGTCAACTCGGCGATGACAGCGATCATGCGTATTCCTTTCGCGTATGAACCGACCATTCGGCTCCGTACTCCGCTCCACAGCTTAAGCCGCCCGGCCGGAACCGCTGTCCCTCGCCGACGGCGTGGCCGACCCGGAACCGCCTGCTCCCACCGGCGGCGGCACCGCGTTGACAGACGCCGGGGACACGGCTGCAATGGCCCGAACCGCACCGGTCACCAGCGTGCCGACGCGGCGCGGGCGAGGCAGACGATCAGGAGCACCATCGATGTATGACGGCGCTCCCGTACTGCGGCGCCGGGCATTGCTCGGCCTGACCGCCGCGCTGGCACTCCCCGGCTGCGGCGCCCGGGGCGACATCGAGTCCGTCCGGCTCGGCTCCGGCCGCGCCGGTGGGCTGTTCCACGAGTTCGCGCACCTGCTGGCCGACGCCGGGGCCCGCGACAGCACGGTGCGCATCGAGCCGATCGTCACCGACGGGTCGCTGGCGAATCTCGACCTGCTCGCCCGCGGCGAGATCGACGCCGCGCTGTCGCTGGCGGACACGGTGGCCGCCACGGGCACCCGCGCGCGGGCGATCGGGCGGCTCTACGAAACCTACATCCAGCTGGCGGTGACCTCCGACAGCCCGATCCGGCGGGTCGGCGAGCTGCGCGGCGCGCGAATCGACCTGGGCGTCAGAGGATCCGGCGGATCCAGCACCGCGGAGCGGATGCTGCGCGCGGCAGGCCTCGACCCCGCCCACGATGTGGTGAGCGGCAACCATGAGCTGTCCGACGCGGTGGCCCTGCTGCACACCGGCGTGGTGGACGCGATCGTCTGGGGCGGCGGCATACCGACGCCGGGACCCGACATCCCGGCGCGGGCCCGGCTGATCGATCTCGGCGAGATGGTCCCCGCCCTGCGGCAGCGGTTCGGCTACGACTACGACCGGGTCGCGATACCCGCCGACGCCTACCCGGGCAGCCCCGGACTCGCCACGATCGGCGTGCCGAATCTGCTCCTCGCCGGGTCCGGACTCCCCGACGCGACGGTAGCGAGCATCACCAGGCTCCTCGTGCACAGCGCCGACGGGCTGATGCCCGTGCAGGCCTTGGGATTCCACTTCCTGAACCGCCGCTGGCTGGTCGGCACCGGCAGCGTTCCGCTGCATCCCGCGGCCGCCGCGCAGTACCGCGACGAGCACGGCTGACCACGCTCAGTCGCCGCCGGGCGGCAGCCGCACCGACGCCCGCAGCCCGTGCGGCCGCACCGCCGACACCGTCAGCGTGCCGCGATAACGCTGCGCCAAGGCCGCCGCGATCGGCAGCCCGAGTCCGGTCCCGCCCGCGGCGGCGGCCGCACCACGGTAGAAGCGGGTGGTCAGCTTGTCGAGTTCGTCCGGCGCGACACCGACGCCGTCATCGGTCACCGAGACGACCACGCCGTCCCCCGTTTCCCGCAGCGACACCTCCACCCGCGCTCCCGCGCCCGCGTATCGGCACGAATTGCTCAGCAGCACATCGAGAATCTGCACCAGGGCATCCTCGGGAACGGCGACCTCCACCTCGCGGGACGGCAGGACCAGCGCGACCGTCTGTCCCGCCTCGTGGCAGGCGGGCTGCCACGAATCGACCCTGTCGTCGATGATCCGCACCGCGTCGCAGCGGCTCGGAAAGTCCGAATCGGTATGTTCCGCACCGAATCCCGCGGGCGTCTCCGCCACGGCCAGCCGTAACAGTCCGTCCAGCACCGCCTTCAGCCGCTCCACCTGAGCGACGGCCCGCCGGAACGACTGCGCGGCCTGGTCGGGAATCGAGCGGCCGAGTTGATCCAGCCGAATAGTCAATGCCGCCAACGGGTTTCGGATGGCATGGGCAGTGTCGGCCACCAGCTGCCGCTGCGCGTCCACCGCCTCACCCACCGCCTGCGCCATCGCCTCGAAGGACCCGGCCAGATCCCGCACCTCCGGCGGTCCGCCGTAATGCCGAGTGATCGCCGTGGGTTCGGGGGGTGCGGTCGGGCGCGGCAGGGTCTGGGCCAGCGTGGTCACCGATCGCGACAGCCGTGCCAGCGGCCGCAGCACCCAGCGGGTGACCACCAGCGCCAGCCCGGTGCACAGCAGCAGCGCGGTCCAGGTCCCGAGCGAGATCAGCACCCAGCGGTCGAGGATGTCGTGCTTGGCCCGCACCGTGGAGGCCTCGATGAGCACGGCCCCGCCGACCTGCATCCCGGCCCCGATCGGATGCGTGATCTGCATCGTGTCGGAATCCCAGGGCCGCAGCCGATGTGGCGGCGCGACCGCGTGCCGATTGCTGCGAACCGCCGCCAGCAGTGCGATATTGCGCGCGTCCGCGGTGTCCACGCCGGTATTGGCGAACTCGCCGCCGCGGGCGTCGACGACGAGTACGCGATCGGAATAGAGGTCGCGATAGCGCCGCATCTCGGTGTCCAGGGTGGACCGGTCCCCGGTGGCCATGGCGTGCACGGCCAGGTCGGCGAACCACTCGGCGTCCACGTATCGGTCGAACCACAACTGCTGGGTCCTGGCCGTGGAACTCGTCGCGGCCAAGGGGGCGGCGAAACCGGTCACCGCGAACGTAGCGAAACACAACAGGATCACCAGCAGCTGTCGGCGCACGTTCCCACTCTCGCGTCACCGGCCCCAGCGGTAGCCGAACCCGCGGACCGTGGTGATCAGGCCCGGTCTGCCGAGCTTGCCGCGCAGGGTGGAGATGTGCACGTCCAGCGACCGCGACACCGCGGCGAAGGCGTCGCCCCACACCCGGTCCATCAGCACCTCGCGGCTCACCGCCGATCCCGGGCGCTCCACCAGCGCCTCGACCAGGTCGAATTCCTTCTGGGTCAACGTGATCGGCACTCCGCCCGCCACCACCTCGCGCGCCGCCAGGTCCACGCGCACGTCGCCCGAGACGACCACCGACGACTCCGGGCCCGACGCCACCGCGACGCGCCGGGAGACCAGTTCGATGCGGGCGATCAGCTCACCCACGCGCGGCGGTTTGACCAGATAGTCGTCGGCGCCGCCGCGCAGGCCGCGCACGATCGTGCGCTCGTCGTCGCGAGCGGTGAGGATCACCACCGGGATCGCCGACACCTCGCGCAGCTGCCGCAGCACCTGCAGTCCGTCGCAATCGGGCAGCCCGAGGTCGAGGATGACGACGTCGTAATGGCGATGTCCGACAAGCAGATCGAGGCCGCGGGTCTTGCGCTCGGCGTGGTAGCCGTGCTCGGTGAGCACCTCCACGAGGGCGTCCCCGACATCCTCGTCGTCCTCGACGATCAGCAGACGCACCCGCCGATCCGCACCCGCCTCGCGGGCCCGGCTCTCAGTCGGCATGCGCACGGCCCGTCGCGGCGGCACGAGTTGCCGTGTGCCCGCGCCGATCCCGATCACGCCGGTGCCGCGCACCCCGCCGGGCCGGCCATTCCCCCGTCGGCCAGCACAGCGCCCCGATCACGATCAGGACTTCTACGGCGATGACCGCCCAAGCCACTATCTGAAACACCGGTCATTCTCCTAGCTCGATACCCACCCGGCGCCGACCGGTCGCAAGCGACAGCCCGGCGCGACCCGTACAGCCTAGAGACCGCTTGTTCCGGATTCGAGGAGCGGACGCGATACTTTCGGCACCGAACCCGACATCCCGCACCGGCCCGCGGTGACCGAGGACACCACCTCAAAGGACTGTAAAAACCCCAACACCGAATTCGCCCAACGCCTTTCGCGTGTTTCAATGGCGTCGCGTGTGCCGCGGCGGAGTCGGCACACGGCCCGCCGTTCGAGGCGCGGCGGCCGAGAATCGGCCGCTGTCATCACCGATCCTTAGGACCGAAAATATGACCGACCCCCATCAGCCCTACCCCGGCATGCCACCCGGCGGGTGGCAGCCGCAACAGCCGTACGGCGCGCCGCCGCCACCCGGCCCCGGCATGCCGCCACCCTACGGTGCGCCGCCGCAGCAGCCCTACGGCCCGCCGCCGGGCCACGGTCAGCCACCGCCGTACGGGCAGTATCCCTACCCGCCGCAAGGCGGCGGCAAGAGCCCGCTGCCCTGGATCCTCGGCGGTGCGGGCATTCTGGTGCTCGTCCTCGTGGTCGGCGGGTTCTTCCTGTTCTCCGGCGGCGGCGGACTGCCGGGGACATCCAGCAGCCCGCGCGACGTCGCACAGCAGTTCGTGGACGGCGCGAGCGAGGGCAAGGACAACAGCGCCCTGATCTGCAAGGCGGACAAAGCGAAGATCGACAGCGCGGGGAAGACGACGGTCACGCCGTCCAAGAGCCCGAAGGTCGAGGTGAAGACGACGCTGAAGAGCGTCGACGTGCCCGACGGCGCCGACAAGGGCACCTTCACCGTGGAGTCGCAGGTGAAGATCGGCACCAAACCCACCACCCATGCCCTGACCTACGATCTGGTCAAAGAGGGCGGCGAGTGGAAGGTCTGCGGTTTGCTGAAGGGCCTGAACGGGCCGGGGCTGTAACACCCGTCCGGCGGCGGTCGCCGCGTCAGGTGACCGGCTGGATCCGATCGCCGTCGACGGCGCCCTCCGCCGCCCCGAGCACCTCGGGGTCGACCACGTTCAGCAATTGCGCGTCGGTCCGGGAACGGATCCAGGTCGCCGCGATGTCGTAGCCGCTGTCGAACAATTCCTCCGCCGATCGCCCCGGTGTCCTGAGCGCCGCACCGTAGGGCTGCTGCGCGAAAACGGTCGCGTCGCGCAGGGCCGCGTCGTGAAAAGGCCGCGGCCGGTTGCGAATTGCCCGCAGCGACGGGTGCAGTACGGGAAAGAGCAGCCCGCCGCGGCTGTTGTACGGCTGCGGCCCGTAGAGGTCGAGCACCAGCGCGCGATGGGGCGCGAAGATGTCGCGCGGAACGCGGTGGTGGCAGCCGCCGTCGAAGATGTTCTCGAGGCCCGCGGCGGCGGGCAGCGCACCCGGGATTCGCGTCGCGGCCACGAGCGCGTCGGCGACCGGGAGGTCCGACACGCCGAGCTTCGGCAGGTCCCGCGGCAACACCAGGGTGCCGTATTCAGCCGAGTAGACCGGAATAATCAGCGCCGACGCCGCCTCGTGCCCCGGTGCGGTCGGCTCGAGAGCGAAGTCCGCGAAGGTGCGATCGCCGACCACGGCATAGGCGAGTTCGCGAATTCGAGCGTCGGGATACAGCACACGGCGCGCCAGAAAAGCGCGAAAACTTCTCGCCCCCAGGACGTCGGATTCCGGATAGGCGATCGCGATCTGCCGTGTCCGCTCTCGCGTCATTCCGAGCGCTGTCCCCGCCGCCGCGATCGCGCCGCCGCTGACACCGGCGACAATCGGCTGGAACGGGACAGCACCCGGCATGCCGCTCCCGGCCCGCCGGTCGGCGAGCGCATCCACGGCCCCGCTCGCCATCCCCACCATCATGCTGAGACTCCGACCGGCCACCCCGGCGAGAATGCGCACCACAGGCTGCTGCGTCAACGCCGACCCTCTCCGCGGGCCGAGCCGCTGAATTACCGAACAATGTCCGCGCAGATCCGGACTCGTGCCCCGATCCGCGCACAGAAAGCTAGCATCGGCCATTCGAAGCCGCAGACCGGAATCGGCAACTTTACAGTCTCTTGAGACTGGCTGCCGCAGCCCTCGGCGGATTATCGAATTCGCATTCGCGGTAATTCCGCGACGAACCCTCAGGCCGGGCACAGCGCTCGGCACCCGAACCGGAGCGAATTCGTTTCACTGCGGGACACCGGTCTGGCGCGGTCGTACCATGACCGGATGCACGAACCTCTCCCCTGCCGCCGGGCGACCGGGCATGCTCGGATCCGCGGCTGTTGCGGCGCTACGGAGTCCGTGGGCTCCGACGCGCTCGATGAGCCGGGAGCGAACGGGTCGTGAGGCACGATGCCGGGGAGCGCCGATTCGGGCGCTACCGGCTGGATCGGTTACTCGGTAGTGGGGGCACCGGGCTGGTGTGGCTGGCGCACGACACGCTCGAGCAGCGCGAGGTCGCACTGAAGGTGCTCGCGGCCGCCCCGGTCGACGTCTCGCACCGGCAGCGTTTCACCCGGGAGGCCCGTCTGATCTCGCAGCTGCGCAGCCCGTACCTGCCGCGGGTCCATGCGTTCGGCGAGATCGACAATCGCCTCTACCTCGCCATGGATTATCTCCCCGGCAGCACCCTGGCCACGCTGCTGAGCGTCGGGCCCCTGCCGCCGGCGACCGCGGCGGCCATCGTCGCCCAGATCGCGAACGCGCTGGAGACCGCCCATCGCGCGGGCGTGACCCACCGGGACGTGAAGCCCTCCAACATCATCGTCGATGCCGGCGGCACCGCCCACCTGATCGACTTCGGCACCGCCTACCGCGCCGACCAACCGGCCCTCACCCTCGACGGCAATGTCGTCGGCACGCTCGGCTACCTGGCGCCCGAACGGTTCGACGGCCGCGCGGACGCCCGCTCGGACCAGTATTCCCTGGCCTGCGTGCTCTACGAATGCCTCACCGGCCGAAAGACTTTCGGCGACGCCGACGCCGCCGGACAGGTACGGGCGCACCTGACCCAGGAGCCGCCGCCCGCCTCCACGATCAACCCTGTCCTGCCCACCGCGATCGATGCGATCCTCGCCCGCGCCCTGGCCAAGGACCCGCGGCGACGCTGGCCTTCGGCCGGCGCGTTCGCCGACGCCGCGCACATCGCGATCACCGGCCGAGACGCCCCGACCGTCGACAGCGCCGTCGCCACCAACCCCGCCATACCGGCTCGGGTGCGGCGCACACCGGGATACAGCGCGATCGCGCTGCTCGCACCGTTGACCGAACCACTCGTCGCGGTCACGGCGCTGGCGTTACTCGCCGCGGCGATCGGTGCGGCCCTGTGGTTCGGCCGACCGGGAACGCTCGGGACCGACACCGCTCCCGAGCGCATACCGGGGCCGGAGAGCGGGACGGCGCAGACGACCGCTCCCGAGCCTCCGCTGGTGTTCGATTCCGCGCGGCCGCACGCCGAAATCGGCCGGCCGCTCCCGGCCACCGGCCCGTTCTGTCCCGAGGGCGGCGGCTGCCCGCCCGCGTTTCCCGAACCGGCGGAGAGTATTCCGGAGCCGTCTCTTTCGACACCACACGGCAACGGCAACGGCAACGGCAACGGCAAGTCGGATCACGGTAATCGCGGGCAGGGCAACGGCAAAGCCGGAAAACCCGAGAAGTAGTACAGCGTGGCCACTGTCATCGGTCACCACCGTGCAGGACCGGGTCGTGGACGTCCAGGTACGCGTCGCGATCGTGGTACGACCCGGCGAGCGCGTCGCCATAGGCGACGAGCCTGCCGTGCAGCGCGCGGCGGACCTCGTATCGTTCCTGTAGTAACAACTCCAGTTGCTGTGCGTCGGTCGCCGTCACCAAAATGTCGGCGAGCACGGTGGCGTCCTCCAAGGTGTAGCTCATTCCCTGACCGGTCATGGGATGCGGCGAAAATGCCGAACTCCCCAGCAGGACAACGTTTTCCCGATGATACGGCTTACTGGTGTAAACCGATATCGGGACCCGCGCGAAGTGGTCGGTCCGCAGCAATGCCAGCGCGTCACCGCTTTTCGTGACGAAATCGGCGAGCCGCCCCGCCAGGTCGCCGCAGGGCGCGTCGAATACCAGCGTATCCTCCGCACCCGGAAACCCGAGGAACACTCTGGCTTTCCCGCTGTCGACCGGATAGAAGTACGCGAGCCGGCCGTTCGAACTGAAATAGAGCCGATTCCGCGACAGAATGCTGGCGGTGATGGGAATCGTTGCCATCCGCAGTACTTGTCCATGCCGGCTGACGTCCCGCAGGGATTCGACGAACGTGCTGAGCGCCGACATCGACCCGCCCGCATCGACGAATGCCCCTGCCCGGACGCGGGTCCCGTCGTCCAGAATGCCGCTGGACACCGGAAACTGCTCGCTGCACAGATCGGCCAGGCGGCACCCGAATCGGATATCGACATTCGGCAGTTCCGCGCACGCGTCGAGGATGACCGACACGATCCGGGCATAGGGCACGATGAGAAAATGGCCGAGCCGGGTGTGCTCGGCGAAGTCGTACGACAGCAGTAGCGACCCGTCGTGATAGAAGTCGATGACCACGCGTTCCAGCGCGCCCCGGTTCAGGATTTCGTCGAGCAGGCCGTGCTCGGCGAGCACGCGGATCCCGCGTGGCTTGAGGACCTCGGCGCCGCGGGAGGGCGGCCGGGATTTGGCCTCCAGCAGCAACACTCGCCGACCCTGGCGGCCCAGCAGCAAGGCGAGCAGCGCACCGCCGACGCCCGACCCGAGAATGACGCAATCGACACTTTCCGGCGATTTCGCGGTGGCGCTCATCGGCCGGCCACCAGGAATCGGCCCGGGGCAATGATTCCGGCCGGGTCATAGACCTGCTTCAGCGCGGTGAGCGGCCCGTCGCTGTAGGTGGCCGCCCGGTCCGCCAATTCCATTGGGGCGTGGTCGATGTCGGAGCGATACGGCGGAAACCCCGCGTCGATGCATCGCCTCCGGGCGGCGTCGCGCAGCGCGTGGGCCCGCGCGACCGCGGCGGGCTCGCGGCGGAACGGGATCTGGGCCACCAGGTTGGTGCTGTGGTGTGAGATCACATTGAACTCGAGCATGACGGCCGTGCCGTGCCGTTCCGCCTCGCTGGTGAACAGGCCGACCGCCTCGGTCATGGCCGCTCGTTCCAGCGGTACGGCCGGAAGGAGCATCAGCCAGCCGGTGCCGGCCGCATCGACCTGGGCGCACGCGCTGATTCCCAGCCGCCGCCGCAGATTCGCGCAGCACGGAATCCCGCGGGCGAACTGCGCCTGGGGGTACAGGGGATCCCCGGAGACGACGGACCCGGCGGCGACCGTGCGCAGCGTGGTGAGGCCGGGAGTGCGGGAAAGTGTTGCGCGAACAGTCTTTTCAGCGAGCCGCACCGATGAGCGGGAGCCGAGCACGGGCAGCTGGATGGTCACGTGGTCCGGGTCGGCCCCGTCCGGAACGGCCGCACCGGTGGGCACGACGAAGATCTCTTTCAACCGGAGCATGCCGTCGGTCGGGCGCAATGCCCGGCCGAGTTCGATCGTCGTGTCGATGGCGTCGCCCAGCGCGGCACCGGCAATCGTGGCGTGCACGACGGTCGCGGCTTCGGGTCGCGGAATCAGCGCGACCGCCATAGCGGTCACGACACCGAGATTGCTCTGCACGAACGCGCGCGTCAGGTCCGGTCCGGAGGGGCAGCCCGGGCGGCGGCCGTTGCGGTCGAGCCCGCCCGTCGTGATGATCTCGCCGGTGCCGAGGACGACCTCGAGACCGAGCAGGTCCTCGGATCGGGGGCGGATCGTGCCGTCGCCGCGTTCCAGGGTGTTTCCGACGATGCTCGCGTCCGCGCAACCCGCTGTCACGTTCAGCATCCATGGTGTGCCGTCGAGCAATTCGGCCAATCGGCGCTGGGTGACGCCCGGCTCGATGACCGCGTAGCCGCGTTCCACGTCGAGCGTCCGCACCGCCGACATTCGACGTAGATCCAGTATCGCGCAGCCGTCGCGCACCGGATTTCGCGAACCCATCCCCCAATTGCGGCCGGTACTCAACGGGTACAACGGAATTCCCGTGCGAGCCGCCGACACTATGTGCTGCCGGACCTCCTCGGTGCTCGCCGGGAAGTAGGTGTCGTGAATCCGGCGCGGCCGATGCCCACCGAGATCCGCCGATTGCGGGTCCTCGGTGAGCAACTGCCGAACGGTACTTTCGTCGGTCATGGAAACTCCAGGAAAGGGACCGCGCCGAGGGGCGACGATCCGTGAAATAAAAAGAGCGGTTCATCCCCGCAGGGGTATCCGCATGCCGGGCGCAGCTATCGAAGGCCTGGTAGGACAGCGTTCTCCCGGTCGTTCGTCCTCGAGTTACCAGATATGCCGGGAAGTGCCATCTTCTGAGATCCGTTCTCCAGGTCGTCAGTAGATTAAGTCAATCGACCTTGGAGTGGTAGGGGTCCCGACCAGATGACATGTCCATCTGCGTGAACAACCCGGCGGCCCCGACCTCAGTGGCGCCGGGCGTAGTCGGCGGCTGCCGCCCAGTCGATGAGCACGCAGGGCTCCTCGCCGACGGTCCAGGCGTCGTGCCCCGGCGGGCAGACCATGAAATCGCCGGCGCCGACCTCGCCTTCGGATCCGTCGTCCAGCACGATGTGCATCCGCCCGGAGACGCAGTATCCGACGTGGGCGGCCTCGCAACTGTCGGTGCCCGCGATCGGCTTGACGTGGGTGGACCAGCGCCAGCCCGGGAGGAAGGTGCCGCGGCCGACCGCGCCGGATGCCGCCGCGAGGACCTCGAGCCGGCCGCTGCCGGCCTCGAATCGCCGTGTCTCGTCAGGCGTGTCGAAACTCCGCACCTGGAGGCCGGGTGTCTCGTGGGGAGCCATGTCGTCCTCGCGGACCAGGTCCAGGTTGCGGAATACCGCCGGCCCGTCGCAGAGTGCGGCGAGCGATTCGGCGAACCCGGCCGTCTCGGGCATCGCGGAGTTCGCCATGGCCTGTTCGTAGGACGGGAATTCCACGATCTGCAGATACGTGTCGTCCTGATCGCGGTCCTTGGTCTCCATGCTGTGCGTCGCGGCCCGCTTACCCTGGGTTACCGCGAGCCACTGGTCGAGATTTCTGTTGAATTCGTCGAGTCGTGTGGTCTTGAACTCGATCGTCTGCACGAATTTCGTCATGTCCGGTCACCTCACCGTTCGGCCGACCCAGGGCGAACGCTACGCCGTAGCAACCGTTCGATGAACGTTCGCCGGTCCCGATTTTCGTGCCAAAGGTCCCTTGTTTTCCGGCGATGAACGTGCGCTGACGACCCCCTGCGCCGCCCCCGGCGGTCACAAGAGGTCGTTCAGCAGACGCCCCACCGTGCTCATATTCTCGGGACGGTCGAAATCGCCGTGGGCGCAGTGCACTTCGAGCACGCGCACCCGTCCGCCGATGTGCGGGCGCCAGGCTTGTTCGAGGTCGTCCGCGAAATCGGGAAGTGGATCACCCTCGGCGTCCAGTGCGGCGCCGAATATCGTGAGATCACCGTCGTAGATTGGTGCGACGTAGCCTTCCAGCAATGTGCTGCTGTTGATGAGGACCCGCGCCGCGCGCTGCGCCAGTTCCTGCACGACCGGCGCCTCGAGGTGCTCACCGAATCTGTCGGCCATCCACTCCCGCAGGCTGGCCAAGGCGTCCTGTTCCGAGACGTCCGGCTGATCGACCGCGGGCACGGGCGGCTTGCTGTCGACGACCCCCAGGAATCCGATCGGCATTCCGCGCTCGGTGAGTCGCTGCGCCAGCGCGTGGGCGACGATGCCGCCGTAGGACCACCCCAGCAGGAAGTACGGTCCCTCTTTCTGCACTGTGCGGATTCGGTCGGCGTAGTCGTCGATCATTTCCTCGAACGAGGTGGCCATCGCCCCGCCGTCGAGCCCGCGGGATTGGACCGCATGGATCGGCCGGTCGGGCAGGTGCGGTCCGAGTTGCTGATAGAACCAGCCGAGACCACCGCCGGGCGGCAGGCACCACAGCGGTTCCCGGGTCCCGGAGTCCTTCAGCACCAGCACCGGGTCGAAATCCGTGCCGAATTCCGTGCCGTCCTCGAGCCGGGCCGCCAATCGGGCGACCGTCGGCGCGTCGAATATCAATCGGACCGGCACATTCGCCCCCAGTGTCACCCGAATTCGGCTGGTGAGGCGGGTCGCCAGCAGGGAATGCCCGCCCAGCGCGAAGAAGTCGTCGTCGATGCCGACCCGGTCGATGCCCAGGATCTCGGCGAACAACCCGGCCAGCACCCGCTCTCGCTCGGTGCCCGGCGGCCGATATTCGTTCGCGGAGGCGAATTCGGGGTCCGGCAGCGCCTTGCGGTCCGGTTTTCCGCTCGCGGTCAGTGGCAGCGACTCGATCACCATGACCACCGCGGGCACCATGAATTCGGGGAGGCGCTCGCCTGCCCACCGGCGCACATCGGCGGCCAGCAGACCGGCGCGCGGATTGTTGGCGTAGGCGGTGAGATCGTCACCCACCGCGTCCGGCGGCAGGTAGATATCCGTCAGCGGCCGGTCTTCGGTGGTCGCGATGTCGAGGAAGATCGCGTCCATCCGGCCCTTGTCGGCCGACCAGGTCACCGCCGTGCGGTAGCCGAACCGCTGTCCCAGCGCGTGCAGATCCTCCGGCAGCAGTGCCGTATCCGCCCGCCGGCCGTCGTCGAGGACACCTTCGAAATCGACGGCGAGGGTTCCGGCGGGGATGACGGGCAGGCCATCCCCGATGCTGCGTGTCGCGCCGACCTGGTCGATCAAGCCGATATGCGGAATACCGGTGACACGAATTCCGCCGGACCGCGGCGCCTCCAGGAGCGTGCGCAACCGATCACGGTCGCGGAATTCGATGGTCGGCAGGTCGGCCACCGAGAGCCTGGCCGTGGCCGATTTGCGCAGGACCACATCGTAGCGATACCGGGTCAGCTCGTTGACCGCGTAGCCCCGCTGAAGCTGGATATCGACGGCGTCGAAACCGGTTGCGGCGCGGCACAATCCCACGAAGTATTCGGGCGCCAGCAACAGTTCCTGTTCGGCCGCGATATCCCGGCGCACCCGGGCGCCGACCGCCGCGGGATCGGTGTCGCCGGTGCGCGCGAGTTGCACCGCGGTGGCGAACTCCGCCAGCAACGCCGCATTGCGCACGTCGCCGAGGAAGACCGCGCCGCCGGGGGCCAGCAGTCTTTCCAGGCGTTCGAGGACCGTGCGGAGATAACCCTCGCCGGGGAAATACTGGATCACCGAGTTCAGCACCACGGTGTCGAAGTAGCCTTCGGGCAGGCCGTCGGTATCGTCGGCGGCCCGCACGCTCGGGATGACGCGGTCACCCCATTCGACTCCCAGCGCGTCCAGCTGCCTCCGGAGCGTGGCTATGGTGGGCGCGGAAAAGTCTGTCGCCCAATACTCTTCGCATTCGGGCGCGAGCTGCGACAGTATCAGGCCCGAACCCACACCTATCTCCAGCACGCGGCGTGGCGTCAGCTCACGAATGCGTTCGACGGTGGCCATCCGCCATTCGCGCATCTGCTCGGACGGAATCGGCTCCCCGGTGAAGCTGCTGTTCCACCCGCCGAAATCCGCGCCGAACGCCGGGCCGTCGCCGGCGTCCTCGGCGCCCGCGTACAGGTCGTCGTACACCTGCCGCCACTGCCCGACCAGTTCGTCCTGCCCGACCACCGGCCCGGATCTGTCGGCGACCACGTAGCCGACCAGCTGTTTGTCGCCGAGGCCGGTTTCCCGCGCCAACACCACGGCCTGCGAGACCGAAGGATGTTGTGCGAGCGCGTTTTCCACTTCCCCGATCTCGACCCGGAAACCACGAATCTTCACCTGATCGTCGGCCCGGCCGACGAATTCCAGCTCGCCCGCGGCATTCCAGCGCACCATATCGCCGGTGCGATACAACCGGCCGCCCGATCCGAACGGATCCGCCACGAACCGCGCGGCCGTGGCCCCGGCCCGATCGTGGTATCCGCGGGCCAATTGCGCGCCCGCCACATACAATTCCCCGGCCACCCCGACCGGGACCGGCGCCAGCCCCGAATCCAGCACGTACACACGGACATTCCCGATCGGGCGGCCGATCGGAACGGCTCCGTCGATGGCTTCCCGCCAGTCGTACCGGGTGACGTACACGGTCGTCTCGGTGGGGCCGTAACCGTTCGCGACCCGGATATCCGGGTATGCGTCGGTCAGCTCGCGCACCATACGCGCCGTCAATTCGGCTCCGCCGGACAGGATTCGGCTCAGCGTCCGCAGCGGATTGCCCGACCGCGTCCCGACATGGTCGAGCAGCGCCGCCAGCAAGGGCGGTGTCGCGAACATCGCCGTCACCGCGCGGGCCTCGACCAACCGCGCGATCTCCGCCGGATCCGAGCGCTGCTCACCCGCGATCACCAGCGCGCCGCCACTGCACAGGGCGGGCCAGATCTCATATGCCGAGGCATCGAACGCCACCGACGAGTGCACCAGGATCCGATCCTCGGGACTCCCGGGCCGCGCCGCCTGCGCTACGAAGCTCGCCACATTGCGATGCGTCACCTCGACGCCTTTGGGAACGCCGGTCGAGCCCGAGGTGTAGATCAGGTACGCCAGATTCTCCGGCCGCACCGCTACGTCCCGGCCGCGAGCCGCCCCGTCGGCAGCGCCCGGCGCGTCGATATGCAGGCGCGCCAATCCGTTGTCGGGCAACATGTTTCCGGTCACGGAGTCGGTCACGACAAGCACGGGACGGGCGTCGGCGAGGATGAACGCCAGCCGCTCCGAGGGATAGGCAGGATCTATCGGCAGGTACCCGCCGCCGGCCTTCAGCACGGCCAGCATCGCCGTGAGCAGATCCACCGACCGCGGCAAGGCCACCGCGACCACGGTATCCGGGCCGACGCCCCGCGATGTCAAGATCCGCGCGAGCCCATCGGCGCGGCGACCGAGTTCGCCGTAGGTCACCTCGTCGTCACCGTGGACCACCGCGAGCGCGCTGGGGGTGTGGGCGGCCTGGGCCTCGAACAAGCCGATCAGAGTCGCCTGCGCGGCGGCCGGGGCGGTGGTGTCGTTCCACTGCCGCAACACCAGCTCGCGCTCGTCGTCGCGGAGCACATCGATCGCCCCGACCGGCGTATCCGGATGCGACACCAGCTGCCGCAGGAGCCGCAGCAGCCGCTCCACCATCGCCTCGACCGTCGACCGGTCGAACAACTCGGTCGCGTACTCGACGAAACCGCTCCACGGGTGACCGGCCGGGGCGTCGGCGATATTGAAGAACAGGTCGAATCGCGCGGTCGAGACGGTCGTCGGATAGGGCCGGAGTTCGACGTCCGGCAGGGCGACCGTCGGCAGGGCGTTGTTCTGAAAGGCCAGCGTCACCTGGAACAGCGGGTGACGCGCCGCCGAGCGGGCCGGGTTGAGCAATTCGACGAGCAGTTCGAACGGCGCGTCCTGGTTCTCGTACGCGGCCAACGCCTTTGCCCGGACCTGGCCCAGGATCTCGGTGAACGCCGCCGCCGCGGTGACCCGCGCGCGCAGCACCCAGGTATTGACGAAGAATCCCACCAGGTCCGCGACCGCCTCGTCGGTGCGCCCGGCGATCGGCGAGCCGATCGGAATGTCCTCTCCCGCACCGAGTTTGGACAGCAGGACGACCAGCGCCGATTGGAGCGCCATCGACACCGTCGCCCCTTCGCGGGCGGCCAGCCGCTCCACCGCCGCTCTGGTCCGCGCGTCGATGTCGAACGTGACCAGATCCCCGCGATAGGACGCCACGCGCGGCCGCGGCCGGTCGGTCGGTAGCGGCAACTCCTCCGGCATGCCGTCGAGTTCGCGCCGCCAATACTCGAATTGACGGGAGACGATGCTGTCGGGGTCGGCGGTCGAGCCCAGCCAATCCTGTTGCCACAGCGTGTAGTCCACGTATTGCACCGGCAACGGCTCCCACTCCGGGGCCTGTTCGTGCAGCCGTGCCGTATAGGCGACGGCCAGATCGTGCAGCAGCGGCGTCATCGACCAGCCGTCACCGGCGATATGGTGAATCACCAGTACCAGCACGCTCTCGCCGGAACCGGACCGTAAGACGGTCGCGCGGATCGGAATTTCGGCCGACAGATCGAACCGGTACCCGAGCGCCGAGGTCACGGCCGCGTCCAGCGCACCGGAATCCACCTGCGCAACCGTCACCGGCAGTTCGAGATCCGCGACGTCGAGCACCCGCTGCGAAGGCACACCGTCCACCTCGGCGAAGACCGTCCGCAGACTCTCGTGCCGCGCGACGATATCGCCCACCGCCGCCTCGAACGCCACGGGATCGAACACGCCCCGCAGCCGAGCGGCCAACGGAATGTTGTACGTAGCCGAGGGGCCCTCCAGCCGGTGCACGAACCAGAGCCGCCGCTGCGCGAACGACAACGGAACGATGTCCGGCCGCTCCCGCACCGACATTGCCGGGCGCACCTGCGCGTGCACATCCAGCCGAGTTGCCAACTGCGCCACCGTCGGAGCGTCGAACACCGTCCGGATCGACACCTCGACGCCCAGCACCGCACGGATTCGACTCACCAGGCGAGTCGCCAGCAGCGAGTGCCCGCCCAGTTCGAAGAAGCTGTCGTCCACACCCACCTGGGCGAGGCCCAGCACCTCGGCGAACAACTCCGCCAGTACCCGCTCGCGCTCGCCCCCGGGGGCTCGATACCGTGCCGAGGAGGCGAGCTCCGGCTGTGGCAGCGCCGCGCGGTCCAGCTTGCCGTTCACGGTCAGCGGCACCGAGTCGATCACCGTGACCACGGTCGGCACCATGAATTCCGGCAGCCGGTCGGCCACCCATCGACGCACATCCCCGCCGTCGAGCACACGGCCGTCGCCCACCACGTACGCGATCAGCTGTTTGCCGGCGGAACCGGTATCGCGGGCTGTCACGACGGCCTGCGACACCGAGGGATGCTGCGCCAGTGCGGCTTCCACCTCGCCCGGCTCCACCCGGAAACCGCGGATCTTCACCTGATCGTCGGCCCGGCCGACGAACTCCAACTCTCCGACCGCGTTCCACCGCACCACATCACCCGTGCGATACAACCGAGCACCCGCATCGAACGGATCGGCCACGAACCGCGCAGCCGTCAGCGCGGCCTGGCCCAGGTACCCACGCGCCAATTGCGCACCGGCCACATACAATTCACCGGCCACACCCACCGGAACCGGCAGTAACCACGAATCCAGCACGTACGCACGGACATTCGCCAACGGACGCCCGATCGGCACCGCTGTGCCCGCGACGGATTCCGAGGCCTCGAACGACCGGCGGACGGCGAAAGTCGTGGTCTCGGTCGGCCCGTACACATGCACGACGCGCGTCCCGGAAGACCTCCGCACCGCCCGCCGGAACACCTCCGGCGGCATGTCCTCGCCACCGGTCCACACCTCGCGAAGCCCGGCGAGGGCCTCGGGGTGGTCGTCGGCGAGTACTTCGAACAGCCGGGTGGTGAAGAATGCCGCCGTGACCGCGTGCGTGGTCAGCACACGGGTCAGGGCCGCGATATCGGCGTGCTCCGCCGGTGCGACGACCACCCGGCCGCCGCGGAGCAGCGGCACCCAGATCTCGTAGGTGGAGGCGTCGAAGGCCACCGAGGAATGCATCAGCACGCTGTCGTGCGCATCGCCCCGCCACCCGGGTGCGGCCGCGAATGCCGACACGTTCCGGTGGGTGACCGCGACACCTTTGGGCACACCCGTGGAACCGGACGTGTAGATCAGATATGCCAGGTTCTGCGGCCGCACCGTGACGATTCGATCGTCGCCGGAGCCCTGTTCGGCGTCCACGGCGTCGAGCCACAGCCGGGGAATCGGATTGTCGGGCAGCACATTCGCGCTGACCCGATCGGTGACGACGACCACCGGGTCGGCATCGGCGAGGACGAACGCCAGCCGATCGGACGGGTAGGCCGGATCGATGGGCAGATATCCGCCACCGGCCTTCAGCACGCCCAGCAGCGCCACGATCAATTCCGCCGATCTCGGCAACACCACGGCGACCACGGCGTCCGCACGCACCCCGTGCGCGGTCAGGGCGTGGGCGAGAAGCTCGGCGCGACTGTCGAGTTCGCGATATGTCACCTCGACGTCACCACACACGACGGCCACCGCGTCCGGCGTCGCCGCGACCTGTTCCCGGAACCGCGCGACGACGGTGCCACCGGGAACCTCGGCGCTCGTCTCGTTCCATCGGCGCAGCACCGCTTCTCGTTCGCCGGCGTCGAGCACATCGATCGACCGCAACGCGGCGTTCGGGTCCGCCGCCAGCTGTTCGAAGATCCGCACCAGCCTGCGCGCCATCGCCTCGACCGTGGACCGATCGAACACGGTGGTGCGGTATTCCAGATGCAGGCGCACGTCCGGGACGGCGGTGGCGACCAGCGTGACCGCGTAGTGCGAGGGCGTATCGGAGCGCACACCCGTGAGGGCGATGCCGCTGTCGGCGGCGCCGCTGCCGATCCCGTCCTGGTCGATGGGATAGGACTCGAATCCGATGAGCGTGTCGAACAGGACGGGCAACCCCACGCCCTGATGTATCTCGCTCAATCCGACATGATGATGGTCCAGCAGGGCCGCCTGCCGGGCCTGCAGATCGTTCAGCACAGCGGCGAAGGTGTCACGCGGATCGAATCGCATCCGCACGGGCACGGTGTTGATGAACAATCCGACCATCGAATCCACGCCCGGAATCGCGGGCGGCCGTCCCGAGACGGTCGCTCCCGCGATGACGTCGCGGCGACCGGTCGACACCGCCAGCAGCATCCCCCACGCCGCCTGGACGACGGTGTTCACCGTGACCCCGAGCGCCTTGGCCCGGCGGCCCAGCGCCGAGACCGTCTCGGCGGTCACTTCCACCTCGACCCGGTCGACATCGGCTGCCTCGGAAGGCGCTGCGCCACCGGGCTTTCCGAGACTGTCGGCGAGCAGTGTGGGTTCGTGGACACCCTCCAGCTCCCGCATCCATGCCTGTAGGCCCGCGTCGCGGTCCTGCCGGTGCAGCCACGTCAGGAATTCCCGGTAGTCCGGTGCGGCGGGCAGGCGGTGGGCGTCGCCACGGGAACCGTAGAGCCGCAACAGGTCCCGGATCAGCAGGGGCAGCGACCAGCCGTCCAACAGGACGTGATGGGCGGTGACCACCAGTTCGGATCGCTGCTCGGCCGTCCGCACCAATGTCAGCCGCAGCAGCGGCGGGGTCGTCACATCGAAACGCGCGTTCCGATCCTCGTCCAGCAATGTCCGCAGCGCACCCGCCCGTCCGGCCTCGTCCAGGTCGCGCAGATCCACTGCGTTCCAAGGCAATTCGACACCGTCGACGACCACCTGAACCGGTGCGCCGTGGGAGTCGGCCGCGAAACCCACCCGCAGTGTCGGATACCGGTCGAGCAGGCCCTGACCCGCCGCCCGCAGCCGGGCCGGATCGACCTGCCCGGCCAGGCCGAAAACCACCTGCATGTGATAGGCGTCGAAGCCGGTGTCCGCCAGCCCGTGATGGAACAGCAGCCCCGACTGCATCGAGGTCGGCGACCACACGTCCACCAGTCCCGGATAGCGTCGCTCCAGGAGTTCGATCTCGGCCTGCTCCAATTCCACCAGCGGCAGGTCCGCGGGCGTCAAGCCACCCGCGCCCGGCGTCGCGGCGTGGCGTGCCAATCCCAGTGCCGCGCTTCGCCACAGCTCGGCCAGCTCCCGCACCTCGGACTCCGCCAGCACCCCGGCGGGCGCGGCGAACACCGCCCGCAGCTCCGGACCGGCGTCGGTGTCGATCACCATGGCGCTCATGTCCAGCACCGACATCACCGGCATCGCGGACAACGCGGGGTCCACCGGCGTGATCACCGGTCCGGCGTCGGCCGCGGGCGCCCAGCCCGCTCCCCGCGATCGTTGCGGCAGCAGATCCGCCGAGGTGAACCGGCCGAGGTAGTTGAATCCGATCTGGGCGTCCGGAAACTGCCGCAGGACGGCGGCCGTCTCGGGGTTCAGGTACCGCAGCAACCCGTAGCCGATGCCTTTGTCCGGCAGTGCCCGCAATTGCTCCTTGATCGACTTGACCAGGTCGCCCGCGGCGTCGCCGCCCGCGCACAGTCGATCCCACGCCGTCGCGGCGGCCCGCAGCCGCACCGGGTACATGCTGGTGAACCAGCCGACGGTGTCCGACAGCTCGGCGCCCGCAACGGTATCCTCCTCGCGCCCATGGCCTTCCAGCCGGAGCAGGACAAATTCCTCGGAGACCCCGCGCGCTTGACGCCAGCGCGTGAGGGCCACCGCCAGGGCCGCCAGCAGCCCGTCCTCGACGCCACCGTGGAAGACCGCGGGCAGGGTCGTCACCAGGATCTCGGTCTCGGCCATTGGAATCGGCACCTCGACATGCTGCACGGTGGCCAGGACGTCGACGTCCGGCCGTAGCGGCCGCGCGCCCAGCATCGGATCGGGTCCGTCGAGAACGCCACGCCACCAGGAGAGTTCGGCCACCCGACGCGGCTGGACCGACTCGTCGGCCAGTCCGCGCGCCCACCGCCGCATCGATGTCCCCGCGGGAGCGAACACCGGCTGCGCTCCGGACGCCACCGCTTGCCACGCGGCGGCCAAGTCCGGCAACAGGATTCGCCACGACACACCGTCGACCACCAGGTGATGCGCCACGATCGCCAGCCGGCCCGCCTCTGCCGGACCGGCGTCGAACCACACGAACTGCATCATCACTCCGGCCGCCGGAGCCAACCGGCCGACCGCGGCTTCCAGCTGCGCGGCGATCACGTCCGCACGGGAAGCCTCACTCACCTCGACGCGATGCAGCCACATCCCGGCGTCCACCGAACCGGGCGGTGCGATCTCGAGTCCCGGACCGCGCTCGTCGTCGACCAGCCGCGACCGCAGCGCGTCATGACGGTCGAGGACCGCCGTCAGCGTCGCCACCAGGCCCGCTCGGTCGATGCCGGCCGGCAGCTCGAGCACCATGGTCTGATTGAAACCGTCGAAACCGGCGCCCAGCTCCCGCACGAACCGTGCCACCGGCAGCAGCGGCATCCAGCCCACTCCGGCGCCCGCCGGTTCCCGTAGCACCGAATCCGCCGCGCGCCCATCGGCTACGGCCGCCAAGGCCGCCACCGTCCGGCGTTCGAACACCTCCCGCGTGCTCACCACCACGCCCAGCGCCCGCGCCCGCGACACCACCTGGATGGAACGAATGCTGTCCCCGCCCAATTCGAAGAAGCTGTCGTCGACCCCGACCCGCTCCACTCCCAGCACCTCGGCGAACACCGCGGCCAGCGCCCGCTCCTCGGCGGTGCCCGGCGCCCGGTAGCGCGCCGACGGCGCCGCCTCGGGAGCGGGCAGCGCCTTGCGATCCACCTTGCCGTTGGCGGTCAACGGAATCGAGTCGAGCACCATCACGACGGCCGGCACCATGAACTCCGGCAGTCGCCGGGAGACGAACTCGCGCAGCCGTGTTCCCTCGAGTCCGGCCACGCCGGGGGCGACGTATCCCACCAGCTGTTTGCCGCCGGTCCCGGTGTCCACCGCGATGACCGCGGCCCGCGATACCGAAGGATGCTGTGCGAGTGCGGCTTCCACCTCCCCCGGCTCGACCCGGAAGCCACGGATCTTCACCTGATCATCGGCCCGGCCCACGAACTCCAACTCCCCCACCGCGTTCCACCGCACCACATCACCCGTGCGATACAACCGGCCACCCACATCGAACGGATCAGCCACGAACCGACCAGCCGTCAACGCCGCCCGACCGAGATATCCCCGCGCTACCTGCGCACCGGCCACATACAGCTCGCCCGCGACACCGACGGGGACCGGCAGCAACCACGAATCCAGCACGTACACCCGGGTATTGGCCACCGGAGCGCCGATCGGCACCGAGCCCTTCGTGCCGTCGGGCACGCTGAACGCCGTCACATCGACGGTCGCCTCGGTCGGACCGTAGAGATTGTCGACCCGGACGCCGCCGCACACCGCTTTCACCGCGGCGGCCAATCCCCCGGTCAGCGTGTCCGCGCCGGTATTCACCTGCGTCAGACTCCGGAACGGCTGACGCTCCAACGACTCCGCGTACTCGACCAGCGCCGACAACAGCGGCGGCGTAGCGAACATCTTCGTCACCGACAGGGTCTCGACCAGCCGGGTGATCTCGGCGGGGTCGGACTGTTCCGCGGCCGCCAGCACCAGCGTCGCGCCGCCGCACAACGCGGGCCAGATCTCATACGTGGACGCGTCGAAGGCCACCGACGAATGCGCCAGCACCCGATCCCCCGGCCCCGCAGACCACGCCTGCGCAACCAGATTCACCACGTTACGGTGCGTGATACCAACGCCTTTCGGTACACCCGTCGAACCCGAGGTGTAGATGACATACGCCAGATTCCGCGGCCGCACCGCCGCCGTTCGATCGCGGCCGCCCGCCTCGCCGACCTCGTCCAGATACAGGCGCGGTATCGCGTTGCGCGGCAAGCGGTCCGCCGTCGATCGGTCGGTCACCATCACGACCGGATCGGCGTCGGCGAGCACGAACGCCACCCGATCCGCCGAATAGGCGGGATCGACCGGTAGGTAGCCGCCACCGGCCCGCACCACCGCCACCAGCGCCACCAGCAGCTCCACGGATCTCCCCAGCGCCACGGCCACGAGCGTGTCGGGTCCCACGCCACGCGCGACCAGCACTCGCGCCAGCCGGGCCGCCCGGGAATCGAGCTGCTGATACGTCAGCTCCGTATCGCCACAGACGACGGCTACGGCGTCCGGAGTGCGGGCCACCCGCGCCTCGAACAACCCGAGGAGCGTGGTGTCCCGGACGTCCAGCGCGGTCTCGTTCCACCGCCGCAGCACCAGGTCGCGCTCGTCGCCGAGGAGGTCGATCGAGCCCACCGGCACCGTCGCGTTCGAGGCCACCTGCTCGAATATCCGCACCAGCCGCCGCGAGACGGACTCGATCGTGGCGCGATCGAACATATCGGTGCGGTATTCCAGTCGAAGCGTCAGGTCGGGGGCGGCGCCGGCGACGACGGTCAGCGGGTAGTGCGTCGGCGCGGTGGGACGCAGATCGGTGAGGCCGAGTCCGCTGGCGGTGACGGCCGCGTCGATCCCGGTCCAATCGACGGGATAGGACTCGAAGCCGATGAGCGTGTCGAACAGCGTGTGCAGCCCGGTGGCCCGGTGGATATCGCTCAACCCGACATGATGGTGGTCCAGCAGGGCAACCTGCCGGGCCTGCAGATCGGTCAGCACGTCGGCGAGGGTGTCGCCGTGGTCGAACCGCACGCGCACGGGCACGGTATTGATGAACAGGCCGACCATCGAATCGACCCCCGCGATCGCGGGTGGCCGGCCCGAGACCGTCGTCCCGGCCACCACATCGCGGCGGCCCGTCGACGCGGCCAGCAGAATCCCCCACGCCGCCTGCACGACCGTGTTCACCGTGACCCCGAGTTCGACGGCCCGCCTGCTCACCGCCTGCGCGGTCGCCGCGGGCAGGGGCGCCTCGACCTGCTCGACCTCCGCGGGCGCGGCGTCGTCGGCGGCGCCGGCGAGCATCGTGGGTTCGTCGAAGCCGTCGAGTTCCGCGGCCCAGGCCCGCAGGCCCGCGCCGGAATCCCATCGGCTCAGCCAGGCCAGGAATTCGCGATAGCCGGGTACCGGCGGCAGGGCCGCGGCGTCACCACCGGAACCGTAGAGCCGCAGCAGATCTCGGATCAGCAGCGGCAGTGACCAGCCGTCCAGCAGCATGTGGTGGGCGGTGAACACCAATTCCGAGCGCCGGTCGGCGGTCAGTACCAACGTCAGTCGCAGCAGGGGCGGCGTCGCCACGTCGAATTGCGTGTGCCGGTCCTCGGCCAGGAGCGCATCCAGCGCCACGGCGCCCTCCGCCTCGTCGCAGTCCCGCAAATCTACGACACGCCAAGGCAATTCGACCGGGTGGACGACGACCTGCACCGGAACACCGGCGGCGTCCTCGGCGAATCCGACCCGCAGGTTCGGATACCGGTCGAGCAATCCCTGACCGGCCGCGCGCATCCGGGCCGGGTCCACCGTTCCGGTCAGGCCGAACACCACCTGCATGTGGTAGAAGTCCGGCCCCTTGCCCGCCAGCGCGCGATGGAACAGCAACCCCGACTGCATGGCGGTCAGCGGCCAGACCTCGACCAGTCCCGGATAGCGCCGCTCCAAGTGTTCGATCTCGTTCTGCGCCAGCTCCACCAGCGGCAGGTCGGACGGCGTCAGGCCACCCGCACCCGAGCCGACGGCGTGCCGGGCCAGTCCGAGCGCCGCGGCCCGCCAGAGCCCGGCCAATTCCTCGGCC
Source organism: Nocardia wallacei (assembly GCF_029868745.1). Taxonomy (GTDB): domain Bacteria; phylum Actinomycetota; class Actinomycetes; order Mycobacteriales; family Mycobacteriaceae; genus Nocardia; species Nocardia wallacei_B. Next base: position 37,380 of record NZ_JARWOP010000115.1, on the reverse strand, counting down.
GCCGCCGTGTCCGCGACTCCGGCCGGAGTCGCGAACACCGCTCGCAGGACCGGGCCTTAGTCGGTGTCGGCGATCATGGTGGTGACGTAGACGACCGCCAGCGCGGGCATCGCCGAGTCCGGGGCCGCCACCGATCCGGAATCGCCCTGTGCGGGAGTCCATCCGGCGCCCCGCAGTCGTTGCGGGAGCAGGTCCGTCGAGGTCAACCGGCCCAGGTGGTTGAACCCGAGCTGTCCCGCCGAGTACGGCCGCAGTGCCGCGGCGGTCTCGGGATTCAGGTAGCGCAGCAACCCGTAGCCGATGCCCTTGCCCGGAATCGCGCGCAACTGCTCCTTGACCGACTTGATCGAGGCGCCCGCCGCCGGACCACCGGCGCAGAACTCCTCCCACGCCGCCGCGTTCGCACGCAACCGCACCGGGAACACGCTGGTGAACCAGCCGACGGTATTCGACAGGTCGGCGCCCGGCACGGTCTCCTCCTCGCGCCCGTGCCCCTCGAGCCAGATCAGCACCGATTCCTCGGCTACCCCGCGAGCCCGGCGCCAGCGCGTCACCGCCGCCGCCAGGGCCGCCAGCAGACCGTCCGCCACGCCGCCGTGGAAGACCGACGGCAGGGTGGTCGACAGCGCCTCGGTCTCCACGACGGGAAGCTCGACGACCGTATGGCGCACGGTGGCCATGACGTCGACCCGCGGGTCCAGCGGCCGCGTGCCCAGCATCGGGTCGGGTCCGTCGAGAACCGAACGCCAGCACGGCAATTGCTCGGTCAGCTCCGGCGCGGACGCCTGTTCGGCCAGTCCGTGCGCCCAGTGCCGCAGCGAGGTGCCCGTGGGCATGAGGTCCGGCGGCGTTCCGGCGGACACGGCCTGCCACGCGGAGACCAGGTCCGGCAACAGGATTCGCCACGAGACGCCGTCGACCACCAGGTGGTGCGCGATGATCGCCAGTCGGCCCGCGCGCGCCGGACCGGCGTCGAACCACACGAACTGCATCATCACCCCGGCCGCCGGGGCCAACCGGCCGACCGCGGCCGCCAGGTGTCCGGCGGTCACCTCGGCGGGTTCGGGTTCGGCCGCCTCGACGCGATGCAGCCACATCCCGGCGTCCACCGAACCGGGCGGTGCGATCTCGAGTCCGGGGCCGCGCTCGTCGTCGACCAGCCGCGACCGCAGCGCATCGTGATGGTCGAGCACGGCCGTGAGCGTCGCCTCCAGACCCGCCCGGTCGATGCCCACCGGCAGATCCAGCGTCATGGACTGATGGAAACCGTCGAACCGGCCGCCCAGCTCGCGCACGAACCGCGCCACCGGCAGCAAGGGCAGCCAGCCCACCGCGCCGAGGGCCGACTCGTCCGTCACCGCGCTCGCGGGTTCGGTCGCCACCGCCGCCAACGCCGACACGGTCCGGCATTCGAACACCTGCCGCGGACCGACTTCGACGCCCAGTGCGCGCGCCCGGGACACCACTTGGATGGAACGAATACTGTCCCCGCCCAATTCGAAGAAGTCGTCGTCCGCCCCGACCCGATCGCGCCCGAGCACCTCGGCGAACACGGTGGCGAGGATTCGCTCCTGCGGCGTGCGCGGCGCCCGATGCGGCGTCGCGGAGGTGAACTCCGGTTCCGGCAGCGCCGCGCGGTCGAGCTTTCCGCCGGTGGTCAGCGGCATCGACTCGACCACCATCACCACCGCGGGCACCATGAATTCCGGCAGGCGCCCGGACACGAATTCGCGCACCTCCGCGCCGTCGACCGTGCCGCCACCGGCGCTCACGTACGCGATCAGCTGCTTGGCGCCGGTCTCGGTGGCGTGCGCCGTCACCGCCGCCTGCGACACCGAAGGATGTTGTGCGAGTGCGTCTTCCACCTCACCGGGTTCGACCCGGAACCCACGGATCTTGACCTGGTCGTCGGCGCGGCCGACGAACTCCAGCATCCCGTCGCTGTTCCAGCGCACCACATCCCCGGTGCGGTACAGCCGCCCGCCCGCCGCGTCGAACGGGTCCGCCACGAATCGCGCCGCGGTGAGCGCTGCCCGGCCCCGGTAACCTCGTGACACCTGCGTACCGGCCACATACAACTCGCCGGGTACCCGCACCGGCACCGGCCGCAACCGCGAATCCAGCACGTAGACACGCGTATTGGCCACGGGAGCACCGATCGGCACGGCGCCCGCCACGCCGTCGGGCACCACCGACGCGGTGACATTCACCGTCGCCTCGGTCGGCCCGTAGAGGTTATCGATCCGGATCTCCCCCCACCCCGCCCGCAGGGTCCGCACCAGTGCCGCGGACAGGACGTCGGCGCCGGTATTCACCTGTCGCAGAGCCCGGAAAGGGTTGCCCGGCAAGGTCTTCGCGTAGTCCAGCAACGCCGACAGCAGTGGTGGTGTGGCGAACATCTTCGTCACCGGCCCGGTGTCGGCCAACCGGCTGATCTCGGCCGGGTCCGAGCGCTGCGCACCCGCGATCACCACCGCCGCGCCGCCGCACAGGGCCGGCCAGATCTCATAGGTCGAGGCGTCGAATGCCACCGAGGAATGCGCCAGGACCCGGTCCGCGGTATCGGTGTCCCAGGCCTGGGCGATCAGGTTCACGACGTTGCGGTGCGTGACCTCGACACCTTTCGGGCGGCCCGTCGAACCGGAGGTGTAGATCAGGTACGCCAGTTGCTGCGGCCGCACCGCCGGGAGCCGGTCGCGCCGGGCCGCACCGGCGTCGATGGCGTCGAGACGCAGCCGCGGTATGTCGTTGTCCGGCAGCGTTTCTCCGGTGGCCGTGTCGGTCACGACGACCGCGGGCGCGGCGTCGGTCAAGACGAAACCCAGGCGATCCGACGGATATGCCGGGTCGACGGGCAGATATCCGCCGCCGGCCTTCAGCACGCCCAGTAATGCCACGATGAGGTCCGCGGTGCGCGGCAATGCCACCGCGACAACGGCTTCCGGGCCGACGCCGTGCGATATCAGCGCATCGGCGAGCGCGTCGGCCCGGACATCCAGCTCGCGGTAGGTCAGCTCGGTGTCCGTACCGACGACCGCGACCGCGTCCGGGGTCCGGGCGGCCTGCGCCCGGAACAACCCGACCACGGTGGTGTCGGCGACCGGCACCCCGGTGTCGTTCCACCGCCGCAGAATCAGTTCCCGCTCACCGGCGTCGAGCACCTCGACGGATCCGACGGGCACGCCGGGCTCCCCGGCCACCTGCCGCAGCAGTCGCACCAGACGCCCGGCGATGGCCTCGACCGTCCGCCGATCGAACAGGTCGGTGGCGAATTCGACGAGCCCGCCCCAGTCGTGTCCCGCCGGGGCGTCGGCGATGGTGAACAGCAGGTCGAACCGGGCGGTGCCGGTGAACGCGGCGTAGGGCTCGATGCCGACTCCCGGAAGTTCCAGCCTGGGCAGCGTGTTGTTCTGGAACGCCAGCATCACCTGGAACAGCGGATGATGGGCCGCCGAGCGCGCCGGGTTGAGCAATTCGACCAGCAGCTCGAACGGGATGTCCTGATTCTCGTACGCCGCCAAGGCCTTTGCCCGGACCTGCCCCAGCAGCTCGGCGAACGACGCCGCCGGATCCACGCGCGCCCGCAGCACCCAGGTGTTGACGAAGAATCCCACCAGCTCCGTCAGCGCCTCATCGGTGCGACCGGCGATCGGCGAACCGATCGGAATGTCTTCTCCCGCACCGAGTTCGAACAGCAGTACCGCCAGGGCCGACTGCAACACCATCGACACCGTCGCGCCCTCGCGTGCGGCCAGGCGCTCCACGGCGGCGCGCGTTTCGGCATCGATGCCGAAACCCACAACGTCCCCGCGATATCCGGCCGTGCGGGGCCGGGGCCGATCGGTGGGCAACCGCAGATGCTCGGGCATACCGTCCAGCTCGTGACGCCAATACTCGAACTGCCGCGACAACACGCTGTCCGGATCGTCCGCCGATCCCAGCAGCTCCCGTTGCCACAGCGTGTAATCCACATACTGCACCGGCAACGGCTCCCACCGGGGCGCGGTCCCCCGGCTGCGCGCCGTGTACGCGACCGACAGATCCCGCAGCAACGTCGCCGCCGACCAGCCGTCACCCGCGATGTGGTGCAACAGCAGCACCAGTACGCGGTCACTGTCGCTACGAAAGACAGTGGCGCGCAAGGGTATTTCCGACGACAGATCGAATTCGTAGCACACCGCGGCGGTCACGTCCGCCGCCAGTTCGGCGGCGGTCGTCTCGGTCACCGTGAGCGGCGGCCGGATCCGGTCGGCGTCCTGGACCCGCTGTGCGGGCACGCCATCGACCTCGGCGAACATCGTGCGCAGGCTTTCGTGCCGCGTCACGACGTCCCCGATCGCCGCCTCGAGCGCCGGGATATCCAGCTCGCCCGTCAACCGCGCCGTCACCGGGATGTTGTAGGTGGCGGACGGTCCTTCGAGCCAGTGGATGAACCACAGTCGTCGTTGCGCGAACGACAGCGGGACGGGCTCGGGGCGCTGCCGGACCGTCAACGAGGGACGTACCTGGAGGTCGGCGTCCAATCGGTGCGCGAGCCGTGCGACGGTGGGTGCGTCGAACACCGTCCGGATCGGCACCTCGATCCCCAGTGCCGCCCGGATACGGCTCACCAGCCGGGTAGCCAGCAGCGAATGCCCGCCCAGGGCGAAGAAGCTGTCGTCCGCACCGACCCGATCGACCCCGAGAATCTCCGCGAACAGTCCGGCCAGCACCCGCTCGGGCTCGGTGCCCGGAGCCCGGTATTCCACCGCGGACGTGATCTCCGGGACGGGCAGGGCGTCGCGATCGACCTTCCCGTTGAGGGTCAACGGAATGGACTCGATCACCGTCACCGCGGCCGGGACCATGAAATCCGGTAGTTGTCCGGCGAGGAACTCGCGCACCGCGGTCCCGTCGAGTTCGCCGGGCTCGGCTCGGTCCGCGACCACATAGGCGATCAGCCGCTTGTCGCCGGAATCGGTGTCGCGCGTCATCACCAAGGCCTGCGACACCGAAGGGTGCCGTGCCAGAGCGGCTTCCACCTCACCCGGCTCGACCCGGAAACCTCGGATCTTCACCTGATCATCGGCCCGGCCGACGAACTCCAACTCCCCCACCGGATTCCACCGCACCACATCACCCGTGCGATACAACCGGCCACCCACATCGAACGGATCAGCCACGAACCGACCAGCCGTCAACGCCGCCCGACCGAGATACCCGCGCGCCAACTGCGCACCGGCCACATACAACTCACCGGCCACCCCCACCGGAACCGGCTGCAACCACGAATCCAGCACGTACACCCGCATATTCGCCAACGGAGCACCGATCGGCACCGTCACGTCGACACTGTCCGGCACGACCGAGGACGTCACATCGACCGTCGCCTCGGTCGGGCCGTACAGATTGTCGATCCGCACACCAGGGCACATGTCCCGCACCGCATGGACCAGCCCGGCTCCGAGGGTGTCGGCGCCGGTATTCACCTGCACCACACTCCGGAAGGCGTTGTCCGGCAGTGACTCCGCGTGCTCGACCAGCGCCGTCAGCAGCGGGGGCGTCGCGAACATCTTCGTCACAGACCGAGTCTCGGCCAGTCGTGTGATCTCGGCCGGGTCCGAACGCCGCTCGGTCGCCAGCACCACGGTCGCGCCGCCGCACAACGCGGGCCAGATCTCATACGTGGACGCGTCGAAGGCCACCGACGAATGCGCCAGCACCCGATCCCCCGGCACCGCACACCACGCCTGCGCAACCAGATTCGCCACGTTACGGTGCGTGATACCAACGCCTTTCGGTACACCCGTCGAACCCGAGGTGTACATCACGTAGGCCAGTTGCCGCGGCCGCACATCGATGGCGAGATCGGGCGCGTCCTCCGCGGCCACGTCGACGGACTCGAGGTACAGCGCCGCCACGGTGGCGGGCACCGCGGACGCCGTCCCGGAATCGGTCACGATGAGGACCGGCCCGGCGTCGGCGAGGATGAATGCCAGCCGCTCGGAGGGATAGGCGGGATCGATCGGCAGATACGCGGCACCGGCCCGCAGCACCGCCAGCAACGCCACGATCAGCTCCGCGGACCGCGGCAAGGCCACCGCGACGACATCGTCCGGCCGCACGCCGCGGGCGATCAGGTCTCGCGCCAGCCGGGCCGACCGCACATCCAGTTCCCGATACGAGAGCGCGGCGTCACCGCAGAGCACGGCGGCCGCGTCGGGTGTGCGCGAGATCTGTGCCCGCACCAGCCCGGTCAGCGTGGCCTCCGGGACCTCGGCGGCGGTCTCGTTCCATCGGCGCAGGACGAGTTCGCGTTCCGCGGTATCGAGGACCTCGACCGCACCCACCGCGATGTCCGGACGTGCCGCCGCCTGTCGCAGCACCCGCACCAGCCGTGCGGCCATCGCCTCGACGGTGGTCCGGTCGAACAGGTCCGTCGAGTACTCGACGTGGACGTTCCAGCCGCCGGTCGCGGACGCGTCACCGATATTGAATACGAGATCGAATTGCGAGGTCGTCGCGGCCAGGGGGTACGGCTCCATGACGAGCCCCGGCAGCTCCAGCGCGGGCGCGGCATTGTTCTGGAAACTCAGCAGGACCTGTACCAGCGGGTGATAGGCCGTGGAGCGGACCGGGTTGAGCAGTTCGACCAGCAGTTCGAACGGGATGTCCTGATTCTCGTAGGCGGCCAGCGCCTTCGCCTTGACCTGGCCGAGAATGTCGGTGAATTTCGCCGCCGGGTCCACGCGGGCCCGCAGCACCCAGGTGTTGACGAAGAATCCCACCAGCTCCGTCAGGGCCTCGTCCGTGCGACCCGCGATCGGCGAGCCGATCGGAACGTCTTCCCCCGCACCGAGTTTGAACAACAGCACGGCCAAGGCCGACTGCAATACCATCGACACCGACGCGGCCTCGCGGGCCGCCAGCCGCTCCACCGCGGCGCGGAGATCCGCCTCGATCTCGATGACCGTGACGTCCCCGCGCGAGCCCGCCGCGCGCGGCCGGGGCCGATCGGTGGGCAACCGCAAGTGCTCGGGCACACCCTCCAGCTCGCGACGCCAATACTCGAACTGCCGCGACACCACACTGTCCGGATCATCCGCCGACCCCAGCAACTCCCGCTGCCACAGCGTGTAATCCACATACTGCACCGGCAGTGGCTCCCACTCCGGCGCACTTCCCCGGCTGCGCGCTCCGTACGCGACCGACAGGTCCCGCAGCAGCGGCGCCATCGACCAGCCGTCACCCGCGATGTGGTGGATCAGCAGCAGCACCACGTATTCGCCCGCGCCGCAACGCAACACGGTGACCCGTAGCGGGATCTCGGTCGCGAGATCGAACGGATGCCGCGCGGCCTCGGCGACCGCCGCGTCCACCTCGCCGACGGGCACGTCGGCGATCGCGATCGGCACCTCGACGCCGCCGGAGTCGAGCACCTGCTGGGCGGGCACGCCGTCGACCTCGACGAAGATGGTGCGCAGGCTCTCGTGCCGGGTCACGACGTCGCCGACCGCGGCGGCGAAGGCCGACTCGTCCAATTCGCCTCGCAGTCGGACCGCCACCGGCATGTTGTAGGTGGCGGAGGGACCGTCCAGCCGGTCGATGAACCACAGCCGGCGCTGCGCGAACGACAACGGGATCATCTCAGACCACCTCTCTGTTCATCCTGCGCAGCGCCGGTCGCCGAGAGGGGGCCAGCTGTTCCCACCGCTGTGCGAGTTGCGCGACGGTCGGGGCGTCGAATATCACCCGGACCGGAACCTCCACGCCCAGCACCGCCCGAATCCGGCTGACCAGCCGGGTGGCCAGCAGCGAATGGCCGCCGAGTGCGAAGAAGTCGTCGTCCACACCGACCCGGTCGCGCCCGAGGATCTCGGCGAACAACTCGGCGAGGACCCGTTCGCGCTCGCTGCCCGGGGCGCGGTAGCGCGTCGACGAGGCGAATTCGGGGTCGGGCAATGCGCCGCGATCGAGCTTTCCGTTGGCGGTCAACGGCAGCGAGTCGATGACCAGCACCGCCGCGGGCACCATGAACTGCGGCAGCCGCTCGGCGGCGAGCCTGCGCAGATCGATCGGCAGGAGCAGGTCCTGGGGCCGGTTCACGTGCGCCGCCGGATCATCCGCGGCGGCCGTGGGCAGGTAGACATCGGTCAGCGGCCGGTTCCGCGCGGTCGCGGCGTCGATGAAGACCGCGTCCATCCGATCCGGTTGGGCGGACCAGGTCACCGCGGTGCGGTGCCCCCATCGCCGGCCGAGCCGGTGTAGATCCTCGGGCAGCAGGCCGGACGGATCGGGGTCGTCGAGTTGATCGACCGAGACGGGACGGCCCGTCCCGATGCGCCGGGCGGCCTCGGTTTCGCCCAGCAGCCCGGTGCGCGGAATGCCGGTGACGCGAATGCCTTCGGGGTGCGGGGCCGCCACCAGCGCGCGTAACCAATCCTCGTCGCGGAACGCGACTTCCGGCACGGTGGCCACCGACAGCGGGTTCGCCGGGGCCTCGCGCAGCACGACGTCGTAGCGGTACCGGGTCAGCTCGTTGACCGCGCGGCCACGCTCGAGTTCGATGTCGACGGTGCCGAAACCGCCCGCCTCGCGGCACAGACCGACGAAGTACTCCGGGGCGATCAGCAGTTCCTTCTCGGCGGACACGCCCCGGCGCACGCGGTCCCGGACCGCGGCGGGGTCGTCGCCACCGTTGCGGGTGATCTCGACCGCGGTGGTGAACTGTTCCAGCAGTGCCAGATTGCGCACGTCACCCACGAAGACCGCGCCGCCGGGGGCGAGCACGCGCCGCACCCCGTCGAGGACCCGCCGCAGGTACGCCTCGCCGGGGAAGTACTGCACGACGGAGTTGAGCACCACGGTGTCGAAATGACCGTCGGGCAATCCACTCGTGTCATCGGCCGCCTGAGCGCTCGCGAACACCCGGTCCGCCCAGCCCACACCCAGGCCGCGCAGCTGGTCCCGCAGTGTGCCGATGGTGGCGGCGGAAAGGTCTGTCGCCCAATACTCTTCGCATGCCGGGGCGAGCTGCGACAGCAACAGGCCCGAACCCACACCGATCTCCAGCACGCGGCGCGGCGACAGGTCGCGGATGCGCTCGACGGTGGCCGCACGCCATTCCCGCATATCCTCCAGCGGTATGGGTTTCCCGGTGTAGCTGCTGTTCCAGCCACCGAAATCCCCGCCGAACACCGGCTTGTCCGCCCCGTCGCCGTTGCCGACGTACAGGTCGTCGTACACCTGCCGCCACTCTCCGACCAGATCGTCCTCGGCGTGGTACGGACCGGATCGGTCGGCGACGACGTACGCGATCAGCTGTTTGTCGCCGGAGCCGGTATCGCGCGCCACCACGACGGCGCGCGATACCGAAGGATGTTGCGCCAGTGCGGCTTCCACCTCCCCCGGCTCGACGCGGAAACCACGAATCTTCACCTGATCGTCGACCCGGCCGACGAACTCCAGCTCCCCGGCGGAGTTCCACCGCACCGCGTCGCCGGTGCGATACAGCCGGCCGCCCGCGTCGAACGGGTCGGCCACGAACCGCGCCGCGGTCAACGCCGGGCGGCCGAGGTAGCCGCGAGCTACTTGCGCACCGGCCACATACAGCTCGCCCACGACTCCCGCCGGCACCGGCAGCAGCCACGAATCCAGCACGAACACACGCACATTCCGCGCCGGACGCCCGATCGGGACCGTGCCGTCACCGCCCGCGGCGGCCGCGTGCTCGGTCACGCAGGCCGTCGTCTCAGCGGGGCCGTAGCCGTTCACGATCCCGGTTCGGGGGTATTTCGCGTGCAGTGCGCGCACCACGTCCGCGGTCAGTTCGGTGCCGCCGGACATGATCTGTTCCAGCGTGGCCAGGGGCGTGCCCGGGACCGACCCGGCATGGTCGAGCAGGGCCGACAGCAGCGGCGGGGTCGCGAACATCCTTGTCACCGACCAGGTTTCGATCAACCGCGTGATCTCCGCCGGATCGGAGCGCTGGGCACTCGTCACCACGACCGTCGCGCCGCCGCACAGCGTGGGCCAGATCTCATAGGTCGACGCGTCGAAGGCGATCGACGAATGGGCCAGCACGCGGTCGCTCGTGCCGGTCGGCCACGCCCCGGAAACCAGATTGACCATGTTGGCGTGGGTGATTCCCACGCCCTTCGGGACACCGGTGGAACCCGAGGTGTAGACCACGTACGCCAGATTTCCCGGCCGCGCCACGAACCGCTCCCGGCCGCCCGCGTCCTCGGCGTGCGGGGCATCGAGACACAGGTGCGGTGTCGCGGTGTGCGGCAGTCCGCCCGCGGTGGCGGAGTCGGTCACGACGAGTACCGGCGCGGCATCGGTGAAGATGAATGCCAGCCGGTCCGGCGGATAGGCCGGGTCGATCGGCAGGTACGCGCCACCGGCTTTCGACACGCCCAGCATCGCCACGATCAGTGCCGCGGATCTCGGCAACGCCACCGCGACAACCGAATCCGGACGCACGCCACGCGCGGTCAACGACCGCGCCAACTGCTCCGCGCGGGTATCGAGTTCCCGATACGTCAGGCTCGTGTCCGCACCGACGACCGCGACCGCCTCCGGGGTCCGGGCGGCCTGAGCCTCGAACAATGCGGCCAGGGTGGTGTCGGCGACGGGTGCGGCGGTCTCGTTGCGCCGCCGCAACAGCAGTTCCCGCTCCCGGACCTCGAGCACGTCGATCGCTCCCACCGGCGTACCCGGATCGGCCGCGACCCGTCTCAGAATCCGCACCAGCCGATCCGCCATGGCCTCGACCGTGGACCGATCGAACAACCCGGTCGCGTACTCGACCAACCCGGCCCATTCCCGGCCGGCCGGGGCGTCGGTGATATTGAAGAACATGTCGAACCGTGCCGTCGCCGTATAGGCCGGGTACGGCTCGATTCGCACATTCGGCAGTTCCAGCGCCGGCAGCGTGTTGTTCTGGAATGCCAGCGACACCTGGAACAACGGATGATGCGCCGCCGACCGCACGGGATTGAGCAATTCGACCAGTAATTCGAACGGAACGTCCTGATTCTCGTACGCCGCCAGCGCCTTCGCCCGCACCTGCCCCAGTAACTCGGCGAACGACGCGGCCGAATCCACCTGCGCCCGCAGCACCCACGAATTCACGAAGAAACCCACCAGATCGGCCAAGGCCTGATCGGTGCGCCCGGCGATCGGCGAACCGATCGGAATATCTTCTCCCGCACCGAGTTTGGACAGCAGCACGACCAAGGCCGACTGCAACACCATCGACACCGTCGCGCCCTCGCGCGCCGCCAGCCGCTCCACGGCCGCGCGGGTGTCGACGTCGATGGAGAACAGCACCATGTCGCCCCGATAGTCGGCCAGCCGGGTGCGCGGCCGATCGGTCGGCAACCGCAATTGCTCCGGCACACCGTCCAATTCGCGGCGCCAGTATTCGAACTGCTGGAACAGCACGCTCTCGTGATCGAGGTGCGAGCCGAGCAGTTCCTGTTGCCACAGCGTGTAATCCGCGTACTGCACCGGCAGGGGCTCCCAGTCCGGCGCGCGCCCGCCCAGTCGCGCCGTATAGGCCGTGGCGAGGTCTCGCAGCAGTGGGGTCATCGACCAGCCGTCGGCGGCGATGTGATGGATCAGGACCACCAGCACGCAATCCCGCGCGCCGACGCGAAAGACGGTGGTGCGCAGGGGGATTTCCGACGAGAGCTCGAATCCGTACCGCACCGAGGCGGTCACGGCCGAGTCCAGTTCGGCGGCATCGACATCGCACACGGTTACCGGCGCCACGAGCTGGGCGGCGTCGAGCACTCGCTGCACGGGCGTGCCGTCATCTTCGAAGAAGATCGTCCGCAGGCTCTCGTGCCGGGCCAGGACATCGCCGACCGCGGCCCGGCAGGCCGCCACATCGAACGCACCGGTCACGCGCAGCGCCAGCGCGATGTTGTAGGTCGCGGACAGTCCCTCGAGACGGTGGATGAACCACAGCCGTCGCTGCGCGAACGACAGCGGCACCACGTCGGGGCGCGGCCGGGCCGACAGCGCGGGGCGCACCCGCGCGCCGGTGTCCAGTCCGGCCGCCAGCTGCGCGACGGTCGGGGCATCGAAGACGGTCCGAATCGGCACTTCCACGCCCAGCACCGCCCGGATGCGGCTGACCAGGCGCGTCGCCAGTAGTGAGTGGCCGCCGAGCGCGAAGAAGTTGTCGTCCACGCCGACCCGGTCCAGCCCCAGCACCTCGGCGAACAGGTCCGCCAGCGATTGCTCCTCGACGCTGCCGGGCGCCCGGTACTCCATCGACGAGGCGAACTCCGGATCCGGCAGGGCCCTGCGATCGAGTTTCCCGGTCACCGTCAACGGCACCGAGTCGATCACCATCACCACCGCGGGCACCATGAATTCCGGCAGCCGCGCCTCGGCGAATCGGCGCGCGTCGGCGGCCAGGATGCCGATCTGCGGGTTGTTCGTATGAGCTGCAGGGTCACCCAGCGGGACCGGCGGTTGGTAGACGTCGGTCAGCGCGCGACCGCGAGCGACGACGGGATCGACGAACACCGCGTCCATCCGGTCCGGTTCCGCCGACCAGGTGACCGCGGTGGCGTATCCGAATCGCCGTCCGAGCGCGTGCAGATCCTCGGGCAGTAGGCCGTCGCCCGGCCGCTCGTTCGTAGCAGCGAGCACGCCTTCCACCCCGACGGCGAGCCCCTGGGTGGCGTCGCCGAGACGGCCGCCGCGGACGCGACGGGCGGCTTCGACCTCATCGATCAGCCCGGCGTGCGGAATGCCGGTGATGCGAATGCCGTCGCTGTGGCGTTCCCGGAGCGTCTCGCGCAGCCGATCTTGGTCACGGAACTCGATTTTCGGCACGTCGGCGACCGACAGCGGCCGCGAGGGCGACTTGCGCAGCACGACGTCGTAGCGGTACCGGCTCAATTCGTTGAGGCAGCGGCCGCGCTCGAGTTCGATATCGACGGCGTCGACATCGTCGCCTTCGCGACACAGGCTCACGAAATACTCGGGCGCCACCAGGAGTTCCTGTTCGGCGGCGATATCCCGGCGCACCCGGCGACCGATCGCCGCGGCATCTCCGACACCGTGCCGCGCGAGCTGCGCCGCGGTGGCGAATTCCTCGAGCAGTGCCAGGTTGCGCACGTCGCCGACGAATATCGCACCGCCGGGAGCCAGCAGCCGCAGCGCCTGTCCGAGCACCCGGCGCAGGTAGGCCTCGCCGGGAAAGTACTGCACGACGGAGTTCAGCACCACGGTGTCGAAGTGGTTCTCCGGCAGTCCGCGGGTGTCCACGGCGGCCCGGACCTCGAGGGCGACCCGGTCGGTCCAGTCGGCGCCGAGTTCGCGCAAGTGCCGTTCGAGTGTGGCTATGGTAGCGGCGGAAAAGTCCGTGGCCCAATACTGTTCGCACTCGGGGGCCAGTTGCGACAGCAGCAGTCCCGTGCCGACACCGATCTCGAGCACCCGGCGCGGCCGCAATTCTCGAATGCGGTCGACGGTGGCGGCCCGCCATTCCCGCATCTGCTCGATCGGGATGGGCGCCCCGGTATAGCTGCTGTTCCAGCCGGAGAAGTCCGCGCCGAACGCCGCCGGTGCACCGGCGTTCCCGAGAGCGGCCGTGCCGGAATACAGGTCGTCGTACACCCGCCGCCACTGACCGACCAATTCGTCCTCGCCGATGGCCGGTCCGCGGCTGTCGGGGACCACATAGGCGACCAATTGCTTGCCGCCGGTATCGGTGTCGTGGGCCACCACCACCGCCTGCGACACCGAAGGATGCTGTGCCAGTGCGGCTTCCACCTCGCCCGGCTCGACGCGGAAACCGCGGATTTTCACCTGGTCGTCGGCCCGGCCGACGAACTCCAGCTCTCCGGCGGAGTTCCACCGCACCACGTCGCCCGTGCGATACACCCGGCCGCCCGCATCGAACGGGTCGGCCACGAATCGCGTCGCGGTCAGCGCGGCCCGCCCCCGATACCCGCGGGCCACTTGCGCGCCGGCGACATACAGTTCACCCGGGACTCCCACGGGTACCGGCAGCAGCCACGAGTCCAGCACGAACACCCGGGTATTCGCGACCGGCGCACCGATCGGCACCGTGCCGGTGACGCCGTCGGGTACGGCCAGTGCCGTGACATCGACCGTCGCCTCGGTCGGCCCGTAGAGATTGTCGAGCCGCAGGCCCGGCCGTGCGGATTTCAGCGCATCGGCCAGTTCACCGGTGAGTGAGTCGGCGCCGGTGGCGATCTGCGTCAGACTCTCGAAAGGGTTGCCGCGCAAGGTTTCCAGGTGCTCCACCAGCGCCGACAGCAGAGGCGGGGTCGCGAACATCTTCGTCACCGACCGCTCCTGGACCACGCGGATGATCTCGCTCGTATCCGATCGCTGCCCGCTCGCGACGACCAGCGCCGCGCCACCGGTCAGCGCGGGCCAGATCTCGTAGGTCGAGGCGTCGAACCCCACCGACGAATGCGCCAGCACCCGATCCCCGAAGGTCGCCGTCCATGCCTGGGCGAGCAGATTCACCACGTTCCCATGAGTGATCCCGACGCCCTTCGGCACACCGGTCGAACCCGAGGTGTAGATCACGTAGGCCAGATTCCGCGGCCGTACCGCGACGTTCCGGCGGCGGTCGCTCATGTCGGCGAGGTCGGTCTCGTCGAGATACAGCGGCGGTATCGCGTTGCGGGGCAGGAGTTTCGAGGTCGGCCGATCGGTGACGAGCGCCACCGGCTCGGCGTCGGTGAGGACGAACGCCAGCCGCTCCGACGGATAGGCCGGGTCGATCGGCAGATACGCGCCACCGGCCTTCAGCACCGCGACCAACGCCACGAGCAACTCCGCGGACCTGGGCAGCGCGACCGCCACCACCGTGTCCGGGCCCACCCCGCGAGCACGCAGGGCGCCCGCCAGCCGGTCCGCGCGAGTATCCAGCTCGCGGTAGGTCACCTCGGTCTCGTCGCAGACCACGGCGACGGCATCCGGGCAGAGCGCGGCCCGGTCCTCGAACAGACCGACGAGCGTGGTGTCCGGGACTGCCACGGGTGTGTCGTTCCAACGGCGCAGGACCAGTTCACGCTCGTCGGAGCCGAGTACATCCATCGACCCGACCGGCACGTCCGGATCGGCCACGACCAGCCGCAGCAATCGCACCCATCGCTGCGCCATCGCCTCGACCGTGGACCGGTCGAACAGCTCGGTCGCGTATTCCACGAAACAGCTCCACTCCCGGCCGGGCGGAGCATCCGCGATATTGAAGAACAGATCGAAGCGGGAGGTGCCGGTGGGCGCGGGGTAGGGCTCGGCCCGGACACCGGACAGATCCAGGGCGGGCATGGTGTTGTTCTGGAATGCCAGCGACACCTGGAACAGCGGATGATGTGCCGCCGAGCGGGCCGGGTTGAGCAATTCGACCAGTAATTCGAACGGAAGGTCCTGGTTCTCGTACGCCGCCAGCGCCTTGGCGCGGACCTGGGCCATGATGTCGGTGAACGGGGACTCCGGCGTCACTTCGGTCCGCAGCACCCAGGTATTGACGAAGAACCCCACCAGATCGGTCAGAGCCTCGTCGGTGCGCCCGGCGATCGGCGCTCCGATCGGGATATCCTGTCCCGCACCGAGTTTCGACAACAGCACGGCCAACGCCGACTGCAACACCATCGACACCGTCGCGCCCCGGCGGGCCGCCAGCCGCTCCACCGCCGTCCGGGTCGGGAGGTCGATGGTGAAATAGGCCATGTCGCCGCGATAGCTCGCGGCCCGGGGCCGCGGCCGGTCGGCCGGCAGGCGCAGTTGCTCGGGCAATCCGTCGAGTTCACGGCGCCAGTACTCGAGCTGCCTGGACAGCACACTGCCCGAATCGTTCGGCGACCCCAGTAATTCCCGCTGCCACAGCGTGTAATCCACATACTGCACGGGCAACGGCGTCCACTCCGGCGCGCGATGCTCGAGGCGTGCCGCGTACGCCGTCGACAGGTCGTTCAGCAGGGGCGTCATCGACCAGCCGTCCCCGGCGACATGGTGTATCAGCAACACCAGCACACACTCGTCGGAGTCACGGCGAAAGACGGTGGCGCGCAAAGGAATCTCCGCGGACAGCTCAAATCCGTACCGCGCCGCCGCGGTCACTTCCGGCGCCGATTCCGTTGCGGTCGTGTCCGTGACGAGGAACGGCACGTCCGCATCGCCGGAGTCGAGTACGCGCTGCGACGGTTCGCCGTCGACATCGGCGAAGATCGTGCGAAGGCTCTCGTGCCGGGCCACCACATCACCGACCGCGGCACGCAGGACCGCGATGTCGACGCCACGCAAGCGGACCGCCAGGGCCATGTTGTAGGTGGCGGACCGGCCCTCCAGGCGATGGATGAACCACAGCCGTCGCTGCGCGAACGACAGCGGCACGACATCGGGTCGCGGCCGGGGGGTCAGTATCGGGCGGACCTGGACACCGGTATCCATGCGGTGCGCGAGCTGTGCGACGGTGGGTGCGTCGAACACCGTCCGAATGGGCACCTCGATTCCCAAAGTCGCCCGGATCCGGCTCACCAGCCGGGTAGCCAGCAGCGAATGCCCGCCCAGGGCGAAGAAGCTGTCGTCCGCACCGACCCGATCGACCCCGAGAATCTCCGCGAACAGTCCGGCCAGCACCCGCTCGGGCTCGGTATCCGGTGCGCGGTAGTCGGCCATCGCGGTGAATTCGGGGTCGGGCAGGGCTTGGCGGTCCACTTTTCCATTGGGGTTCAACGGAATCGAGTCGATCACCGTCACCGCGGCCGGCACCATGAATTCCGGCAGCCGGTCGGCCACCCACCGGCGCAGTCGTCCGCCGTCGGCCGGGTTGCCCGGATCGGCGACGACGTACGCGATCAGCTGTTTGCCGCCCGCCTCGGTGTCACGCGTCACCACCACGGCCTGCGACACCGAAGAATGCTGTACGAGTGCGGCTTCCACCTCGCCCGGCTCGACCCGGAATCCGCGGATCTTCACCTGATCGTCGGCACGACCCACGAACTCCAACTGCCCCGCAGGGTTCCACCGCACCACATCACCCGTGCGATACAACCGGCCACCCACATCGAACGGATCAGCCACGAACCGCGCGGCGGTCAGCGCCGCCTGTCCGAGATACCCGCGCGCCAATTGCGCACCGGCCACGCACAATTCACCGGCCACCCCCACCGGAACCGGCTGCAACCACGAATCCAGCACGTACACACGCATATTCGCCAACGGAGCACCGATCGGCACCGAGAGGCCCGTCGACGCCGTGCCCACCGCGAACATGGTGGCGAACACCGTGGTCTCCGTCGGACCGTAGCCGTTGGCCGTCGCGGCGAGGGCTTTCATTCGGCGCGCGGTCGGAGAGGTCAGCTCCGCGCCACCGGCGATCAGCTGGTTCAGGCTTCGTAATCCCTTGCCGGGCGCCGACTCCGCCCGGTCGAGCAGCGCGGAGAGAAATGCCGGGGTCGAGAACATCTTCGTCACCGATCGAGTACCGACCAGGTCGATGATCTCGGCCGGGTCCGAGCGCTGCTCGGTGGCCACGACCAGTGCGCCGCCACTGGTCAGCGCGGGCCAGATCTCGTAGGTGGACGCGTCGAAGGCGATCGACGAATGCGCCAGCACGCGTTCGCCCGGCCCTGCCGACCAGGTCTGGGACACCAGATTCAGCAGGTTCCGGTGGGTGATGCCGACGCCCTTCGGCACCCCGGTCGAACCGGAGGTGTAGATCACGTAGGCCAGATTCTGCGGATACGCCGGCGCGATCCGAGCGGGCCGATCGAGCTCTCCGGCCCGGTCGAGGGTCTCCACATGGAGTTGCGGTATCTCGGTGTGCGGCAGGATGTTCGCGGTGGCGGAGTCGGTCACGACGACCACCGGCGCGGCATCGGAGAAGATGAGGGCCAGCCGATCCGACGGATAGGCCGGATCGATCGGCAGATACGCACCGCCCGCCCGCAGCACAGCCAGCACCGTCACGATCAGTTCCGCCGACCGCGGCAGTGCCACCGCGACCACGGCATCCGGGCCGACTCCGTGTGCGATGAGGAGCCGCGCCGCCCGATCGGCCCGGGAATCGAGTTCCCGATACGACAGGACCATATCACCGCAGTACACGGCGTCCGCGTCCGGTGTCCGGGCGACCTGCGCGCGGAACAAGTCGAGCACGGTGCCGCCGGGGACCTCGACGGCGGTGTCGTTCCAGCGGTGCACTACTCGTTCGCGTTCGTCGGCGCCCAGCACCTCGATCGACCCGATCGCGGTGTGCGGGTCGGCGATCAGCTGCCGCAGTATTCGCACCAGCCGCGCCGCCATCGCCTCGACCGTGGGGCGGTCGAACAAATCCGTGGCGTACTCGATGAATCCTTCCCACCCGGCGGTGCCGGCGGTATCGCCGATATTGACGGTCAGATCGAATCGTGAGGTCGTGGTGGCGAGCGGCCTGGGCTCGATGTCGGCGCCCGGCAGCTCCAGCGTCGCCAGGGTGTTGTCCTGGAAGCTCAGCAGCACCTGGAACAGCGGATGGTGGGCCGCCGAGCGGGCCGGATTGAGCAATTCGACCAGCAACTCGAACGGCGCGTCCTGATTCTCGTACGCGGCCAGCGCTTTCGCTCGCACCTGCGCCAGCAATTCGGTGAAGGCGGCGGCCGGAGCGACCGATGCGCGCAGCACCCACGTGTTGACGAAGAATCCCACCAGATCGGCCGACGCCTCATCGGTGCGTCCGGCAATCGGCGATCCGATCGGGATATCCTCGCCCGCACCGAGTTTGAACAACAACACCGCCAGTGCCGACTGCAACACCATCGACACCGTCGCACCCTCACGAACGGCCAGGCGTTCCACCGCGTCACGGATTTCAGGATCGATGTCGAACAGCACCATGTCCCCGCGATAGGACGCCATCCGCGGCCGTGGCCGGTCGGTCGGTAACCGCAACTCCTCCGGCAACCCGTCGAGTTCGCGCCGCCAGTACTCGAATTGACGAGACAGGATGCTGTCGGGGTCGGTGCTCGCCCCCAGCCAGTCCTGCTGCCACAGCGTGTAATCCACGTACTGCACCGGCAACGGCGCCCACTCCGGCGGTCGGCCCGCTCGCCGTGCCGTATACGCCGTCGACAAGTCGCGCAGTAACACGGCCGCCGACAACCCGTCACCGGCAATGTGGTGCATCAGCAAAACCATGGCGTACTCGTCGCCGTCACCACGAAATACGGACGCGCGCACGGGGATCTCGGTGGACAGATCGAAGTGGTGCCCGAGGGCCGAGGTCACGGCCGCATCGAGCGCCTCGGAATCCACGTCCGCAACCGTCACCGGCGGTTCGAGATCCGCGACCTCGAGCACCCGCTGTGCAGGCACACCGTCCACCTCGGCGAAAACCGTCCGCAAACTCTCGTGCCGCGCGATCACATCACCGACCGCCGCCGCGAACGCGTCCGGGTCGAAGACGCCCCGCAGCCGTGCGGCCAACGGGATGTTGTAGGTAGCCGAAGGACCTTCGAGCCGATGAATGAACCACAACCGCCGCTGCGCGAACGACAGTGGCACCACATCGGGGCGCGGCCGGGCCGACAGCGCCGGACGCACGTAAGCGTTCGCGTCCAACCGGGTCGCGAGTTGCGCGACGGCCGGGGCGTCGAACACCGTGCGGATCGATACCTCGATTCCCAGCACCACCCGTATACGACTCACCAACCGAGTCGCCAGCAGCGAATGGCCACCCAATTCGAAGAAGTTGTCGTCCACGCCCACTCGATCGAGTCCGAGGACTTCGGCGAACAGCTCCGCCAGTACCCGCTCACGCTCGCTGCCGGGGGCTCGATATTCCGCCGACGACGCCACCTCGGGATCGGGCAGTGCCCGCCGATCCACTTTCCCGTTGGCGGTCAACGGAATCGACTCGATCACCGTGACCGTGCTCGGCACCATGAAATCGGGCAGCCGATCCGCCACCCATCGACGCACCTCCCCGCCGTCGACCGGACTGCCTCGGTCGACCACGACATACGCGACCAGCCTGGTGTCACCGCGGACGTCACGGCCGGTCGCGACCGCCTGTGAGACGGAAGGATGCTGTGCCAGCGCGGCTTCCACTTCGCCCGGTTCGATGCGGAATCCGCGGATCTTCACCTGATCGTCGGCCCGGCCCACGAATTCCAGCTGCCCGGCGGAGTTCCACCGCACCACATCACCCGTGCGATACAACCGGCCGCCCGGGTCGAACGGATCGGCCACGAACCGCGCGGCGGTCAGCGCGGGCCGGTCGAGATACCCGCGCGCTACCTGGGCACCGGCCACGTACAACTCACCCGCTACCCCGACCGGAACCGGCTGCATCCACGAATCCAGCACGTACACCCGGACATTGGCCAACGGACGCCCGATAGGGCTGCCGCCCGCGATGTCGTGTACCGTCGACAGGTCCAGCCGCGTCACATGGACCGTGGTCTCGGTAATTCCGTACATGTTCACGAGAGCCGGAAGTTCGGAGCGTCCGGCCGCATACCAGGGCCGCACGTGCGTGTCGTGCAGCGCCTCTCCGCCGAATATCACCAGGCGCAGCGCGGAATCGGTGCTGTCGCGCAGCAATCGGGCCTCCGCCAGGGCACGGAATGCGGCGGGGGTCTGGTTGAGGACCGTAATTCCCTTGTCCACCACCAAATCCCACAGTTGTGTGGGAGTGCGCACCACATCCCAGGGCACAACCACGATCCGGCCACCGTGCAGCAGCGCGCCCCAGATTTCCCAGACGGAGAAGTCGAACGCCTGGGAATGGCACCAGGCCCAGACGTCGTCGGGACCGAATTCACACCACGAAGCGGTGCCGAGAAACAACGAGACCACATTGCGATGGGTGACGGCGACACCCTTCGGTGTTCCGGTAGATCCGGACGTATACACCACATATGCGAGGTTGCCGGGTCGCGGTTCGCGGGCCGCCGCCTGTTCGTGCGGGAATTCCGCGCCGATCTCGTCGAGGAGAATGAGCGGAATCCCGTTCTCCGGCACGGCTTTCGAAGTGGCGCCATCGGTGAGGACCGTGACCGGCGCGGCATCCCCGAGCACGAATGCCAGCCGGTCCGCCGGATAACTCGGATCGAGGGGAAGATAGGCGCCGCCCGCTTTCAGCACCGCCAGCATCGCGACGATCAGGTCCGCCGATCTCGGCAGGACCACGGCCACAACACTATCCGCACCCACGCCTCGCACGATCAATTCCCGCGCGACGCGGTCCGCCCGCGCGTTCAGCTCCCGGTAGGAAAGTTCGACACCGTCGGAGACCACCGCCACCGCGTCCGGTACCTGCCGCGCTCGGTCCTCGAACAACCCTGGCAGCGTCGCATCCGCATCGATCGGCACTGCGGTGTCGTTCCATACATCCGTCACCAGCCGGCGGTCGTCACCGAGAATATCTACGTCCCCGATCGGCACGGCCGGATCGGACATCGCTTGCCGCAGATAGTGCTCGATGAATCCGAGATAAGTGCGGAGATCGTCGTCGGTGTATACGCGGGCGTCCCCCTCCAGCCGTAGATATCCCCCACGCTCCGACTGTCGCTCGTAATAGAAGACGATCGACAGATCGCCACTGTTTCCGGCCGAGTACAGCTGGAGATCGGCTGTGCCGCCGCTCATTCGCAGGGCGCCGAAGAACGACATGACATTGACGACCGGACCGAACGGGTTGTGCCCGGTGTTCGGTATCCGCCTGTCGCGCAGAATGTCCGGAATCCCGTACCGCAGATGGGGTTCGGCCTCCGAGAAGGCGCCGGCGATCCTGGCGGCCAGCTCGCGCAGCGAGAGGTCGCGACTCGACTCGATGGGCAGGGGAACGGTATCGGAGAGTTGGCACGGCGTCCGGCCGGCGCGGCCGACCCGGTTCGATACCGGCATCTGGAGGCAGAATTCGTCGCGCAGCGAACAGCGCTGGATGGCGGCCGCGGCGACGGACATGAGCAGGAACGGCAGCTTGACCTCGGCGGCGCGCGCCGCACTCACCAGTTCGCCGAGCGCCGCGGCGGAGAAGCTGTACGTGCGACCGAGCCGTCCGGGCTGCGCGTCGGCATCGGCACGGCCCGGGAGCCGCAGCGGGTCGACATCGGGCCGCACGCGCCCGCGCCAGTACTCGCGATCGAGCGCCCATTGGTGGCGGCGATAGGCACGATCGTCTTCGACGATATCGTCGATGCTCACGAAACCCGAAGGCTCGGGAGTGGTTTCGGCCGTCAGCGCGCCGTACACATCCAGCACCCGCTGCGCCCAGGCCGCGACGCCCACACCGTCCATGATGATGTGATCGAAACACGCCGACAAGAAATAGTGATCATCTCCCACCTGCAGCAGCGCGACCCGCAGCAGCGCATCCCGCTCCAGATCGAAACCCGACTCACGGTCCCGGGCCATATATTCGAAGGCGGCCGATATCGGATCGGGCTCCGCGGTGAAATCGACGTACGCGGAGGCCCAGCCGTCGATATCCCGTTCGACGGCCATGAGCCCGTCGGCGCCGCGCAGGAAGTTCACCCGCAGCGCCTCCGACTCGGCGAATACCTGTCGGAGCGCGGTGTCCATGCGGCGTCGGTCCAATGCGGCACGGATATCGATATAAACAATGCAATTATTAGGAATATCCGACAATTCGTGAGCGATCCAAAGTTCGTTCTGAATCGAAGTCGAACGATGCATAGGTGACCTAACTCCCGGATTGCATATCGAACAAGCCGTCATTGTGTGGTTTCCTGCGGGCGCACACCGGATGGACCGGAAATCCTGTGTGCGACATACCCGGTCGGCTATCCTGCGCGCATCACCAACCGGACGAGCATTAGGGAAAAGCGAACGCAATCGAGTGTTCTGTTGTGATCCAGATAGATTTTCGACCGGCCGTCACATCGTGGTCAGCGGGACCAGCCTAGCGCAAAGACGGCGCAGACACCGCGATGACACACTCGACGTCTTCCGACCGCCCCCGTGGCTTCTGCACTCATTCCGAAACTCCTTTCGGCTTCGAACGGAATCCATACCGACAGGGCGCACACGCTGGCTGGAATCAGCTGGACGAACCATTGGAGAACACTGAAACGAGGCCACGGCAAATGGGCCCGCAAAACACGGTAGTGGATGTTCGGCCCCGTCGTTGGAACCCCCGTCTATACCTCAGAGTTCCTTCCGGATGCCGATTTGTCAAGGTACCCAACCTAATTCCGGGGATCAAGACAAACTGGACGTCCTGGAAATCTTCTCTATGTCGGCCGCAGGTTCGCACGCGTCGGCGGAACGGGGAAGACGACCGCACGCCCCCCGGCGATCGAACGCGGTCTCTCCCTCAGGGGCTCAGGCCGGTTCGGTAACGATCGGCGGGGCGCCGGGTCCCAGTCGCAGCGATTCGAGGAACAGCACGATCGTCGCCGCGACGGAACGGTGGGCGACATCGTTGAGCACGTCGTGCCGACCGCCTTGTACGAGACGGACATCGGGGCGTGGCGCCCGCGCGTACACGTCGAGCGCCGCGGCGAGCGGCGTGATGCGGTCGTCGGTGCCGTGCAGGGCGAGCGTCGGGCGATCCGGTGTTCGGAGGGTCACCGTGTCCCACGGCACCGGCGTGGCTATCGCGCCGCGGCCGAACTCCTCGTCCGCCGATATCACGGCCCGGTGCACCGGGCACGCGGTGCGGGCGTCGAGCTCGTCCGCCCAATCGGCGTCCGCCGCGCCGGACGGTCGCAGCACGGATTCCGGGAGTGTGATCGCCGCCAGCACAATACCTTCCACGGGCAGCTCCGCGGCGCACCGCGCCGCGAGCGCGGCGCCGCTGTCCGAGCCGAGCAGGACTCGGGGCGCGGGCAGGGACTCGTCCGCCAGCAGTTCCTCGACGGCGGCGGCGGCGACGTCCTCGAGCCTCACCGGCACATACCGCACCCGGTATCCGTCGGCGGCGAGCCGCCGGCCGAGACGCGCGTACGACGCGGCGGTCTCGCCGCGCCCGGGCAGCAGCACGACGGTGCCGCGCGGCGCGACGCCCTCGGGCTCGTCCCAGGCGCCGGGGGCCGGGTGTGTCCGCACCGCTGTCATTCGGTCGCTCCCTGGGCCCAAGCGGACGTGAACCAGTGCACCGCACCGGTTTCCGGGCGGTAGGACCGTCGCGGGAGGGTCCCGATGTCGGCGCCGTAGACGTGTATTCCGATCACCGGCTCGTCGCCGCCGCAGCGCACCTGGTGCACGTCGTCGTCGGTGGTGCAGCAGACCGTCACCTGGCCGGTGGTCCACGCCGCGGTGCCCGCCTCGACGAGGGGCCCGCCCGCCGCGGTCGGCTTGCGGAATCGGGTCTCGATCTCGGTGCCGCGGTGGATGCCCACGACACCCCATGTTTCGTGGCCGTGCACCGGGGTCCCCTGCCCGACGTTCCACACCGCGGCCGCGATGGAGAAGGTCCCGCCCGGGGCGACGTGCAGCGGATACATGACGTAGTGGTCGGGATCGGGTCGCGTCTTGTCCGGCGGCAGGTCGAGCCCGGCGGCCAGTACGGCGGCGAGGTCGTCGCGGATGGCAGCGGTCAGCGCGCGCTCGTCCGGGATGTCGGCGATCCGCCGCGCGACGGTGTCGGCGAAGGCCGCCAACTCGGGGACATCGGTCTGTACCGGGACGATCGGGGGTCGGGTCATGCCAATTCCTCACTGTGCGATCGAGGCGAGCGGACGCGGCGGCGATAGGCGCTCAGCCGGTCGTGCAGGCCGGGTCTGATCACGGACCGGGCCAGTGCGGCGAGTGCGGCGTCGGCGTCGTGCACCGGCCGCGCCGCGGCCAACAGGGCGGGCCGGGTCGCCGGGTCGATACCGGCCCAGGCGTCGAGGATCGCGGTGAGATCGCCGGGCGTGCCGGTCACCAGTCCCCCGGCGTCCGCGGCGGCGACCGTGCCGCCGCCCAGGAACACCGACGGATCGGTGATGCCGCGCAAGCGGGCCGTCCCGAGGACGACTCCGAAACGCGCCCCGGGGAAGGCGAAGCGAGCGTCCGGTCCGGCGAGCCGGTGATCGCACGCGGCGACCAGGTCCGCGCCTGCCCCGATCGCGCTGCCTTCCACGACGGCCACCGTCAGATACGGCGCGGTGGCCAGCCGCTCGAGTAACAACCCGATCCGCAGGAACCGATGGGCGAGCGACGCATCGGACTCGCGGGACAGCCCGACCAGATCGAACCCGGCGGCGAAGTGCCGTGAATTCCCTTCCAGCACAAGGGCTTCCGGTCGAATTTCCGCCGCCTCGGCGAGCACGTCGTGCAGGCCCTCGACGAGCGCGGGCGACAGCGCGTTGGCCGCCTCGGGACGGTCGAGGCCGACCCGCCACGTGGCGCCGCGATGGACGACGAGAGTCACGCGCCGCACCACTCGTCGAAGACGTCGTCGTCGGCGCCCAGGCGGGGCGCCGCCCGGTCGAGGCGTGCGTCCTGGCCCTCGATCCGCACGGGGAACACGACGGTCGGAGTGGGCCCGGCGACCGGGATGTCGAGCGAACCGACCAATCCGGTGCCGCGCACGTGCTCGCCGGACAGGACGTCGCCGAACGAATTGACCGGGCCGGACGGCACTCCCCGCGCCCGCAGCTCGGTGAGCCAATGGTCGACCTTCTCGGTCACGAACCGGGCCTGCAGGATCGCCGCCAGCTCGGCGCGGTGCGCGACCCGGTCCACCTGGGAAAGGAAACGTGGATCGTCGATCAGTTCGGGCATCCCGACCGCCTCGGCGACCGCGGCCCAGAGCCGATCGTTGCCGGCGGCGACGGTGAAATCACCGTCGGCCGCGGTGAATCCCTGGTACGGCGCGTTGCGGGGATGCGCGGTCCCCAGCCTGGCGGGCTCCTCCCCCGAGCCCCAGAACTCGCTGGTCTGCAATGCCGAGACGCCGATCAGGCAGTCGAGCATCGGGCAGTCCAGCCGCACGGACCGGCCCTCGGCGCGGGCCTGGGGCAGTACGGCGGCGATGCTGTAGGCGGCGTACAGCCCGGCGGTGAAATCGCCGACCGGAACCCCCGCCTTCACCGGACCGCCGCCGGGTTCGCCGGTGACGCTCATCAGCCCCGACATCCCCTGGATGACCACGTCGTACGCGCCGTGGTCGACAAAAGGCCCGGTGCGGCCGTAGCCGGAGATCGAGCAGTAGACGAACCCCGGATGCCGTACCTGGTCGTAGCCGACGCCGAGGCGGTCCAGGACTCCCGGCCGGTAGTTCTCCACGAGTACATCGGCGGCGGCGACCAATTCGCGGACCCGCGCCAGATCATCGGGGTCGCGCAGATCGGCGACCACCGACCGCTTGTTGCGATTGACCGAGGCGAAGTTGTGGCTGAACCGCTCCTCGCCGTCGTCGGCGAAGGGCGGCCACGCGCGCATCTGGTCGCCCGTCGGGGGCTCGACCTTCACGACATCCGCGCCCAGGTCCGCGAGCAGCATCCCCGCGAACGGACCGGCCGCGACGTGGGCGAACTCCACGACGCGCACACCGTGCAACGGCCGCATCGGTTAGACCGCCGCCCGGTCGGAACGACTCGCCTTGCGGTGCGCCAATTCCTGCCGCACCAGTGGCAGCAGATCCCGGCCGTAGTCGATCGCATCCTGGAGCGGGTCGTACCCACGGATCAGCACGGTGTCCACGCCGATCTCGATGTAGTCCAGCAGGGCGGCCGCGACCGTCTCGGGCGAACCGACCAGCGCGGTGGAGTTGCCGCCACCCCCCACCGCCTTCGCGGTCGGGGTCCACAGGCATCGGTCGTGCAGTTCGCCCTTGTCGGCGACGGCCAGCAGCCGCTGCGAACCCGCGTTCTGCGGTTCGGCGCCGCGCGGGTGCAGTTGGTTGGCGCGCAGGTTGTGTGCCGCGCCGGTGGTGATCGTGTCCAGGATGCGGTGTGCCCGTTGCCAGGCGGCGTCGTCGGTGGCCCCGAGGATCGGCCGGAACGACACCGAGATCCGCGGGCTGCGGTCGCGGCCCGCGGCGGCCGCGCGGTCGGTGATGGTGGCGATCTGCTCGGCCGTCTCGCGCAGGGGCTCGCCCCAGAGCATGTAGGTGTCCGCGTGCCGGGCGCCGACGGCGTAGGCCGCCGGGGAACTACCGCCGAAGAACAGTTCGAGATGCCGATCCTCGTAGGGAGGGACGTGCGGGTGGAAACCCTCGAATCGGTAGTAGTCGCCCGCGAAGTCGCGAGGCCCGGTGGTGTCCCACGCCGAGCGCAGGACCCGCAGATATTCGTCGGTCCGCGCATACCGCTCGTCATGGGGCAGATAGTCGCCCTCGCGCCGCTGCTCCGCGGCGGTGCTTCCGGTGACGATGTTGAGGGCCACGCGGCCGCCGGAGAACTGGTCGAGGGTCGTGAACAGGCGCGAGGCCAGCGTGGGGTGCACGACCCCCGGCCGGTGCGCCACGAGGAGACCGAGTCGTTCGGTGTGCGCGGCGACGGCGGCCGCCACCTGAGAGCCCTCGGGCCAGCCGGAGCCGTACCCGATCAGCACGCGGTCGAATCCTCCGTCCTCGTGGGCCCGCGCGAACCGGATCGTGTAGTCGGGGTCGATGGCCGCTCCGTTGCCGGCCCGCGTTTCGGAGGCGTCGGCCGTGCCGATCATGCCCAGGATCTCGACGTCGTCGTATGTCATCGTTCGCCTTTCGCGGGGGTGCCGGTGTGCGTCGGCGGGGTGTGGGGGTCATCGGGTGTCTCGTCGGACCATCGGGCGGCGAGATGGCATGCGGCGGACCAGCGTTCACCGACTTCGCGCAACGGTGGCTGGGTGGCGCAGTCGGCGAACGCGAACCGGCAGCGGTCGGCGAACACGCACCGGTCCGGGTCCGCGGCGCCGGCGGGCTCGCGGTCGACGCGGACGTCGGCGGGCCGGATCGCCGACCGTTCGCCGAGGGTCGGTGCGGACGCGACCAGCAGGGCCGTGTACGGGTGGGCGGGGCGCGTCAGCACCTCATGCAAGGGTCCCTGCTCGACCAGCCGGCTCCGGTAGAACACCGCCACGCGGTCGCCGATGCCGGCCAGCGAGGCGAGGTCGTGGGCGATGATCACGACCGCGACGCCGAGGTCGCGCCGCAATCGGTCGAGGAGGTTCAGTACCAGGTTGCGGTTGGAGACGTCGAGCGCGCTGACCGGCTCGTCGCAGATGAGCAACCGCGGTTCCGTCACGATGGCGCGCGCGAGCGACACTCGCTGGCGCTGGCCTCCCGACAGATCGCCCGGGCGCCGGTCGCGCACCGCCTCGGGCTCCAGCCCGACCTCGCGCAGCGCGCGGTCGGTCCGCTCGCCGCGGGCCGTGGTGTCGAGGCCACCCGCCACCTCGAGCGGCTCGCCGACGAGGCGCGCGACGGTGAGATCGGGGTCGAGCGAGCGCAGCGGATCCTGGAACACCAGCTGAATCCGGCCCTGCCGCCGGAAGTTACGCAGGTCGCGGCCGCGCAGGCCGGTCAGGTCGCGGCCGTCGAACTCGATGGTGCCGCCCGCCGGGACCGTCAGCCCGACGATCGCGCGGGCCAATGTCGTTTTGCCGGAACCGGTTTCGCCGATGATCCCGACGATCTCGCCCGGGTGCACCTCGAGGCTCGCGCCGCGCAACGCGGCGCCGGTGCCGAGCCCCACGCCCCGGCGCGGCACCGCGTAGGTGACGGACAGGTCGGTGATCCGGAGCAGTGGCGCGGTGCTCATGCGGCCACCCGATCCCGGACGCACCGGGCGAGGTGTCCCGGACCGACCTCACGCAACGGGATCACACCGTCGGCGCAGTCGGGCGCGGAGTGTGCGCACCGCGCCGCGAAGCGGCAGCCGGCGATCTCCTCGCCCGCGGCCGGCGGCTGCCCGTCGATCGTCTCCAGCGTGCGCGGCGACCAGTCGCCCGGCGCGGCGACGCGCAACAGGGCCTGCGTGTACGGGTGCCGCGGAGTGCGCAGTACCTGCTCGGTCGGGCCGCTCTCGACGAGTTCGCCCGCGTACATGACCAGCACGCGGTGACTGGTCCGGGCGACCACGGCCAGGTCGTGCGTCACCAGCAGCACACTGAGCCCGTGGCCGCGCCGCAGTCGCTCGAGCAGGTCCAGGATCTCGGCCTGCACCACGGTGTCGAGCGCGGTCGTCACCTCGTCGGCGATCAGCAGTTCGGGGCCGAGGGAGATCGCGACGGCGATGAGCGCCCGCTGCAGCATGCCTCCGGAGAGTTGGAACGGGTACAGGCCGGACACCCGCTCCGCATCGTGAATACCTACCTCGCGCAGGAGTTCTCGGCCGCGGTCGCGGGCGGCCCGGCGAGTGAGGCCCCCACGCACCCGCAACTGCTCCGCGACCTGGTAGCCGATGGTGAGCGACGGGTTGAGGTACGAGCCGGGGTCCTGGAAGACCGCGGCCAGCCGGGTGCCCCGCAGCCGCCGCCAGGTGGCGGGCCGGGCGCTGGTGAGATCGACCGCGGCCGTACCCGAGCCCAAAGTGACTGTGCCACTGGCGATCCCCGCGCCTGGCGGCAGCAACCCGAGAACGGCCCGGCAGGTCAGCGTCTTACCGGACCCCGATTCGCCGACCAGGGCGACGGTCTCTCCCCGCCGGATCTCGAGGGAGACGTCGCGCAGGATCCGCCGGCCGTCGGCGACGTCGGCGTTCAGCCCGTCGACGCGGAGCACCGGGGGCTCGGCGCCGGGGGCCGGATCATCGGGCAGTGACACGGTCGGGCTCCTCGGTGGGGAAGGCGGATTTCGGCACGACGACCGGCAGCGACAGGCCGCGGCCGAGCAGCCGCGCGAACAGTCCGCGCCGCGCGCGGGGCGTCTCGGAGCCCGCCTCGCGCAGGCAGTCGGCCAGGATGTTGAGAGCGCCGACGGTGAGCATCATCGGCACGCCCGGGAACAGCGGCGCCCACGGTTGCAGTTCCAGGTATCCGAGGTCGGAGGCCAGCATGCCGCCCCAGGTCGGAGCCGGCGGCGTGACACCGACGCCGAGGAAGGCGAGCGAGGCGATGACCAGCAGCGCGGCGCCGGTGGCCTGTGCCGCCGCCACGGCGACGTTCGGCAGCACCTTGCTCCACATGTGCGTACGCAGGATCCACCAGGTGGACGCGCCCATCAGCTCGGCGGACTCGACGTACTGGGTCGTGCGCAGGCCGAGTGCGACGGCGCGGCTGATGCGGAAAAAGGTTGGGGCGGAAAGGATCCCGACCGCGATCATGGCCTGGTTCATGCCGTTTCCGAGGGTCGCGGCCACCGCGATCGTGAAAACGGTGAAGGGCAGCACGGTCAGCGTCTCGGCCGCGCGCAGCGCCAGCCACTCGCCGGCCCGCCCCGCCCATACGGACGCGAGTCCGGTGGGCACGCCGAGGCACATCCCGACGAGGACCACCTCCACCGCGCCGAGAACCGAGAGCCGAGTCCCGGCCATCAGGCGACTGAGGACGTCCCGGCCGACGTAGTCGGTGCCCAGCAGGTGATCGGCGCTGGGCCCCTGCAGGATCTCCGGGGATTGGCGGAGCGCGTCGTAGGGCGCCAGCGCGGCGCCGAAGACGGCGAGGAAGATCACCACGGCGAGGATCGCCAGGCAGACCCGGGCACTGGGGATGGAGAGAAGCCTGCGCAGCGTCGTCATCGTCGGCTCCCTGAGGCGGTGCCGCGGCGAGCGGCCGGGTCGAGCAGGATCTGCAGCGCGCCCAGCGCCAGGGTGCCGAGCAGTACGACGCCGGAGGTGACCAGCAGCGTGCCGAGCACGACGGGCACATCGCCGCGCTGGGCGGATTGCAATGCCAGCTGGGCCACCCCGGGCAGGTTGAACAGCTTCTCGGTCATCACCGCGCCACCGATGATCAGCGGCAGCGCGTTGGTCACCACGGCGAGTGTCGGCGCGACGGCGTTGCGTAGCACGTGGCCGAAAAGCACTCGGCCCCTGCTGTATCCGCGCATGCGAGCGCCGATGGCGTAGTTCTGTGCCTGCGCCGTCACCAAGGTGGTGCGCAGCTGGCGCGCGATGTTCGCCGCCACCTCGAGTGCCAGGGCCAGGGCGGGCAGCGTGGCGTAGCGCAGCCACTGCACCGGGTCGATGGCATACGGCGAGTAGCCCCCGGCCGGGAAGACGCGGGCCTGCACCGCCAAAAGCACGATCAGCGCAATGCCGATGACGAAGGGCGGCAGCGTCGCCAGCACCGAGCAGACGACGGTGATGATCCGGTCGACCGGGCCTCCGGGCCTCGCCGCCGCGGCGACTCCGGCCCCGAAGCCGAGGATCAGCGCGAGCAGCAGCGCGTACAGCGCGATCGAGAGATCCACCGGAAACGCGAGCTGAATCGACCGGGAGACGGGCACTGTGGTGAACCACGACCGCCCGAGGTCGCCGTGCAGCGCGTCCCAGATCCAGTCGAGATAGCGCACCACCAGCGGCCGATCGAGCCCGAACTCGTGGTCGAGGCGGGCGATGTCCTCCGGCGTCGCGGTCTCGCCGAGCACCACGGCGGCGGGGTTGTTCTTGCTGAGCGCCCCCAGCACGAAGGTGATCATCGACGCGAGCACGAGCACGGTGGCCGACGTGAGAAGCAGCCGGGCGCACCTGCGAACCGGTGCAGTCGGCAGGCCACGGAATGTGCGACCGGGTGCGACCGGATCGGGTGCCGCCGTCACCGCGGTCATACGGACACCCCTTCCCAGCGGAGCAGACTCGGATGCTGCCGCAGCGGCGCGAGCGACTTACGCCGGACGAGGATGCTCGGGACCTCGTACAGAAAGGTGTTGGGGAATCGGGTGACCGCGAGGCGCGTCGCCTCCTGCAGCGCCGCGGGGTACGACGGGGCGTCGGTCGGGGTCGCGGCGACCTTCGCCAATTGCGCCACCAGCTCCGGGTCGCCGGAGCGCGCCGGGTTCATCAGCCCGGTGGAGCTGAACAGGACCTGGAACGCCTGCACCGGCGACTCCCGGCCCGCGAAGCCGTCGTAGGCGAGGGGTTTGGCGCGGTTGAGGTAGACGATCTGGGTCCATTGCGACTGCGGCACAGGGTCGATGGCGAGGTCGATCCCGATCTCCGCGAGCTGGGCCTGGATCTGCTCCACGGCGGCCGAGATCGGGGCCGGCGCCGACAACGTGGAGCGCACACCGCCGGAGAGGCCGGCCTCCGCGAGAATCTTGCGCGCCCTGGCGGGGTCGTAGGCGAACGCCCGCGCCAGCGCCGCGTTGTGGCCGACATAACCCTGCGGAAAGGGTTGGTAGCCGACATCGCCGATGCCGAAGTTGGCGATCTTCTTGATCGCCTCGCGGTCGATGCCGTACTTCAGCGCCTCGACGACCGCGGGGTTGTCGAAGGGCGGCTTCGACGTGTTGACGTCGAGCACGGCGACATACATCGAGTCGAGCACCTGCACCTCGAGACCACTCGCCTGGGCGGCCCGGATACCCGAGGCCGGAATCTTCGCCACGTCGTACTGCCCCGACGCCACCGAGGCGACGACGGTCGCCGGGTCGGCGGCCGGGTAGAGCAGGAACCGAGTGATCCCGACCTGATCCGCGAGGTGGAAATGCTCGTTCTTCCGCAATTCCGCGTGGTCGTTGTCGACGTAGGAGGTGAGCGTGAACGGCCCCGATCCGGCGGGGCGGGTCGCGAGGGCATGGGCGTCCTTCTCGAAGACCGCGGGGTTGACCACCATGCCCGTCTTCCCGGCGAGCAGCAGCGGGTACTGATAGTTGGTCCCGGTCAGGTCGATCACGACATCCCGATCCCCTTGCGCCGTAACCCTTCTCAGGTCGGCGATCTGCGGAGCGATGAGCGAGCCCGGCGCGGAACGCCCGCGTTCGATGGACTTGGCCACCGCCGCCGCGTCCAGCGGCGACCCGTCGGAGAACCGCAGCCCCGGGCGGAGAGTGAACGTGACCTGGGTGCCGTCGTGGTTGTAGGCCCACCGCTCGGCGAGCCAGCCGACCGCGTTGCCGTCGCCGTCGAGCGCGGTCAGGGCGTCGTAGGCGAGGGCGAGCATCGTGACGTCGGAACCGGCGGAGGAGGTCACGGGGTCCCAGGTGGTCGGCAGCTGCCAGGCCCACGAGACGGTGCCCGGGCCGCCGCCACCGACGGATCCGGCGCCCGCGTCGCTGCAGGCCCCGAGGGCGAAGAGGGCGCCGGCACCGAGGCCGAGCCGGAGCATCGCCCGGCGGCTGACGGTGACGGGAGCGGTGCGGTCGGTCCGCTGAACGCTGAGAGACATGGGCGGGCTGGTTCCTTCTCGCGGCAAATATCCGGCCCGGTCAGACGACCGCGCTGTACCGGTTCGGCGGGATCGGCAGGCCGAGGTGGCCGCGCAGGGTCTCCGAGGTGTACTCGGTGCGAAACACCCCGCGCTCCTGCAGGATCGGCACGACCTCCGCGACGATCCGGCGGAAGTTGGCGGGGTGGTCGACGGCGATGTTGAACCCGTCGCACGCCCGCGCCTGCCACCATTCGATGAGCTTGTCCGCGACCGTCGCCGGGGAGCCGACGAACTCGCTCTTGCGCCGCTCGCGGGTGGCCTCCACCGTCTGCCGCAGCGTCCATCCGTTGCGCTGGGCGCGCTCGGTGATCGCCTTGGCCTGCGTATAGAAGGAGCGCTCGCCGTATGCCAGCGCTTCGGCGGGAAACGGCGCGTCGAGGTCGTAGCCGGTGAAATCGTGCCATCCGAACGGCCGCCCGAACTCCTCGAGCGCCGCGGTGAACGTGTGGTCGGCGGCGTGGTTCGCGGCCTCGATCTCCCGTGCCTCCGCGTCGGTGTCCCCGACCACGATCTGGACGCCGGGCAGGATCAGTACATGGTCGGGATCGCGGCCGAATCGCCGTGTCGCCCTGTCCTTGATGTCGTTGTAGAACGCCTGACCGGCGGGGATGTCGGCGGCGTGGGTGAAGATGCCCTCGCCGACGCATGCCCCGAGGTCTCGGCCCTGGTCGGAGTCGCCCGCCTGGAAGATCACGGGGTGTCCCTGCTGCGAGCGGACCAGGTTGAGCGGGCCCTGCACCCGGAAGAAGGCACCGTCGTGGTCGAGCCGATGCTGCTTGCTGCGGTCGAGGAATCGCCCGGTCGCCCGGTCGCGCACGAAGGCGTCGTCCTCGTACGAATCCCACAGTGCCCGAGCCAGTTCGACATACTCGCGCGCTCGTCCGTACCGCGTGTCGTAGTCGTAGTGCTCGTCGAGCCCGTAGTTGCGCGCGGTGCCCGCGTCACCGGTCGTGACGACGTTCCACCCCGCGCGGCCGCGCGAGATGAGGTCGAGCGACCCGAACCTGCGCGTCAGGTTGAACGGGCTGTTGAAACTCGTTGTCGCCGTGCCGACCAGGCCGATCCGGGCGGTCTGCACCGCCAGCGCGCTCAGCAGGGTCAACGGCTCCAGGCGGTTGAGGTAGTGCGGCGGCGAGAACGGGGTGATGAACTGGCTGTCGACGATGAACACCAGATCGAACAGGCCGCTCTCCGCCAGTCGCGCGACCTCGGTGAACCAGTCGATGTTCACGCTCGCGTCGCCGGGGATGTCCGGATCCAGCCAGAGAGTATGACTGCCCGGACCACCCGTTCCATAGGGAACGGCACCCAGATGAATCTGCCGTCTGCTTCGCACGCCGCTCCATCCCATTGATATCCCGCATCATCGAAATTACGGGAATTCTCACGGACCATCCAACGAGCATCCATGATGAGAACCATCATGATTCGTAATGAGAGTGCATAATTGTCGGCATCATGCAAAAGAATCTCGACATTGCTCCGTTACGAAGCTTCGTCGCCATCGCGGATTGTGGCGGCTTCCAGCGCGCGGCGACACATCTGCATTTGACCCAGGGAGCGGTCAGCCAGCACGTGCGCCGACTCGAGGATGCGGTCGGCCGGCAGCTGGTGCGGCGCCACGGCCGCGGCTCGCGGTTCACGGCCGACGGCGACGAACTCCTCGCCGTGGCCCGGCGGATCCTCGACCTGCACGATCAAGCGCTGCGCAGCTTCGGCGCGGAGGCCGCGGGCACCCTCACGATCGGGTCGACCGAGCACGCGGCCGCGCGGCTGTTGCCGGCCCTGGCGACCGCGCTCGAGCATGCGTTGCCGCAGTTCTCGGTGCGGTTCCGGATCGACCGCGGCGGCGCCCTCCGCGACGGCCTGGCGAGCCGCCGGCTCGACCTCGCCTTGCTGCTGAACAGCGACGATCCCAGCGCGATCCGCGTCGGAGAACTCGAGTTGACCTGGTATTCCGCTCCGGGCTGGCAGCTCCCGCCCCGGCCGGAGCCCGTGCCGATCGTCGCGTTCGACAGTCCCTGCGCACTGCGCACCCGCGCGTTGGAAACCCTGTCCGGGCTCGCGCTGCCGGCATCGATCCGCGCCGAGGCGCCGCAGCTGAGCGGCGTGCACGCGGCGGTCGCGACAGGCGTGGGAGTAGCGCTGCTCGCCACGCTCGGGCAGACGCCGGAGGGCCTCGTTCCGCGCCCGGACCTTCCCGCCGCACAGCCGTTGCACCTTTCTGTCGGCGTTCGACCGGGCCTGCCGACGACGACCGCGAAAATAGCGGCGGACGCACTGCGCCCACTGCTCTCACCGCATCTGCGACTGGCCGCGGGAGCGTAAATTCCGGCGCACCGCCACCGATGAAATCACGATGATTCGAATAAGGCCTCACCGCGTACGAGGATTCCGCGGCTCGAGCTATTCATTGCAATCATCGCGATTTTATTTATTCGCCGGGGAAACTACCCCTGCGCTATCCCCTGGCTGATTTCCGGCTCCGCCAGTACGCCCATTGCCCGATCGAGGAGTTCGGACAGCGGGGTGTCCCCCGCCCCCTGCTCGCCCGACGCCGACGGGCACGCGGTGCTGGACGCCTCGCTCACGGGCGCTTTCTACTGCACGCGAAACGTGCTGCCGCACATGCGATCACGCGGTTACGCGGTTACGCGGTTACGGCCAGATCGTGTCGTTCTCCTCGATGAAGCGCCGGGCCTCATCGATACACCCATGCTGGCCTCGATGAACACCGCGGCCCGCGACAAGTTGATCGCCAAAGTGCCCCAACGCAAGACCGGGCAGCCCCGCGACATCGCCGAGGCGGCCGCCTATCTGTGCTCACCGGCCGCGGGATATGTCAGCGGAGTGGTCCTCGATGTCGACGGTGGCCTGGGCATCGGTTCCTCGATCCGCTGACAGCACCCGCGGCGGCATCGGATCACCGGTCCGGCTCCCGGATCCCGAGTAGCCGAAGGGCGAAAGCCGCGTATTCCGTGGCGATTTGCTCTGGCGTGACGGGACCGTCGAGCCGAAACCATTGCGGCAGTGCGGTACACATGGTCGCGATGGCGCGGCCCGCGACGCGGGCGTGCTCGGCGGGCATGCCTTCCTCGGCGAGCGCGGCATCGATATCCTCGTCGAGCAGATACTGAATCTCGTTGCGGGCCGCGGTGATCCGGCGTCGATTCGCGGGGGCCAGGCCCCGCATCTCGCTGGCGCCGATGAAGGCCAGTTCGCGGCGGTGGGTGTGGAACAGGGCCAGCGCTTCCACCACCTGCCACACCCGCGCGCGACCGGTGCCCGCCTCGCCGCGGGCGGCGCGAACCCGCCAGTGCAACTCGTCCATCGTCAACTCCAGCACCCGCACCAGCAGCTCCTGCTTGTCCCGGTAGTGGTGATAGACGCCGGGCACGCTCATCCCGGCACGCTGCGCGATCGAGCGCATGGTGGCGCCGTGGTACCCGATCTCGGTGAACGCGCCGATCGCGGCGGCCAGGACCGGGTCGATCTCGAGCGGGGGAAACCGCCGCCAGTCGCCCACCACGTCACCGCCGGTATCGCGGGGAATGCCAGGTGCGCGGCGTCGTTGGGGAGCACTGGTCGTGGACGGCTGCCACGCACCGATCAGCCAGGGCACCGTGGTGCCGAGTTCCGCGGCCACTACGCGCAGCCGCGGAATCGACACGCCGGTCTTGCCGTTCTCGACCGCGCTCAGGGTCGCCGGGCTGACACCGATGCGCTGCGCGGCGGCGCGCAACGAGAGCCCCGACGCCGTCCTGGCGTGCCGCACCCGGGCTCCCAGCGCCTGTCGATCACGCTCAGCGTTGTCCATTTGTTCAGAATACCTGAACACCACGTGTCGGGATAAATGGTGATTTGACAGTACTTATCACCGCATGCTTGTCTGCATAACAGTCGAATGCCGAGCGATCGTTCGGCGACTGCGAACGAGGAGTGGTCCGTGGCGATCGATCTGACACTTCCGCCCGAGGTGCACACACTGACCGAACGCACCCGCGAGTTCATCCGCGAACAGGTGCTGCCGCTCGAAGACGCCCACGCCGGCGATATCGCCGCCGCGGGCGGTGACACGTTCCGGATCGAACTGCAGCGGGCCGCGCGCGCCGCCGGGGGGGTTGCGCCGCCCCCCGCCCACGAAAACGGCGGCCCCGGGGGGGGCGTGTG
>NZ_JARWOP010000114.1 GCF_029868745.1 Nocardia wallacei | reverse complement strand
CTCGGGCCCAGGGCGGGCGGCCAGGGGTCCTGCCGCGCGCCCTGGGCGAGTTCGATGCCGCCGTGGACGCGGATCAGCGCGGCGAGCAGCAGGGTCCGGTGCTCGCGGTAGACCCGCTGCAGGACGGGTGCGCTCATTCGGCCGTGGCCGGTCGGTGGTCCAACCCCGGCACGGTGACGATCGGCCGGACCTCGATGCCGCCCGGTTCGGCCAGCGGGCACAATGCGGCCAGTTCGAGAGCCTCGTCGAGGTCGCGGCAGTCGAGCACGTAGACGCCGCCGAGATGCTCGTGGGTTTCGGCGTACGGGCCGTCGGTGATCAGTGTCCGCCCGTCGCGCACGCTGACGGTGGTGGCGGTGCGCTCGTCGCGCAGCGGGTGCCCGGAGATGAACACCCCGCGCCGGCGGCACTCGTCGGCGAACGCGTTCACCCTGGCCAGGGCCTCGGCGAAACCCGGATCATCCGGCTCGGGCCGCACGCAATCGTAGATCAGCAGCAGGTACTGCATCGGTTCCTCCACTCACCGGAACAGGGTCGGTAGAACAGTCGGTCGCAGAGAATGACGAACAGGTCGACCGTATCTCGACACCCGCGCACGATCTCTTTGTTCGCTCCGATCGCACGCCTTCGCTCCGGCCGGTCGCCGGAGCCGCTGTGCTCGGTGTGTTCGCGGTCGGTCAGGCGAGGGAATCGGCCGCGCAGGAGACGGTGGCGAAGGCCGCCCAGAGTAGCGGCGAGTGCTCGATGGCGCCGGTCTCCCGCCAGGCCGTCAGGCGTTCGCGCTGCCAGGCGGACAGGGCGAGGATCGGGTCGGGTCGTTCGTGGGCGGCGTCGACCGCGCACACGACATCCTGGAGCGGGGTCGCGGCGGTGGCGCCGGCGAGGCGCTGGAAGGCCAGGTCCGTGGGGAGCGCCCAGCGGGTCGCCGTGACCAGTTCCGCGCCGCCGTTGATCATCGCGGCGACCAGGCCCAGGGCCTCGGTGAAGCGCAGGTCGCCGCCGCTCTCACAGGCGATGAGCGCCACGCGGCTGGGGATGGGCCAGAGATCCTGTCCCGCAACGGGTTCGGCCGCCAGCGTGTGGGTGCCCAGCAGCAGATCCTTCGCCGACAGCGGCCGGTGGCCGCGCAGCGGACGGGCGAAGCCGGTGGTGTCGGCGGTGCACGCGAGATGGAGTTCGGCGTTCTCGCTGCGGCCGGATTCCGGCGCTTCGGCGGTGACATGACCGACGTAGAGCAGCCGGGCGGCGCCGTCGCGCAGCAGCGCGCTGAGCCGGTCACGATCGAGGTCGGTGCGGCGGAAGGCTTCCGGCGCTGTGTCGGCCGCGGGCCGGAGCCGTTGGCGCGCAAGGTATTCGGTCGCACGCTCGGCCAACGGCATGGCGGGGTCGGGCCGCCCGAGTACCGAGCCCAGTTCCGAATCGGCCCGGAAGCCCGGCACGCGCGGGTCGAGCACCGCGACTACCGGCAGGTCACGGTCGGCGGCCCAGGAACGGGCGATGCGGTCCGGGGCGTGCACGATGCTCGCGGGGGCGAGCATGCTGACGTCGGCGATGTCGACCAGCCGCAGGCTGGGATCGGGCGCGATCAGCTCCCACGGCACCTGCGCCACCCGCGGTGACGGCTGCCACCGGATGTGCGGGCGGACGCCGCGCATCAGTAGCTCGTGCAACTGGATCGCCAGCCCCTGCGGGAGCAGCGCGCGGCTGAGTGCCTGCGCCAGAGCATATTCTGTTTCCCGGTCGGCGAAATCGCCCGTGGTGAGGGCTTGTTCGAGACCGCCCGGGCGCGCGGGGTCCGGCAGTGCCGCCGCGAGCCGGTGCACGGCCGCGTCGACGTCGGCGCCGGGCAGCATGCTCGCGCCCGGGCTCGAGGTACCGCCGAGCCAGCGCCAGGACATGTACAGGTCGTCGGCGTCGGCCATCCGCACGAGCACCGTCGGCTGCGCGCCGGTCATGCCGGTATCACCCGGTCGTCCCGCACCGCCCGGCCATAGCGCTGTTCGGCGGCGGTGATGTAGGCGTCCAGCGCGATGTGGCCGTCCGGGGGGACCGCGAGTCGCGGCGGCGGGCCGACCGGCAGCCCGGCGGCGGCCGCGACCTGCGCGAGCGCCGAGCCCAGCCGCAGCGAGCCCGCGCCGGGGTCGGCGGGAGGTTCGGGCGGCGGTGGGGGCGGATCGAACGGCAACCGCGCCGGTGCGGTGTCCGTCATCGCTGCCCGGTCCAGAGCGGTTCCGGCACATTGGGTTTCGATCAGATCGGCGATGAGTTGCCCGTCACCGCACCGGTAGGCGAAGCGGAACGCCAGCCGCAGCGCGGGGGCGGCCATCTCGCGATTCCACTGCTCGCGCTGGCCGCCGTCGCGGAAGCTGTAGCGCACGGCGTCGATGGCGAGGGCGGAGGTGACGGCCAGATCGCGGGCCAGCGCGAGCGCCTCGGGCGGCGGCGGGGTGACCAGGTCCGGGATGATCATGTCCCAGAGCGACGCGTGCCAGAAATCGACTCGCGCACACTGCAAGCCGAGACCGCGCGCCGCGTACGCGGCGTAGGCCGCCGCGAGCAGCGCCTGACCGTCTCCGACTCGCCCATGTGCGAAATCGAGCGTGGCCAGGCGGATCCGGACTCCGGAAGCCTCGAGCACCGCGCCGGAGCCCTCGAAGTAGGCGAGGGCGCGCCGATAGACCTGCTCGACGTGCTCGAGGTCGCCGTGCCGCTCGGCCAGGAACGCCGACAGTTGTAGCCCGAGCCCGGCGCGATAGCCGAGACCGGCCGCCTCGAAATGCCGCTGAGCGGTCCGCAGATGCGGTTCGGCCTCGTCGTGGCGGCCCAGCCGGGCATACATCATCGCGAGCGTCTGCCGCATCTCGGCGGTTCCGTTCACGTCGTCTGTGGCCTCGAACGCGGCCAGCGCCTGATGTGCGAAGTCGAGGCCGAGTTCGCCGCGCCCGGACTCGAAGTGGGCCGCCGCGAGATTCCCCAGCGGGTGGCCGCGTAACTGGGGCGCCGAGCGCGTGGTGACTTCCAGCGAGTCGGTGGCCAGCGTGATCGCCTGCGCCCATCGACTGCGATGCATCGCGACGGCGGTGAGCGAGATCAGGCAGGAGACGCGCAACGTGGCGAGGTCGCTGTGCCCCTCGAGCAGGTCACGCGCCTGCTCCAGCGCGGCCTCGGCGGCGTCCAGGTCGCCGACGTGCTGCAGGGCCTGCGAGTAGTTGATCAGGGTGGAGGCGCGCTTCTCGGTCGCGTCGTCCGGGATTTCGGCGAGTGCGGCCCGGAAACCGGTGATCGCGCCGGTGTGATCACCGAGTTCGTCCCGCATGCTCGCCGCGTTGATCAGGGCGCTGACCCGCACGCCGCCGCTGGTCGTGCGGGCGGCGTCCGCGAAGATGCGCAGGGCCTCGGCGACCTCGCCGCGAGCGTGGGCCGCGGCGCCCTCGTGGAGCAGTTCGACGCCGGGAGGCACGGTGTCCTCGGTGTCCATCAGAAGTCCTGATCCATTGTGGCGGCGTCGATTTCGGCCAGCAGTGGCGCGTCTCCCGACTCCGGTGGGTGCAGGGCGGCACGGAGCCGATTCGCCGCGAAGTCCCGGATGCGGCGGCGGGCCGCCGGTCCGTGCGGGTCGTCCGCCGCTGTCGGGTTCTCTATTGGCGACGGACCGACGCCCGGGACGTAAATATCCACGCCGGCAACATCTTCCGCCTCGGTGACGGCTGTGCCCGTCCAGGTGTCACCGTCCGGGTGCAGGGTGAGGTCCAGTGTGGCGGTGGGGGTGGTCGAGACGCGGGCGCGGGGCCACAGATGAGCGGGTACGCCGGGATCGAATCGCGGGGCGGCGACCGCCGCGACGCCGAGTGTCGTCACACCGGAATCCCTGGTGAGACGCCAGGATACGGCGGATTCCGACGCATCCAGGATGCCGGGCGGGCAGCGTCGCCAGTCCCATCCGGTGATGCCCGTGGCGAGAATCAGTCCGGCGGGTCCCGCTGCCGTCGAGGGTCCCGCGGCCAGGGCGTAATCCCTCTGCGCGACCGCCACGGGCGAAACATTCTGGGCGAGTAGGGCATCCGCACCGTCCACGATCATCTCGCAGGCCTCGCTGAGGTGCGCGAGGTCCTGATCGAGCACGCGCGGATCGAGGACCGGGATGGCGTCGATGGTCGACGCGGGCCACCAGTGGGCCGCCCAGAGCGCGTAACCGAGACGCCGTGCGCTGTCGGCCAGCTCGGGAAGGGCCGGGGCCGAGGATGTTTCGCCCACGTGCCCGTCGGCGACGGCCACCGCGACCGGTTCGCCGTAGACGGCCCACAGCCAGTCCTGGGCGGCCGCGGGATCGTGCAGCACGGCCGCCGGAGTGCGCTGACCGGAGAGCAGGCCCCACGACAGATGGCCGCCCACGACCTCCAGCACGAGTGTGTCCAGACGCGGTTCCGGGTCGTGGACGGTCGGCGCGTCGGCGGGGGAGAGGGTGACGACACCGTCGTCGTGGCGGAGAAATACGGCTTCGGGCATCAGCTCGCCCTCGATTCCGCCGAATCGGCCGCCGTGTCAGCGTGATTCGCGCTCAAGGCCTTCTTGACTCGTGCCCGGTGATCGAGGATGACCGACCGGGCCACCCCGTCGAGCAGATCCCACAGCTCGCCGACCTCGAGCACCGGCGCCTCCCGGACATCGCGCCCGTGCAGGCGGACCCACAAACGCCGCAGATACGGCCGCCACGGCCGCCGGAGTTCGGCCGCGATCACGGCGAGCGGGTCCGCGGCGGTACCGGTCTCGTGCACGGCGAGGCGACGCGCCTGCAACACGTACGCCTCCCGCCGCCAGCGCCCGTTGACCGCGCGATGCGCCGCGGTGCCCCGCGACGACGAATCCGGTTGCGGCTGTTCATATGCCGTCACGGGGGCGACGCCGACCGCCGCCACCGGACCGGGCTCGAGTGCGGCACGTGCCGCGAGCGGGGCGAGGCCCAGCGCCAGTTCCACTCCCGCGGCCGCGGCGACCCGCAGCGACTCGTCCAGCAACGCCCACGGCGCACAGCTACGGGCGATCTCCGCGGTGACCAGCTCCGGAATAGCGGGCAGGTCGGCGCGCTCGGTGGAGGCCTGCAACACCGTGAAGACACGTTCGCAGACCGTGCGATCGAACGGCCGCCCCATGGTCGCGGTCGAGGCCGTCGCGCCCAGTGCGGGCGCGGCGGGCAGCGGGTGCGCGGTCAGGCCGAGTTCCTGCGCCGAATGGCCGGAGTCGTTGTACCACAGGGCGATTCCGGACCGGGCGCCCGCGTGCGCGGCCACCAGACCGTCCCATTCGCGCTCCCCGGACCGGCTCGGCGAATCCTGCTCCGCACAGGCGTCGAGCAGCGCGGCCAGCGCGGCGGCGTGGCCGGACGGCGCGGCGGCGGGCCGCGGACGCCGTCGCCACGCCGTCTCGATCAGGACCGAAAGTTCGGCGCGGCGAGACGGGTCGGCGAGATGCTCCCGCAGCGCCTGCGTGGTCCGGCCCGCCGCGACATGGTGGATCTCGCGCAGCGCGGCCGCGGCGGCGGGCTCGTCACGCACCGGATCCGGATGCCCCGAGACCGTGGCGAGTTCGAAACACCGCTGGAAATACAGGTCCTGGGGATGGCCCTCGGTGATGCGCGCGGCGCGGCGGATCCGCTTGAGCAGAACGAACCAGGCCGCGGTCGCGCGCAAGACGTCGGCCGCGGCGTGGACGCGGGCCGCGAGCAGGGTCGCGCCGTCCGCCGTCAGCATCGGCCCGGCGCAGGCGGGATGCTGGACGGGCCGGATCACCAGCGGGTCGAGGATCAGCTTGACGGTGCGGCGCAATGGCCCGCCCTGGGGGCCGCTGAGCGCCTCGACGCCTCGCATCTCGCGCCACACCTCGTCGAGCACCATGGCGCGCGGTCGTCGCATTCGGCCAGGTTAACCCACTACCGCCGGTTCGGTGCAGCCCCAAACCTGGGATCGGTAGGCGGCCAATCCTTCCTACCTTTCTGGCACGGCCCGATCGCAGGGCCGGACCGACAACGAAGGAACGACAAACCATGAACGCCAAGCAGATCCGGATCACCGCCGCCGCCCTCGCCGCCGCCGGGCTCACCCTGTTCGTCAGCGCCTGCGGCGACGATTCCGCCGACTCCGCCCAGCCGACCTCGGCGCGGACCTCCGCCGCGGCTCCCGCGAGCCCCGCTCCGGGCGGCAAGTCGGCCGCCCTGGTCGGCGGCAAGGCCCTCGACGGGAAATTCGAGACCACCTGTGTCTCGCAGGGCGGTGTGCTCGCCCTCGCGCTGACCGACACCGACAACCCCACCTACGGGCAGCTCAGCGTCAGCGCCACCGTCACCGGCGACGGCACCGTGCAGGCCGTCGGCATCGCGGGCAGCAAGGGCGGCTCGTCGGGCATGCCCTACGCCGTCGGCTACGGCAACGGGCAGCCCGGCGGCTCGGCCAAGTCCGTCAAGGACGGCAACACCTACAAGGTCACCGGCGAGGGCGTCGCGGCCCCCGACATGACCAACCCGATGGCCGGCCCGGCCACCGCCACCTTCGACATCACCTTCGCCTGCGCGTCCATCGTCAACGGCTGACCCGGTAAGGAATCCATCATGCGTACGACAGTGCGGGCCGTCGCTCTCGGATTCGCCGTTCTCGCGACCGGCATCTACCTGTGGCACGGCCTGACCTACGAGACCGGCAGTCCGTGGGAGCCCG
This sequence comes from Nocardia wallacei, assembly GCF_029868745.1. Lineage (GTDB taxonomy): Bacteria > Actinomycetota > Actinomycetes > Mycobacteriales > Mycobacteriaceae > Nocardia > Nocardia wallacei_B. The sequence continues at coordinate 35,229 of NZ_JARWOP010000114.1, read as the reverse complement.
GCTTCGTCGCTTGGCTGAACGGCCTGCTGGCGCTGCCGATCATCGCCGGCACGGGCGCGGTGCTGGCCTTCGCGTTCACCGGCGACGGCGTGCTGTCGGCGCTCACCGGCCGCAACAGTGCCGAGTTCCGGGACGGGCTGGTCGGCATCGGCACCGTCAAGTCCTTCCGCCAGACCGGGCTCACCGTCAACGACCAGCCCCAGATCCGCATCGAGTTCGGCGTCGAGGGCGTCGGCGGCGAGGTCTTCGACTCGGTCGCGAAGGCGATCGTGCCGCTGACCGAACTGGCGTTGCTGCGGCCCGGCGTCGTGCTCCCGGTGCGCTATCGGCCCGGCCGCACCGACAAGGTGGAACTGGACCTGTCCGGGGACGCCGTGCAGGCGCAGCGGGCGATGAACGAGGCCATGCTGCGCAAGGGCTTCACCACGAAGGCCAAGCTCGACATCGCCGCCCGCGGCGTCGCCGCCCAAGCCGTGGTGCAGTCGCTGTCGGTGCCCGGCGAGATCCGCGACGGCCACTCCAAGGTCGAACTCCGGCTCGCCGTCACCCGGCCCGACGGCAGCACCTTCACCACCCGCGCCGAGAAGTTCCTGCCGCCGACGAGTGTGACCAACGTTCAGGTCGGCCGGATCGTGCAGGTGCACTATCTCCCGGAGAACGAGCAGGAGGTGGTGCTCGCCATCCCGCTCAACGCCTGACCGGCAGCCGAATATCCCGGAGTCCTTGCGACACCGGGATATTCGCGTGCCGGTGACCGGTCAGCGGCGGCGGGACGGGCGGGTGGGGGCCGGGTGGGCCAAGCGGCCGTCGTCGGCTTGCGCGCCGGCCTGTTTCAGCCGCCGCAGTACCGGCGACAGTTCGAAACTGTGCACGCCGTCGAGGGCCGCCATACGAGTGGTGACGTAGCGGTACAGGTCGTCGGCGTTGCGGCAGGAGAGCACGGCGCACAGGTTGAAGGGGCCGGTGATGGCGGCGGCGTAACCGGTTTCGGGCTGGGCCGCGACGGCCTCCCCGACGCTGTCCAGACGCGCGGGCGTGACACCGAGCCACAGGAAGGCGATCAGCGCGGCGCCCGGCGCGGCGGGGGCGATGTCCAGGTCGAAATACAGGATGCCGCCCGACTCCAGCGCCGCGATGCGCCGGGTGACGCGGCCGATCGACATACCGGTCGCGCGGGCCAGCGCCGAATAGCCGGTGCGGCCGTCGCGCGCCAGCAGGTCCAGCAGGGCGAAGTCCGCCTCGCGCAGGCGGGGATCGTCGTCGGAGCCGTCCGCCGCCGCGGGCGCCGGTGCGGCCGTCGCGTGGCGCCGCCCCCGCCAGTCCTTGACGTCGCGGCCGACGAACCGGTGCAGGATCATCGAGGCGGCGATGTCGTGCACCGGAGCGCTGCGCTGCAAACGCTGCACCAGCAGATCGTCCCGATCCCGGCCGCTGCGCGGATGCAGCGAGAAGATCACCTCCGCGCCCGCGGCGGCAATGCTGACCCAGGCGGCGTCGTGGCGTTTCGCCAGCGCCTCGGCGACCTGCTGGGCACCGTCCGGGCGGCATCGCACCCGCACGATCCAGTCGTTCTCGCCGAGCGCGGGCGAGTCCACCGCGCCGATCACGCGCACCACCCCGTCGCGGCGCAACCGCCGGTACCGGCGCGCCACCGTCTGCTCGGCGACACCGAGATCGGCCGCGACCCCGCTGAACGGACGCCGCGGATCCAGTTGCAACGCGTGCACGATTTGCCTGTCCAGCGCGTCCAGGGTGGACAAGTTGTGCATCGGATCGTCCCGCATGGGAGGAAATGTACGCCGAATGGCCGCGAAAGCGAGGGAAACAGGTCCGGCTCCGGATACTCGACGTCCCATCGAAGACATCGAAATATCCGGAAGGACAACGGCTTTGCGAAAATGGCTACCACTCACGACGGTGTGCCTGGGCACCTTCGTGCTCCTCATCGACGTCACCATCGTGAACGTCGCGCTCCCCGACATGCAGCGCGACCTGGGCGCGTCGTTCGCCGCGCTGCAGTGGGTCGTGGACGGCTACGCGCTGGCCATGGCCGCGCTGATGCTCGGCGCCGGAACCGTCGCCGACCTGATCGGACACCGCCGCACCTACCTCGCCGGACTGGCCCTGTTCTCGGCCGCCTCGCTGGTGTGCGGGATCGCGGCGAATCCGGCGCTGCTCATCGCCGCCCGAGTGGTCCAGGGCATCGGGGCGGCCGCCATGTCCTGCACCACTTTCGCGCTGCTCAACGGTTCCTACTCGGGCCGCGACCGGGCCGCCGCGTACGGGTTGTGGGGCGCGGTCGCGGGCGCGTCGTCGGCGGTGGGACCGATCGTGGGCGGCGTCCTCACCGACCTCGCGTCGTGGCGGTGGATCTTCTTCGTGAATCTGCCGGTCGGCGCGGTCGCGATCGCGTTGTGCGCGTGGGTGTTCGACAACGATCGGGCGCCGCGGCGCGGGCGGATCGATGCGGCGGGCATCGCGACCTTCACCGGCGCGGTCGCCGCACTCACCTACGCACTCGTCCGTGCCGGTGAGCGCGGGTGGTCGGACGCGGGCACGCGCGGGATGCTGGTGGCCGCGGTGGTCGGGCTGACCGCCTTCGTCGCCGTCGAACGCCGTGCGCCCCACGCGATGTTCGACCTCGGGCTGCTGCGTGATCGCTCGTTCACCGGCGTGCTGCTCGCCGGGGGCGCGCTGTTCTTCGCCGCGTTCGGCGCACTGATGTACACCCAGATCTGGATGCAGTCGGTACTCGGGATGAGCGCGATCCAGGCCGGGCTGGTCGGACTTCCCTTGTCCGCCATGGCATTCGTGGTCTCCGGCGCGATCGGTCGGTTCCTGCACGGCCCGAACGCCGGGCGGGTCATCGGCGGCGGATTGCTCGTCATCGGCGTCGGGGGACTGGCCGGGGCGCTGCTGATGCACGACGATTCCGGTTGGCTCGCACTGGTTCCCGGCTTCTTGGCGATCGGTCTGGGTGTGGGGCTGGCGACCGCGACGCTGGGATCGGCCGCGACCGCGGCGGTCTCGTGGGAGCGTGCCGGAATGGCAACGGGCGCCTTGAATACCGCGCAGCAGCTCGGCTTCACCATCGCCGTCGCCACGCTCGGCAGCGCCTTCACCGGACGAGCCGCGGCGGTGCTGGCCGAACACCGGGTGCCGGACACGGACGCCACCGCGCGGGGCGTCGCGGGCAGGCAGGCGCCCGTCCTGCTGGCGCACGCGCCGGGGCTGCACGATGCCGTGCGAGCCGGTGCGGCGGCAGGGGTACAGGGCGTGCTCGCGGTCGGCGGGCTGGTCGGTGTGCTCGGTGCGGCTGCGGCGTTCGTACTGATGCGGTCGCGGGGCGGCGAACGGTCAGAACCGGACGCGCTCGAGCCAGGCGGTGAGTACCGCGAGGTCGCCGGAGGTGTCCAGACCCGCAGTGCCGGCGGGGATTCGGCGCAGGAGTAGGAGGAAGAGGTCCGTGGCGGTGCCCCGGAGGGTGAGTGTGGCCGGGGCACCGCTGTCGGTGAATGTGATGCGGTCCCCGGATCGGTGGATCGTCCAGGTGTCGTCGGTGTCGTGAGCTTGCAGTCGCAGACTCGTGCCCTCGTCGAGGGCGGTCCCGAGATGCGGGACCCACGCGACGACGCCGAGGAATTCGGAGAGACCGTCGGCGGCCAGCGCCGGGGCGAGGACGAATTCGCGGCCGAGGGCGAGCGTGGCGTCCGCGCGGTGCACGGTCGCCTCGTGCAGGAGTCGGCGCACCCACCAGGCCGCCGGGCGTACGGTGCCGGTCGTGGTCCAGACCGGGGTGTCGTCCCCCGTGGTCGCGAGGTTGTCGAGCATCGCGCGGGCGCCGCCGCGCAGCCAGCGGGCGGCCTCGTCCGGGTCGTGCGGGCGGCGGATGCCGGGCACCTCGCGGATGTCGATCGGCGCGGTGGTCCGGGCGGCGATGGTCGCCGCGGCCCACCGGGTAGCGCGGCCGACGTGGGCGACGAGGTTCGCCAGGGTCCAGTCCGGGCAGGTCGGAACGGGCGTCGCCGGGTCGGCGGACAGGTACAGGTCGGCGAGGAGATCGGTCTCGCTCAGCAGCGCGTCGCGACGAGCCGCCGTATCCAGGACAGTCACGGATTCGACGCTAGCGCAACATGTTTCGCGCGTGGCGGTAATTCACTGTCCGGTGGTGCGCAGGAATTCGAGTAGTTCACCGAGGGCGCGGCGGGCTTCCGGGATGTCCTTCATGATCCAGTTGTGGAACATGCCGGGGTATTCGCGCAGGTCGACCGGGACGCCCGCCGCCTGGCCGAGGTCCGCGACGCGGCGCGCGTCGGGGAGCAGGATGTCGCGGTGACCGATGAAGACCATGATCGGGGCGAGGCCGCTGAGGTCGGCGAACGCGGGGCTGATGTGCGGATCGTCCAGCGCCAGCCCGGCCGCGTACCAGCGGCCCGCCTGCTGCAGCCCCGTGACCCCGAGTTCGGGATCGCGGTCGTCCAGCGCCAGCGAGAGCGGATCGTCCGTGGCGAGATCGATCCACGGTGAGAACAATGCCAGGGCGCGCGGTTGCGGCTGCCCGCGTTCGCGGAGATGGCGGGCCAGCGTGAGCGCGAGAGTGCCACCGGCCGAATCGCCGAAGACGATCCGGTCGCCGGGCGCGACCTCGCCGACGGCCCGGGCGTAGGCCTGCTCGACCATCGGCACGATCGCCCGATGGTCGTGTTCGGGCGCGAGGGGATACATCGGCAAGGTGTAGGTGCAGCCGAGCCGGTCGACCATCCTGGCGGCGAAGCGCCAATGGTGTGCCTCGGGCGCCTCGACGAATCCGCCGCCGTGCATATGGAAGATGTGCCACGGCGACCGCGGCCCGCCGCGCGGCGTGATCGTGAACACGTCACGGCCGTCGACCACGGTACGGCTCACCTCGTGGGTGTCGGCCAGCCGCCGCGGCGGCCGGGACCGCTCCGGCGCCTGATGATGCGCCAGGTTCGCCCGCATGACGGCGGGGTCGGCGTAGAACCGCTTGTTCCGCTGCCACCGCATCCGCGCGATGGTCGCCCGCGCCCGCCATGACGTCATAGCCCCGCCTCTCCGACCGCGACACCCCGGTGAACAGGGCAAGGTTACTCGAGTTCGTAACGATCACCGCCGTTCCGGCCCCGCCGCGACGAGTTTCGGCCGCCGCGCCGGTCTTACCTGTCGAAGGCGTTCTCTGCGAGCGCACCGGTCCGATCGAGGAGTCACCGCGGATGAACCCGACTACCGTTCTCGTCCCGCCGTCGCTGGAGCGGGACCTGGCCGCCCTGCGGCAACCGCTGTTCGCCTACTGCTACCGGATGCTCGGGTCCGCGCTCGAGGCCGAGGACGCCGTACAGGAAACGATGATGCGGGCGTGGCGATCCGCGGGCGGCCTGGCCGACCCGGCCGGACTGCGGCCCTGGGTGTATCGCATCGCGACCAACGTCTGCATCGACGCGGCCGGGGAACGGCGACGACGCGCGCTGCCGATGGATCTGGTCGTGGCCGCCGACCCGCACGGCGGCCTGGGCCCGGCGCTGCCGGAATCGACCTGGCTGCAACCGTTTCCGACCGCCCCGGCCGACGATCCCTCGGAGCGGGCGATCTCGCGGGAGTCGGTGCGGCTGGCCTTCGTCGCCGCCCTCCAGCATCTGCTGCCACGCCAGCGCGCCGTGCTCATCCTGCGTGACGTGCTGTGCTGGCGGGCGGCCGAGGTCGCCGATCTACTCGACACCAGCGTGGACGCGGTCAACAGCATGTTGCGCCGCGCCCGCTCGGCCCTCGCGGCGGCGCCGGCGGACCCCGGTGCGGCCGAACCGGTCGACACGGGGCTGCTCGAACGCTACGTCACGGCCTTCGAGCGCTTCGACATCGACGGCATCGTCTCGCTGCTGCGGCACGACGCCGTGATCGACATGCCGCCGGTGGCGTTCTGGCTGTCCGGCCGGGAAGCGTTCCGGCGCTGGCTGATCGAATCCGACCTCGGTTGCCGGGGCAAGCGGCTGGTGCCGATCGAGGCCAACGGCTGCCCGGCGGTGGCCGTGTACCGGGACCACGGCGGCCGCTTCGAGGCCGTGGGCATCCAGGTGCTGGAATGCGCGGGCGGCGAGATCGTGGCGCTGCACGCCTTCCTGCAGCCGGAGCTGTTCCCGGTGTTCGGACTGCCCGCCACGCTCGGCTGACGACGGCCGCGACGAGTTTCCGGCACGCGGCCGGTTGTGGAAGGTATGGTCGACGAAATTCTTCTACCGCCTCCGGTCTCCGAGCGGCGGACGCTACACCCCGGGGCGATTCTCGCGCTGATGTGCGGCGCCCAGTTCATCATCACCCTCGACATCGCCATCGTGAACGTGGCCCTGCCCGCCATCCAGATCGATCTCGGGCTGGCGCCCGGCGACCTGCAATGGGTGGTGATCACCTACGTCCTGCTGCTGGGCGGTCTGCTGCTGCTCGGCGGGCGCGCGAGTGACCTGCTCGGCCGCCGCCGGATGCTGCTGGCGGGCTTGTCGCTGTTCGCGGTCGCCTCGCTCACCGCCGGCATCTCGGCGTCGTTCGCGCAGCTGGTGGCGTCGCGGGCGATGCAGGGCGTCGGCGCGGCGCTGGCCGCTCCGGCCGCGCTCGCGGTGCTCGTCGCGACGTTCTCGGAGGGCACCGCGCGGACCAAGGCGCTCGGCGTGTTCGGCGCGGCCGGTGGCAGCGCGGCCTCCGTCGGCGTCGTGGTCAGTGGCGCGCTGACCGCCGGGCCCGGCTGGCAGTGGGTCTTCTTCATCAACGTGCCCATCGTCGCGGCGATGGTGGCGCTGATCGCGAAATACGTTCCCACCGACCGCGGTATCCATCGCGGGCCGTTCGACGCCGCCGGTGCGGTGACGGTGACCGCCGGGCTCGCCGCGGTGGTCTACGCCATCAACAAGAGCGTCGAGCACGGGTGGACGTCGGCGGTGACGCTCGGCTTCCTCGCGGCCGGCGTCGTTCTCCTGGCGGTGTTCGTCGTCGTGGAGCACCGGACGGCGGAGCCGCTGGTGCCGCTGTCGATGTTCCGTCGGCCGACCCTGAACGCCGCGAATCTCGTTGCCGCACTGGTGTATGCGGCGTTCTTCGCGACGATCTTCCAGGCCTCGCTGCTCATGCAGCAGGTGCTCGGCTACTCGGCGCTGCGCACCGGCGTGGCATATCTCGCGATCGCGGCGACCGCGGTGGTGGTGGCGGCCGGGATCGCGCCGATCATCCTGTCGCGGCTCGGCGCCGGTTGGTCATTGGTTGTCGCGCAGGCGAGTTCGGCGGCCGGGCTGCTGTGGCTCGCCCGCGTGCCGGTGCACGCCGCTTACTGGCCGGACCTGTTCCCCGGATTCCTCGCCGTCGGCGCGGGCGTGGGCCTGTCACTGGTGTCGATCCAGGTCGCCGCGTTCGTCGGCATACCCGAAGAGGTCAGCGGATTGGCCGGCGGCATGGTGGAGACCGCCCGGGAGATCGGCGGCGCGCTGGGAACGGCCGTCGTCGCGGCGGTGGCGATCGCCGTGGCGCGCGGCGTGTCCGGCGGCGGGGCGGTGGCCCTGACCGAGGGCTTCCGGCGCGGCTCCCTGGTCGCCGCGGGCTTCAGCCTGGTGGCGGTCCTCGCCGCGGTCACCGTGGTCCGGCGGGCGGAACGTTCGACCCGCCGCGCGGCCGCCCTCGCCGCGGAGGTGCGGGTATGAGCGGCCTGCGCGACGCGGCGAAACACCTGCGGTCCCTGCATGTTCCGGGCCGGCCGTTGATTCTCGTGAACGCCTGGGACGTCGCGTCGGCCGACCGCGTCGTCGCCGCCGGCGGGCGAGCGGTGGGTACGTCGAGTGCCGCCGTCGCCGCCGCGCTCGGCCTGCCGGACGGCCCGGACACTCCGCTCGATCCGCTGTTCGCGACGGTGCGGCGCATAGCGCGCGCCGTCGATGTGCCGGTGACCGCGGACCTCCTCGACGGGTACGGCCGCGACGCGACGGAACTCGTCGACCGGCTGCTCACGGCGGGCGCGGTCGGCTGCAACCTCGAGGACTCCGACCACCGGACGCCCGGGACACTCGCCGAACCCGGCCTTGTCGCCGACCGGATCGCCGCGGTGCGCGCCGCGGCGACGGACGTGGGCGTCGACCTCGTGATCAACGCACGTATCGACGCCTACCTGCACAACGGCCCGGGCGCCACACCGGAGGTGATACGCCGAGCCCGGCAGTATCTGTCCGCCGGAGCGGATTGCGTCTACCCCCTCCGCTTGACCGCCCCCGACACGATCCGAGAACTGGCCACCGCCCTCGCCGCCCCCGTCAACGCCAACCTGACCCCACCCTTCGACGGCACCGCGGCGGCCGCCGCGGCCGGAGCCGCCCGGATCTCCTTGGGCCCCACCGGTTTCCACCGCGCCATGGCCACCTTCACCGACCTGGCCACCACTCTCTTGGGCGCACCTTGACCGGGCCGCCTGACGGGAGATTTATCGGTCGGAGGTTTGCAGGCGGACGAGGGCGTCGGTGACGGTGACTCGGAAGGGGCGGAGGAGGTCGGGGGCGGCGGCGGGGAAGGCGTTGGGGTGCGAGCCGTAAAGGGTGATCACGCCGACGACGTCCGATTCGGCGGTGACCGGCTGGCAGAACAGGGAGCGGGCGCCCAGGATCTGGACCTCGCGGCGGAAATCGTTGTCCCACTGGGTTTCCAGGGCCATGTCCGCGACCAGGATCGGCCGTCCGCCCGCGGCCGCGTCCCGGACCGGGCCGCCGAGATGAATGAGCTGGGTGTCCTCCAGCAGGTTCGCGCGGGAATTGGAGGCCGCGCCACCGGATTCCAGCTTGCCGGCTCCGACCGCCGCGATGCCGACCGCCGGGCGGCCCGGCAGGGCGGCGGAGATGGCCGCGGCGATTCGGCGGCAATCGGGTTCGCCGGTCGTCGCGATCGGGCGGGGAGCCCCGGATGTGGGCAGGAACATGGCTGGAGCGCTCCGTTCGTCTGGTGTGTCCGTGCTGGCCCGGCCCCGCGTCGATCGCGCCCCGCCCCATGACGACGCCGCGAATCCGGCTCTGATGAAGCATTGCCGTGCGCCTGTGAAACGAAACAACAGACCGTCCAACATGTTGCGGTACGACCCGCTGGACGCTATGCCCGCCGCGTAGCCGACGTGGCGGCGTCCCGTGGCCGTGTGGGGAGACGGTCGAGCACGGTCGTCCGTGCGCTCCCGGCCGCGTCGGTCCGCTCGAGATGCTCCGCCAGGAGCGGGCCGATGACCGCGACGACCTCGGAATTGGTCAGCTGGGCATGCGTGGCGGCCACGGGATGTTCGACCAGTTCCCCGGTGACGTAGGGCCGCCAGACATACGCGCCCAGCAGCTCCGTGATGCCCCGGGTCGCCGAAAAGTACAGCAGGTCACCGTCGTACACGCCGGGCCGGTAGCCGTGCGAGAGCGCGACTCCGGCAGCGTATCCGCGATGCAGTCGCTCGAGCTGCTCCGCGGACAGTCCCGTGCCGAAGGAGGCGCCCGCGCGGGCCAGCTCGGCGGCCGCCTCCGCCGCGGTGACGTCCGGGGCGGCGTCGGCGTCCTCGGGCTCGTCGCCGAGCAGGTGGGTCAGCAGATCGCGCATGCGCGGCACCGGCGGCGGTGCCGCGGTCGCGGGCACGACCACGCTGTCCAGCATCGCCAGCACGGCGACCGTCGCGCCGCGGGCCCGCAGCCGCACCGCGACGGCGTGCGCGATCTGCCCGCCGAGGGACCATCCGAGCAGGTGGTAGGTGCCCTCGGGCTGCACGCCGAGCATGGCGTCGATGTAGCTGTCGGCGAGGTCATCGATCCCGGCGGGGAGCTCGGACGCGGCCGTCAGCACGGGCGCCTGCAGTCCGTAGACCGGTCGGTCGGTCACGTAACGTGCCAGCCCGGCGTAACACCAGGCGAGCGGCACGGCGGAATGCACGCAGAACAGCGGTGGCCGAGTGCCGTTGCGGCGCAACGGGAGCAGGACACCGAGCGCGTCGTCACCGGCGGTGTCGTGGCCGGCCAGTCGTGCGGCGAGCAGCTCGACGGTCGGCGCGGTGTAGAGCCAGTGCAGGGCCATGGGCAGGCCCGTCGCCGCGGCCAGCTCGGCCGAAACCGTCACGCCCAGTACGGAATTCCCGCCGAGTTCGAAGAAGTCGTCGTCCCGGCCGACCTCCGACCGGTCCAGGGTGGCGGCGAAGCGGTCGGCGACCAGCTGTTCGAGCCGGGTCCGCGGCGGCCGAGGGGCGCGGGTGCGGGGGACGGGAGCGGGGAGTGCCGCGCGATCGACCTTCCCGTTGCCCGCCATGGGCAGTGCGTCGAGCGCGACCAGTGCCGAGGGAACCAAAGCGAAGGGCAGTTCGGCCCGCAGCCTTCGCAGCGTCGCGGCCGTGTCGATCCGCGCGCCGTCGGCGGGGACGACGTATCCCACCAGGCGCGCCCCGGGCCGCCCCGCGTCGATGAGCGTCACCACCGCGTACGCGATCTCGGGAGCGGCGAGCAGCGCGGCCTCGATCTCGGCCGGTTCGACACGGCGCCCGTGCAATTGGATCTGGCCGTCCATGCGGCCGAAGATCTCGAAGTCGCCGTCGGGTCCGGCGCACACCACGTCTCCGGTGCGGTAGAGCCGCCGACCGGCGGTAAATGGATCGGCGACGAATCGGGCGGCGGTTCCGGCCGGATTGCCGAGATAGCCGTGGGCCACGGCGGGGCCGCCCAGATACAGTTCGCCACGGCCGCCCTCGGGGACGAGCCGCAGCCGGGAGTCCAGCACCACGGCGAAGACACCGGGCAGCGGCCGCCCGATGGATACCGGCGCGTCGGCGGTCATGGCGGCGGTCTCGGTCGCCATGATGGTCGCCTCGGTCGGCCCGTAGCCGTTGTGCAGCCGCACACGAGAGGCCCACTGCCGCACCAGTTTCGCCGGGCAGGCCTCCCCGCCGATCGCGACGACCGCGAGCCCCGGAACCTGCTCGGGCGACAGCGTGGCGAGCACGGCGGGCGCGGTCTGCAGAACCGTGCAGCCGCTGTCGCGGATCAGCCGGGCCAGCGCGTCTCCCGCGACCACCTCCGGGGGAGCCACGACCAGCCGTGCACCCGCGGCGAACGCGGCCAGCAACTCGAGCAGATGCGCGTCGAACATAGCGGTATGCGAGTGCAGCAGTACCGAATCCGGCCCCAGCCCGTAGTGCTCGACGAGATAATCCGTCAGCGGCCCGAGACCACGATGGGCAACCACAACCCCTTTCGGACTCCCGGTCGTACCGGAGGTATAGATCACGTACGCCGGATGCCCCACCCGCACCGTGCCCGGCAGTTCCGCTGCGGCAATCGGATTCGCGGCATACCGCCCGACAGCCGTCACAGTCACGGGATCATCGAGCACGAGCCAGTCGACGTCGCCCAGCCCGGCATCTCGGCCAGCGTGAGCGGGGACCCTGCTGGTGGGGGAAGCGTCCGGCGTGGCAACCGCGCTGGTGTCGGACTGGAGGGTAGGCCGCGCCGAGGCGACCGTAATGCCCAGGCGGGCATCACAATCGGCGAGTACCGCGGCGATTCGGGACGGCGGGTCGGCCGGGTCGAGGGGGACGTAGCAGGCGCCGGTCTTGGCGACCGCCCACAGGGCGAGCACCGATTCGAGTGAGCGCGGGACGGCGACGGCGACGTACCGGTCGGGTCCCGCGCCGCGGGCGAGCAGGGCGCGCGCCCAGCGCGAGGACGCGTCGTCGATCTCCCGGTAGGTCATGGCGCGGTCGCCGTCGCACACGGCCACCGCGTCCGGCGCCAGGTCCGCGCGGAGCAACTCGCGCAGCAGGCGTTCCGGGCCGGGCGGGGATACCCGCGGCGGCACGGTCGGCGGGCCGGTTTCAGTTGCCGGGCTGTCGGTTCCGGCGGCGAGGAAATGACGGAAGAAGTCCAGGAACAGGCGGTGGTGCCGGACCACGTCCGCGCGGCGGTAGCGTGCCGCATTCGCCTGGAAGTCGATGCTCACCGACCGTTCGTCCGGCCCGGCCTGGTAACCGTTGATCTGCAGGTCGGGCACCGGGCCCAGCGCCAGCAGCCGCGCCTGCCCGGCGACCGGGCCCAGCCGCAGCGGTTCCACGAAGCCGAGGACGTTGAGAACGGGCCCGAACCCGCCGAGTACCGCCTCGTGCCCGTCCTGCATGTCCTCGTGCCGGTACCGCTGATGCCGCAGCGCCCCGATCACCTTCGCCCGCACCTGCGCGATCACCTCGCCGACGGTGGCCACCTCGAGACCGGTCAACCGCAGCGGGACCACATTCGACATGGCGCCCGCCGACCGCCGCAACGCCACGGTCGCCCGCGCGGGCACGGGCATCGTGAGCGTGACCTCGGATCGCCCCGTCATGCGCGCGAGATGCCCGGCGAAGGCCGCGATGACCAGTTCCGGAAAGGTCGCCCCATGCCGCGCCTGGGCGTCGGCGAGCAATCCGGCCGCCGCCTCGTCGAGCGTTCCGGCCACATGGTGCGGCGTCCCCGACGGCGGGGCCGGACGCCCGGCCAGACAGGTGGGTCCGTCGAATCCGGCCAGCTGAGCCCGCCAGTATTCACCGTCGGCTCGCGCCCGCGGTGAATCCCGGTATGCCCGTTCGTCTTCCAGGATCTCCGCCACCGACAGCGCCCCGGCCTCCGGCGTCTCGGCGCCGGATTCGACCTGCGCGCGGTAGAGCTGCGCGGTCCGGCGCAGCACGGCGGCCGCGCCGACACCGTCGAGCACGATGTGATGGCTGCGCAGATACAGCAGATGCCGCGTCGGCGTCACCGCGAAGACGATCGCCACGGTCAGGATGTCGGTGAGCGGGTCGAGGGGCGTGCCGTGGTCGCGTGCCATGCGGTCCAGCGCCGCGGTGAGGGGATCCTCCTCGTCGGTGAGATCGACCGTCTCCAGCGGCAGCGGCGTGGCGGCATCGACGTATTGGCGCGGATAACCGTCGACCAGGCAGAACCGCAGGTGCGGCGACTCGAGTTCGCGCGCGGCCCGGCGCGCGCATCCGGCCAGCGACCCGAGTTCCAGCGGACCCTCGAGATCCAGATACAGCGCCACGGTGACCGGCACGTCCGGATACAGCTGCTGTGCCAGCCACCACGACCACTGTGCCCGCGACAGCGGATACGCCGATTCGGCGCCGGGCTCCGGCCGTACCGTCAACACGCCTCCCTCGGGACCAGATCACCGTTGGCGAACGTTCCCGAGCAAACTTACGGCATACGCTGCGAACCTTCGGTGATCTGCGACCCCGCGGGGGCATCGGGTCGGGCCGGGTGACCGCCATGGTCACCCGGCCCGCGGGTCTCAGCCGGCCAGTCGCGCCTCGATGGCCGCGATGATCTGCGGCCGCAGCTCGGCCGCCGGGATGACCGCGTCCACCGAACCGACGTCGACGGCGCGCTGGATGTTGTGCACGCGGTCGAACTCGGCCGCGACATCGCCCAGCTTCTCGGCGCGCACCGAGGTGCGGACCTCGTCCAGTTCCGCGGCGAGGGCCGCCCGCTCGGTGCCGGTGGCGTTGGCCGCCCGCGTCTGCAAATCCTGCACCCGCGCGTCGGCCGCCGTGCGCGTGTTGACCTCACCGGAGAACACCGCCGCCGCCGCCGGAGCGCCGCCGAGCACCGACGCGAACGAGCCTTCCAGCGCGAGGACGGTCATGTTCGGGTTCAGCGCCTTCGAGAACACCACGAACGCGCCGCCGTGGTACCGCGAGATCACGCAGAACACGATGGGGCCCTCGAAATTCACGATGGCGCGGCCGATCTCGGCGCCGTACTCCAGCTGCAGCTTGCGCATCGACTCCGGCGACCCGTCGAAGCCCGACAGGTTCGCCAGCACCACCAGCGGCCGGTTGCCGCTGGCCGCGTTGATCGCCCGCGCCGCCTTCTTCGACGACCGCGGGAACAGGGTGCCCGCGGTGTAGGTGTCCGGGCCGTCGGTGGACGGGAAGCCGCGCCGCGGGATGCTCTGCGACTCGATGCCCAGCAAGCACACCGGGATACCGCCCAGATGCGCGTCCTGCACCACCGCGGTCTCCGCGTCGGCCATGCCCGCCCAGCGCTCCAGCACCGGGTGGTCCTGGTCGGACAGCGCCCGCATCACCGTGCGAATGTCGAAGGGCTTCTTGCGATCCGGGTTGGCCGCGGAGAAGATCTCGCCGACGGTGGCGAAATCGCTGCCGGCCAGCACGTGCGGGAAATCGGAGACGTCGCGGTCGACCGGGTCGGCTGTCCGCGAACGCCGCGGCGCCTGCTCGCCGGGGGCGATGTAGGTGTGGTCGTAGTGCGACATCAGGATGTCCCGCGCCGCGGTCAGGTTCGGCGCCCAGTACTGCGCCTGCCCGTTCGGGCCCATCACGCGGTCGTAGCCGCCGATACCGAAGTTGTCCTCGGCCGACACACCGCCGGAGAAGTCCAGCGCCTGCTTGCCGGTGAGCACCATGGCCGAGTCGGGCGTCATAACCAGGATGCCCTTGGTGTGCATGAGCATGGTGGCCTCGGCGTTCCAGTACGGCTGCGCCCCGACGTTGATGCCCGCGACGACGATGTTGATCTCGCCGCCGTCCTGGGTGAACTCGACGATCCGCTTGAGCGCGGCGGCCACCCAGTCCATGTTCTCGGTGCCGGACTTCATCGAGATCCGGGCGCCGGAGGACAGCGCGTACCACTCCAGCGGAACCTGTTCGCGCTCGGCCAGATCCAGCGCGGCGATCACCCGGCGGCACTCGGGTTCGGACAGTGCGCCCAGCGACTTGGTCGGGTCACCGAGCAGCACTACGCGGGTGACGCCCTCGGGATACTGTTCGGTCGCCGTGGTCACCATGCCCGCGACGATCGCCGCGGTGTTGTGGCCCTTGGGCCGGTCCACCGGCACCAGGGTGTGGTCCGCGTCGAGGTCGTACTCGGTGAACTCGCCGAGCAGGCCGGTCAGCTCGTAGGGGTACACGGTGTTGCGGCTGCCCGCGCGCAGCACCTTCTGCCGGTACTCGTCGAGCGGCTCGACCGGCTCGTCGGTGCGCTTGCCGATGGTCACCGAGGTGCCGCCGGTGGCGTCGAAGGCGATGCGCACGGCGACCTTCACCAGCTCACCCGTCTTCGGGTCGCGCTGCCGGGCGATGAGCAGGATCTCCTCCAGCCCGGCGCCCGCCGTCGTCGGCGCCACGCGGTCCACGATCGTCTCGAACTCGGCGGGGATGAGGTCGATCGGCGGCCAGATGTACATCACGATGCGGTTGGTCTGGAACCGCTTGGCCGACGGCCGCAGCGACTGCGCCCGGCGGATCGAGTCGATGCAGGCGGCGACGGTGCTCTCGGCGGTCGGCAGCGCGAGCAGCCGGCCGTCGTGCTCGCGCAGTGCGGTCAGGTCCCGCACCTGGGCGAACGCGACGAGCCGCTCGTCGGCCGGATTCTCCTTGGCGATGCACCGGAACAGGTACACCTCCTCGTCCGAGGACGGCAGCCGGGTGACGTCGAACTTGCGCAGCCGCTCCATCTGCATCCGCTGCGCGATGTACGGGTGCAGGCCGCGGATCAGCCGCTCCTCGGCCATGCCGGTGGCGGACGGGCGGAAGGTGAAGTGGTGGTGCATCACCGCGCCGCCGCTGCCCGCGACGGTGGCGGTGATCCGGTGCACCTGGTTCGGCAGCGTCTGCGTGCCGAGCACCTCGTGCAGCTCCGACGCCATGGCGTCGAAGTCCTCCGGCTGCTTCTCCCAGGCCAGGTAGATGTCGGCCTCGATGGAGGCGGCGCCGCCGGCCAGCTCGGCCAGCCCGCGCAGCGCGGTGCCGAGCGCGTCGAAGCGCACGGCCGCCGAGACCAGGCTCACGCCACGGCGTTCGGCGATGACGAAGCTGCAGCCGCCCGCCTCCCGGGCGCGCACGTCGGTGAGCCCCTTGTTGCCGTAGTACCGCCGGGTCAGCACCTCCAGCATCACCGTGTTGTCGGCGCTGCCGCGCACCAGCCGCTGGCCGAGCAGCCGCACCAGCGGCTCGGTGCTGCGCACCATCTCGGCGACGCGGTCGGTGCGGTCGGCGGCGTCCGGGTGAGTGTCCAAGTGCCGCAGGTGCTTTCGCACGGTGGTGTAGACCCGGGCGCGGTTGCGCCGCAGCAGCGGCTGGCCGAACCAGGCGTACACCACGCCGCGGGTGAGATCGGCGATCACGGGGAACCGCACCTGGGTCGCCGCCACCAGCCGCTCCAGCGCCAGGCCGACGGGCTCGCGCAGGGCGCGGTCCGGCAGCGGCTCGCGCAGCCACTCGCGCAGCAGCGTCGTGACCACCGTGACGGTGTCGGACGGCCGCTGCTGGGCGAGGAAGATGCGGAACACCGCGGCCTCGAGGTCCGGGGTGCGGTCCAGTTCGGTGACGCCGTAGTGCTCGAGCGCCTTGGCCAGCTTGCCCTGGTACGACTCCGACAGCCCGGCCCGCTCCACGTCGAGGCTCTGCAGGTAGGTGTGGAAGTACTCGCGGGCGCTGTGCACGTGGCCGCGGCCGCCGTCGTCCTCCCACGAGCGGTTGTGGCTCAGCTCGGCGAGATCGGCGAAGACCTGCAGCAGTTCGAGTTCCTCGGCCAGCGGCCGCCGGTTGTCGGCGATGGCCGCCCGGCGCGCGGTGAGGTAGTCGTCGAGCACGCGGCGTTCGTCGTGCGGGTCGACGTCGAATCCGAGCAGCAGGCTGCGCAGATCCTGCAGCCCGCGAGTCAGCCGCACGTGCGACTGCACCTGGGCCTGCTCCCCGGGCAGGTCGAGTTCCACCGTCTCGACCGGGGCGGCGGCCGCCTCCTCGGTGTCGTCGGTGATCGGCTCCAGGCGCAGCAGCGGCGCGCCCGTCTCCACCTGGGTGCCGACCGAGACGCCGCATTCCTTGAGCCGGGCCCGGAACGGCGCGCGCAGCACCGTTTCCATCTTCATGCTCTCCAGCACCAGGACCGGCGCGCCGGCCTCGACCTCGGCGCCCACATCCAGCGGCGTGGCGACGACCAGCGCGGGGGCGGGGGAGCGGACCACGCCGCCCTCGTCCCGGCTGATCCGATGCGTCACGCCGTCGACGTCGACGACGTGGATCGGGCCGTGCGTGCCCGTGGTCAGCCGGTACCGCAGGCCGTTGACCACGATCTGCCCCGTGTGGCGGTCGAACCGCTCCAGGTCGACATCGGCGGTGCGCAGGTCGGCGCCCGCCTCGATGCCGATGCGGAACCGGTGCGCGCCGATGCGGGCGACCCGCACCCGGTAACCGACGCCGCGCAGCTTCAGATCCAGCGGCCGGCCGCTCTCGTGCTGTACCTGCGGACGCCCGCCGGACGCCGTGGACAGCAGCCGCTGCCGCTCGACGTGCTCTTCCTCCTCGTAGGCGTCGATGGCCGCGGCGGCCAGCGCGATCGCCGAATTGCGGTGCGAGACAAGGCGACCCTCGGCGCGCACGCGGTCGATCCAGCCCGTGTCCGCACTGGCGTCGATGACCTCGGACTGGTTGAGCAGGTCGAGGACGAAGCTCTTGTTCGTCGCGCCGCCCTCGATGACCACCCGGGTCTGGGCCACCGCCCGGCGCAGGCGGCCCAGCGCCTGGTCCCGGTCGCGGCCGTAGGCGATGATCTTGGCGATCATCGAGTCGAAGTCGGCGGGGATGGTGTCGCCCTCGCTGACGCCCGTGTCGATGCGGATACCCGGACCGGCGGGCAGATCCAGCCGCGCGATGCGGCCGGGCGCCGGCGCGAAATCGCGATCGGGGTCCTCGGCGTTGAGCCGGGCCTCGATGGCGTGCCCGCGCTCCACCGGCGGCTCACCCTCCAGCCGGCCGCCCGAGGCCACGTGCAGCTGCGCCCGGACCAGGTCGAAACCGGTGGTGCACTCCGTGATCGGGTGCTCGACCTGCAGTCGCGTGTTGACCTCGAGGAAGGCGAACAACTCGTCACCGGGGTGGTAAAGGAACTCGACCGTCGCCGCGCCGCGATAACCGACCGCGACCGCCAGCCGCTCCGCCGACGCCTTGAGTTCGCCGGCCTGCTCGGGCCGCAGCACGGGCGAGGCCGATTCCTCGATGATCTTCTGATTGCGCCGCTGCACCGAGCAGTCGCGGACGCCGAGCGCCCACGCGGTGCCCTGGCCGTCGGCGATCACCTGGACCTCGACGTGCCGGGCGCCGGTCACCAGCCGCTCCAGGAAGACCACGCCGCTGCCGAACGCGCGCGCGGCCTCCTGACGGGTGCGCTCGTAGGCGTCGACCAGCTCGTCGGCGTTGGTGACCACGCGGATACCGCGCCCGCCGCCGCCCGCGGTCGCCTTGAGCATCAGCGGATAGCCGATCTCGGCCGCGGCCGCCAGCGCCGCCTCGACGGTCTCGACCGCGCCGCGGCTCCACGGCGCGACCGGCACGCCGACCTCCTCGGCGAGCAGCTTCGCGCCGATCTTGTCGCCGAGCTTGCGCATGGCCTCCGGGTCGGGGCCGATGAAGGTGATGCCGATCTGCTCGCAGAGTTCGGCGAACGCCGGATCCTCCGCGACGAAACCCCAACCGACCCAGGCGGCGTCGGCCTCCGTGGTCACCAGAGCCTGCTCGAGCGCCTTGAGATCCAGATACGGGCGGGCGGACGCCGGACCGAGGTCGTAGGCGATGTCGGCCTCCCGCACGAACGTCGCGTTCCGATCGACATCGGTGTGCAGGGCGACGGTTTCGATCCGTTGCCCGGTCTCCGCGGCCAGATCTCGGACGGCGTGGATGAGGCGCATGGCAGCCTCTCCCCGGTTCACGACGGCGATGCGGCTGAACACTCGCCAGCTCCTTTCACTTCTTTGCTAGGGCCCGGTCGGGCGCGGGGTTACGACTGCCGGTCCCGCGTAGTCTGCACCTATATCACGCCCAGGTACACAGCGTGGGCGGGTTACTCATGCGTAGTGCGGATTACGGCGGCGCGAAGTGTCAGTCCGCCTTCCGTGCGGTGATGCGAATTCCGGGTTCCCCCTCGATGCGTTCGACCGTCGCGCCGGTGAGCGCGAGGTCCTCGACCAGGCGACGGCCGTCGTCGAGATCGATGCCGTAGCCCGCGATGTAGGTGCGGAAGAACGGCAGGCAGAGCCGGGGCACCGGCTGCGGCAGCCGCCAGCGGTCGACGAAGGTTTGCGCGTCCTCGAACGTGCAGCCGCGGTCGGCCTCGATGATCACCAGCAGCCCGCCGGGCCGCAGCACGCGGATCATCTCCGCCAGGCCTCGGCGCTGATCGGGCCAGTGCTTGATGGAGCCGGAGCTGACGACGGCGTCGAAGGTGTCGTTCGGGAACGGCAGATCCATCGCCGAGCCCTCCCGGAACCGCACCCGATCGCCCAGCGGGGCGCCGCGTCTGCGGGCGCGCCGGACCTGCTGCGGCGACAGGTCGATGCCGGTCAGCCGCAGCCGCGCACCGGCGCTCGCCAGCCCGACGGCGAGTTGTCCACCGCCGCAACCGACATCGAGCACCTCGGCGTCGGGGCCGAGCAGCCCGGCGATGTCGTCGAACAGGGTGGGAGTCATCTCCCGGACCGCGTCGGAGATGAAGTTGTCGTAGAACCACGAGTCGATCGGGTTGTAGCGCTTCGTCTTGTCCAGCAGGACGGTCATGGCAGTCTCCTACACGCGGGTCGCGAACTTGATCTTGCGGGCCAGGGTGTGCGGCTGCTGCTGGGCGACGATCGCCTCCTGCACCCGCTCGCGGCTGGTGCGCACGATGTCCGCCGCCTTCCGCACCGCCACGTCGATGTCCATCACGGTCGGGATGTCGAGCATGTTCACGATCGCTTCCAGCCGCTCCTCGGGCGTGCCGCGCACGGTGACCACCGGCTGCCCGAGCTCGCTGATCGCGTGCAGCAGTTTTCGATCGGAGATCTGCCGGTACCGTTCGTCGACCGGGCGGTGCCCGTCGGGATCCATCGGAATCTCGACGGGCAGGTGGAAGAAGATGTCGTAGCCGTGCCGCGCCCGCTGGCGCGCCATGTCGCCGTAGGCGTTGAGATAGCGGCGATAGAAGGGCCGGCCGGGCAGGGTGAGGGTGTTCTTCAGGGCCTTGTGCCAGCGCGAGGAACCCGGGTTCGGCCCTGTGATCAGCCGGGTGACGCCGTAGATCCATTCGTTGAGCACGGACCCGTCGGCGACGAATCCGCCCTGCGCGTCCAGGATCGCCTCGGCCTGGATGCGCAGTTCCAGCCGACGGAAGCCGAGCGCCATGAGTTCGGTGGTGCTCAGATCCTGGAACCGCATCCCCGGATACAGTTCGGTGACTACTTCCCGCGCGGACGACGCGTCGACGCGCGGCACCCCGGTCAGCAGCGACAGCGCGGTCGAGGTGGTGGTCTTCCCGGTGGAGTAGGTCCCGGAGACGCAGATGCGTCGAAAATCGTTTCCCGGCATGGATATGCCTTTCGGTAGCTGTTGTCGCGTGGATTACGTGGGAAGCCGGTGCGCCAGGTCGTAGGTGACCGTGCACCCGGCGAAGTCCGACGCCCAGCTGGAGATGCGCCAGTCGCCGCCGCCGAAGGTGAGGATCATCGACCGCACCATGCGCGTGGACACCGTGCCCGGGGCGTAGCGGGCCGGGGGAGCGGTGGCGCGCGTGGCCATCCGCCGCATCCACAGGGTCTCGCTGTCCGCGCGGGCGATGTTGTCCAGCTCGTACAGCACCACCTGGGACAGCTGCGCCAGCAGCACCGTCGCGTCGACCAGCGAGATCGACGGCTGGTAGGCGTCGGCCACGCCCTCCCCGGCGGCGGCCGTATCCAGGTGTGCCAGTTCGTATTCGGCCGTCGCGCCGGTGCCGTCGGCGGTGACGACGACATTGCGCAGGTATTGGGCGCGGCGGTACACCGCGTCGTGGAAGAAGCCGCCGCCGCGCTCGGTGGCGGTGGCGCGTTCGAGGTCGCGCGGAGCCGCGGGCACCGGCAGCGCGACGGTCGCCTCCAGCGTCATGCCGTGGCCCAATTCGCCGGTGACCGTGAGGGTGTGGCCCTCGAACGAGGTGACCCGCGCGGTCACCGGGAACCGGTCCAGCGATTCGGTCGCGGCGGTCCCGCTGCTGAACCGGATGGACGGCAGCCACGCCGAGCGGATGTCGTGCGCGGACAGCCCGAAGAACTCGCGCAGCACCACGTCGAGCAGGCGGTGGCCGAAGATCGCGGCGTCGAGACTGCTCAGGTGCGGTTCCAGCACCCGGCTGCGCTTGCGCGACCAGTCGGCCGGATAGCGCACGCCCGCCGTGGCGGTCGCCCGCGGGCGACCCTGCTCGTCGTGGTCCAGGACGATGGCGTCCAGATGGTGGGTGAGGCGTTTGTAGCCCTCGCCGAAGAAACGTCCGGCGCGGTCGCCGAGCACCTCGTCGATGTCGGCGTAGGCGATCAGTTCGGTGGTCATGCGGTTCCTCTCAGGCGGCGGCGGGGGCGTCGTCGGCGACGGCCAGCTGGCCGGCGACCTTGCTGCCCAGTCCGCGCAGGGACAGTCCCCGGCCGAGTTCGAGTGCGGAGATCTTGATGTCCAGCGCCTTCTCGGTGCGGGCGCCGAACTCCATGGCCATCAGCGAGTCCATGCCGAGATCGGTGACCGGCTCGTCGATGTTGATGGTCTCGGCCGCCACCCCGAGCACCACCGCGAGCTGGTCGGCGAGGCGCTGGGCGACGAAGTCGGCGCGCTGTTCGGCGGGCAGGGCGAGGATGTCGTGGCGCAGGGTGCTACCCCCGCCGCCGCCGACCCCGGCCGCCGCGAGCAGTTCCCGGAAGCGCACCGTCTCGACCGACGGCCGGGCCCCGCGCGACCACACCTCCCAGTCGATGTCGGCGATCACCGCCTGGGCAGTGTCCAGCGACAGGCATTCCCGCAGCAGCGCGGTCGCCCGGTCCATGTCCAAGGGCAGGAAGCCGAGCATCTTGACGTAGTCGACCAGCGCCTCGCTGCCGTCGGCCATGCCGCCGCCGCTCATGAAACCCCAGTTCACCGCCAGCCCCGCGAGGCCGCGCCGATGGCGGTCGGCCGCGAGCGCGTCGAGCGCGGAATTGGCTGCGGCATAACCGATTTGCGGCGTGATGCAGCCCAGCGCGCTGATCGAGGAGTAGAGCACGAACAGGTCCAGTTCGATGCCCGCGGCCGCGGTGGCCCGGTCGAGATTCTCCGCGCCCCGCACCTTCGTGAACAGGGCGCGCAACGAGTCGCGGGTGATCTGCGGGACGGGCAGGTTGTCGACCACACCGGCCGCGTGGAAGATGCCGCGCAGCGGCGCCGGTCCGGACTGACAGCGGGCGACCAGGTCGGCGACGGCGGCGTACTCGGAGATGTCCAGCCGTTCCGGCACGACGTCGACACCGGCCGCGGCGAATTCGGCGAGCTGCGCGCGGGCCCGGGACGTCGTCGCGCCGCCGCGCCCGGCGAGAATCAGCCGCCGTGCTCCCGCCCGCACCAGCCAGCGCGCCGTCGCGAGACCGAAACCGCCGAACCCGCCGGTGACCAGATAGCTCGCGCCGGGATCGATGCGCGGATGGTCGATGCGCGGCCGCACCCGCGGACGTTGCTCGCGCAGGTCCAGCACCACCCGCCCGATCTGGTCGGCCCGGGCCACCGATTCGAAGGCCGCGGCCAGTTCGGACACCGGATACGCCTGGTACGGCAGGTAGGGGTAGGTGCCCTCGCGCAGCCGCTGCTGCGCGACACGCAAGGGGGCGCGCAGGATTTCGGGATCGTGGGCCATGGCGCGGTCCATGTCCACGGCGAAGAAGGTGAGGTTGTGGTCGAACGGGCCCAGGTCGAGGACGCCGCCGTCGTAGATGTCGGCCTTGCCGATGTCGACGATGCGGCCGAACTCCGCCGCCACCCGGAAGTTCTGTTGCAGGATCTCGCCCGGCGCGGAGCTGTAGACGACGTCCACGCCGCGCCCGCCGGTGAGCCGGGCGATGTCGTCGACGAATCCGGCAGACCGCGAATTCAGCACGTCGCGCACGCCGAGCTGCCGCACGAATTCGCGCCGCTGCTCGGTACCGGCCGTGGCGATCACCTCGGCCCCGATGTCCAGCGCCACCTGCACCGCCGCCATGCCCATGCCGCCGGCCGCGCCGTGGATCAGCACGGTCTCGCCGGGCCGCAGCCGGGCCAGGGTGCGCAGCCCGAATTCGGCCGTCAGATACGGCAATCCGGAGCCGCAGGTGAGCGGGTCGTACGGTTCGTCCGGCCGCAGCGGGTGCGGGAGGGTGGCGCCGGCGTCCACCGGCATCGTCACGTACCGGCGCAGGATGTCACGGGCGCACACCATCATCCGATCGCCGACGGCCACCTGTGTCACACCCGGCCCGACGCGCGCGACGATCCCGGAGCCCTCCATGCCGACGGTCATCCCGAAATACGTGTCGCCCAGCTCCTTTTCGGTGAGGACGCCGATGACCTTCATGGCGTCCTTGTAGTTGAGCCCGACCGTCTCCATCCGGAGTTCGACCTCGCCCGGACCGGGCGCGACCCGATCGCTTTCGCGCAGGCCCAGATCCGACATCAGCCGCGACTGCGGGACCTCGAGTTCGAAGGAGCGCTCCGGATCGCGCAGCGGTGCGGCCTGCGCGCGCCGGTCCAGATGGGACCGCAGGCCCTGATCGATCCGCACGGCCCAGTGCTGCTCGCCCCGGACGGCGATCTCATCGGCCGCATCGTCGGCGAAAAGTATTGCGACATCGGGTATTTCGCCGGTGTCGCGGAGATCCACCAGCCGCCACGCGACGGCGGGTTGCTCGTTGCGCAGCGCCCGGCGGGCGCCGATCAGCGCGGCGTGCGACGCCCGGACCGCGGAGTCGCCGGGCGGGCACAGCGCCTGCTCGGTCACGACGACGCCCCGGACCTGTGCCGCCGGATGGTCGGCGCGTAACTCGTCGACGGCGTGAGCGACCCGCACCAGGCCGTAGACGTTGTCGGCGTCGCCGAGGTCGTCGCCCAGCACCACCAGCACCCGGATCCGCTCGCCCGCCGGTGCGTCCGCGCCGGAACGCAATGCCCGGCGCAGCAACTCGTCGGTGGCGGGCGCTGGCGGATCGGCCAGCGCCACCGGTCGGTAATCCAGGTCGCCGAGCAGCTCGGCGGCGCGCTCGGTCGCGCCGGAGCCCACGGCGACCGCCACGATCGCCTCGTCCGGCCGGGCCGCGGTGTCCGGCCGGGCGTCCAGGGTCTGCCAGACCTGTTGGTAAAACACCCGATCCAGTTGCCTGGTGATATCCGTCGCCGCGGCCACCGGCCGGAATTCGACCCCGAGCAGCCGCAGGGCCACCGTGCCGTGCTCGTCGACGAGCGCGATATCCGCGCGCAGCGGATCGGCGCCGCGCCGGGTCACCAGGGCCCGCGGGCGCGCCGGGAGCGGTCCGAGCAGGCGGACGCCCGCGATGGCGGCGGGCACCACCGCGGCCTCGCCGTCCTCTCCGGCGGCGAGGGCCGCGACGCATTGCAGCGCGGCGTCCACCAGCGCCGGATGGGCCAGGTGCCGGTGCCCCGGCTGGTCGGCCGCCGACAGTGACGCCAGCACGGCCTCGTCGCCCACCACCGCCGAGACGATGCGCTGGAAGGCCGGTCCGTACTCGAGTCCGCGAGCGGCCAAGGCGCGGTACAGGTCCGGGCCCGCCACCGCGGCGGCGTCCGGCGGTGCGGACACCTCCTCGACCGCGGGTTCGAACCCGGCCTCGATCAGCCGCCCGCGCGCGTTGAGGGTCCAGTTCTCGGCCGTGGCGGAGCGGGAGCGGATCAGGAACCGGCGAGTCGACTCCTCGACGGTGATCCGCAGTACCGGCACGTCGTGCTCGTCGACGACCAGCGGCGCGACGAACTCCACCGACTCCAGCCCGACGCTGGCGCGGCCGGTGCGCTGCACCGCGGCGCTGAGCGCGGCGTCGAGGTAGGCGGCCCCGGGGAGGACGACGTGGCCCTCCACCACATGGTCACGCAGCCACGGGAAGCTCGAAATCGACAGCTGCACTTCCCATTCCGACGACGCCGAGGATGTCGCGTCGCCCAGCATCGCGGGTCCGTCCGGCGTGCCGATCCGGTCGAGCACGGTGATCGGCTCGTCCTGCCACAGGTACCGGCGCTGCCAGGGGTAGGCCGGGAGGTCCAGGTGCGGCGCCACCGATTCCGAGCGTCCGGGTATGCCGGTCCCGCCCAGAGCGCCGGCGGCGTACAGATCCGCCACGGCGCGCCGCACATTGTGGTGGTCGCGCAGATCCCGCGACAATGTGGCGACCGAGGTGCCGATCACTCCCCGTTGGATCAGCATCTCGCGAATGTTGCCGCCCAGCACGGGATGCGGGCCCACCTCGAGGAACACCCGGTGCCCGGCGTCGACCAGGGCGCCGATGGCGTCGGCGAAACGGACCGGCTCGCGCACGTTGCGGCACCAGTAGTCGCCGGTCCAGGTCTGGCCCGGGATCTCCGACGCGGTCACGGTGGAGTAGGTGGTGAGCTTCGCGTCGCGCGGGGCGAGATCGGCCAGTGCGCCGCGCAATTCGCCGAGGATCGGGTCCATGAGATGGCTGTGGTAGGGCACCTCCACCCGCAGTGCGCGCGCGAAGGTTCCGGTCGAGGCCAGGAGGTCGCGCAGCATCTCGAGGTCGTCGCGGTCACCGGCCAGGGTGACCGAACTCGGGCTGTTGATCGCGGCGACCGAGATGCCCGCGGTGTTCGCGAGCATGGCGCGGGCGTCGGCCTCGGACATGCCGACGGCGAGCATCCCGCCGGTCCCCGCGGTGGTGGCCTGCAGCCGGGCGCGGTGATAGGCGACGGTGAGCGCGTCGCGCAGCGACAGCGCGCCGGAGACGTAGGCCGCCGCGACCTCCCCGACGCTGTGGCCGACGACCGCCGCCGGATGAATTCCGTACTCGGCCAGCTCGGCGGTGAGCGCCACCTGCACCAGGAAGTTGGCCGGCTGCGCGTAGGCGGTCCGCATGATCCGGGACTGCGCCTCGTCGGCCAGGAGCTCCGCCACGATCGACCAGCCGGCGATCGCGGTGAACTCCTGGTCTATCTCGCGCGCCACCCGCGCGAAAGTGCTGTCGCTGGTGAGTAGTTCGCGTCCCATGCCCCACCACTGCGGGCCCATGCCGCTGAAGACGAACACCGGCTCCGCCGCGCCCTCCCCGATGATCCGGGTCGGCGCCCGGCCGTCGCCGGCGGCGTAGGCGGTCAGTTGCGCCCGCAGGTCGGCGTCGTCCTCGTAGGCGAATCCGGCGCGCAGCGGGTGGTGGGCGCGGCGCGTCCACGCCGCGGCCGTCACCGTCGCGGCGGAGTGCTCGTCCAGCGTGGCGGCGAACCGGCCGGCCAGTTCGCGGACCGCGGCCTCGCTGCGACCGGAGACGGGCAGCATTCGCGGCGCCGGGCGCTGCTCGGGCACGGCCGCCGGGCGCGGCGCCTCGACCAGGATGGCGTGGGCATTGGTGCCGCCGTAGCCGAATCCGTTGATGGCCACCACGCCGGTGCCGGGCTCCCCGGGCAGCGGCTCCGGCCGCAGCGGCACCCGTAGTCGGAGATCGTCGAACGCGATGGCGGGATTCGGCGTCTCCAGCGAACTCTGCGGCGCCACGGTGCGGTGGTGCAGCGTGAGCGCCGCCTTGATGAGCCCCGCGACCCCGGCCGCGGCCTCGGTGTGGCCGAAGTTGTTCTTCACCGAGCCGACCGCCACCGGCTCGGTGCGCCCGTCCACGGCGCCGTACACCGCGCCCAGCGCCGCGAGCTCGATCGGGTCGCCGACGGCGGTGCCGGTGCCGTGCGCCTCCAGGTAGCTCACCTCGTGCCCGGCGATGCCCGCGTCCTCCCGCACCTGTCGCGCGAGCTGTTCCTGCGCAACGGGATTGGGGACCGGGATGGCCGCGGTGCGCCCGTCCTGGTTCACGCCGGTGGCCCGGATGACCGCGTAGATGCGGTCGCCGTCGCGCAGCGCCAGGTCCACCGGCTTGAGCAGCACGGCGCCCGCGCCCTCGGCCCGGCCGTAACCGTCGGCGGCGGCGTCGAACGACTTGCAGCGCCCGTCGGCCGAGAGGAACCGGCCCTTGCACATGGAGATGAACGTCTCCGGTTGCAGCAGCGCGTTGGCGCCCCCGGTCACCGCCATCTCGCACTCCCCGTGGGTGATGGCCTGCACGGCCAGATGCGTGGCGACCAGCGACGACGAGCACGCCGTGTCGACGGTCAGGCTGGGGCCGTGCAGGTCCAGCAGGTAGGAGATGCGGTTGGACAGCAGCGTGTGCGAGGAACTCATCGCGGTGTGGCTGGTGATGGCCGGACGGACCAGCGGCCCGCTGCGGCCGAGCGCGTTGTCGAGAATGAACCCGCCGATGTAGACGCCGACCGCGTGCCCGGCCACCCGGCCCGCCATCCCCGCGTCGTCGAGCGCCTCCCAGGTCACCTCGAGCAGCAGCCGCTGCTGCGGATCCAGGATGGCGGCCTCGCGCTGTGCGATCCCGAAGAAGTCGGCATCGAAGTCCCACAGGGACTGGGTGAGGAAGCCGCCGCGGCGGGTGTACATGCGGCCCGGCGCGTCCGGGTCGGGGTCGTAGTACTTCTCGGTACTCCAGCGATCCGCGGGCACGTCCACGATGCCGTCGCCCTTGTCCAGCAGGAATTTCCAGTAACCGTCGGGGTCCGAAATGCCACCGGGAAAACGGCAGCCGATACCCACGATTGCAATGTCGACCATTGTTTCTCCTGGTCAGCCGAAATGCGAAAGACTGTGCCGGAAATATTTCCGGTACCATCGAATTCAAAGCATCGATGCTTTCCGGAACAGCCTATTGTGAACTCGGTGAGAACGTCAATTGTTGTGTGTCACAACCGCTTCGCGCGGCGTAGTACGGAAATCAGGGCGGCATTCGAGAACATGCCGTTCAGTAATTTCGGGTGAATTGCGCTGAGGTTCATGAGAACCGCATAGCGCAGCCCGTGGTCTCGCCATTCCGCAAGCTGATCCACAATTTCGTCCGGTGTGCCGACGAGACAGAATTCGCGCACCAGCGACCGGGGGACACGATCGATGTATTCCAGCGTGGTGCGCTCGTCGAGCACCTGCGGCAGCAGGTCCTGCAACCCCGTGAACCCGGCGCCCAGCGGGTGATCCACGCCGTGCCGCGCCCACATCTCCGCGGGCGCGCACAGCGTGAGCGCGCGGGCGCCCACGCTGTCGGTGAGCGCGTCCACGTCGGCGGCGCGCGTGGCGGTCAGGACGCTGAATACCGCGGCCGCGCCGACCGCCGCCGGATCGCGGCCCGCGTCCGAGGCCGCCGATCGCACGGTCTCCAGGCGTTGCCGATACTCCTTGGGGCGCTGGGCGAAACCCGGGAACCACACGTCGGCGTAGCGACCGGCGGCGCGCAGCATCCGCGGGCCGCCCGCGGCCACCCAGATCTCCGGCCGGGTGCCCCGATACGGCGGGATGTCGAACACGGCGTCGCGCAGCGGGAAATGCGCCGAGTCCCGAGACACCAAGCGGCCGTGCGAATCCCACAGCGCCCGGATGGTGGCCAGCGCCTCCTCGAACCGCGCGACCGGCGTGCGCCAGTCGACGCCGTAGGGCTCGTTGTTGTCGCGGATGCCCGTGCCGATCCCGAGAATCGCGCGGCCGCGGCTCAAATGCTGCAGCGTGGCCGCGGCCTGCGCGGTCACCGCCGGATTGCGGCGACCGGCATCGGTGACCCCGACCCCGAGCCGCAATCGGGCGAAGCGGTTCTGCGCGGCCAGATAGCCCAGCGCGGTCCACGGTTCGTAGATGCCGTCCGCGTGCGGCGCGAGCCGGGTGATGCCGACATGCTCCGGCCGCCAGATCGACGCCGGGAGGATCGACGGCAGATGATCGGTCACCCACAGCGAATCCGCCCCGCCCGCCACCGCGACCGAGCGGCTGCCGCGGAACTGCAGATCGGGCGAGAATCGGGTGTACACACCGGAATCCATGACGCCGGTTCGGAATTTCACCATGTCGCCTACTTCGCTCGGTCGGGTACGGGCACGGGTGGGGCGCTGCCCTCGGGCAGGCCGATGCGCCGGTGCAGGCGGGCGAGCCGGGGTGGCGCCCACCAGTTCGCGGCGCCCAGCAGCCGCATCAGCGCGGGCGCGAGCACGCCGCGAATGAGGGTGGCGTCGGTCAGCACCGCCAGGGCCAGGCCGAGCCCGAACAGCTGGATGAACGACACGTGCGCGGTCACCATGCCGGCGAACGCGATCGCCATCAGGCACGCGGCCGCGGTGAACACCCGGGCCGTGCGCGCCACCCCGAGCGCGACGGCGCGGGTGTTGTCGCCGCGATCCAGCCACTCCTCGCGAATCCGGGACAGCAGGAACACCTCGTAGTCCATCGAGACGCCGAAGGCCAGGCAGAACATCAGGATCGGCATGGTCGGCACCAGGTATCCGGTCGGGGTGAAGCCGAACAGCCCGGACAGGTGGCCCTCCTGGAAGATCCACACCATGGCCCCGAACGTCGCCGCCAGGGACAGCACGTTGAGCAGCAGCGCCTTGAGCGGCAGCAGCAGGCTCCCGGTGAAGACGAACAGCACCACCAGCGTGGCCAGGGCGATCACCGCCGCCGCGAACGGCAGCCGGGCCGAAAGCGCGTGCAGCGCATCGACATTCTCGGCCGCCGCGCCGCCGAACCGTGCCGGCGCGGGCGCCGCCACCGCGCGGACCCGATCCAGCTGGTCGATACCGGCGCCGCTGTACGGGTCGAGGCGGGTGCCGATCCGCAGATACGTTCCGGCCTCGGTGGCCGTGCCGGGCAGGGCCGACGCGACCCGGCTGCCGTTGGCGTAGGTGCCCGCGGCCGAGGCGACCGTGGTGACGTCGCCGACGCGGGACAGCCGGGCGGCGTACTCGCCGAGCGGTGCGCCGGAACCGGGAAAGCCGGGGAGTACCACGATGATCGCGGCGGTCGCGTCCTCCGCGAAATCGGTCCGCAGCGCGTCGCCGACGGTGTGGCTGGACGCACCGGCGATGACCCGGTCGTCGGCGGCTCCGAACCGGATCGACAGGAACGGCCAGCCCAGCACCAGCAGCAGCGCGATCACGGCGGTCGCGGCGAGCACCGGGCGGCGCATGACCGCGTGGGTCAGCCGGTACCACCCGGTGTCGGCCGGATCGGGCACGATCGGCAGCGGACGGCGCGACAGGCGGCGCAGCGGGGCCCGCACATCCAGCAGATCGACCCGCGGGCCGAGCAGGGTGAGCGCGGCGGGCACCAGCAGCAGGGTCGTGAACACCGCGGCGGCGAGCACCGCCAGCCCGGCGTAGGCCAGCGAGCGCAGGAAATACAGCGGGAAGACCAGCAGCGTCGAGAGCGACAGCGCCACAACGACACCGGAGAACAGGACGGTCCGGCCCGCGGTGCGCGCGGTGCGCAGCACGGCCGCGGCGGTGTCGTGCCCGGCGGCGAGTTCCTCGCGGAACCGGCTGACCATGAACAGGCTCGAGTCGATGGCGACGGCGAAGCCGAGCGCGGTCATCATATTCAGCGCGAAGATCGACACCTCGCCCGTCTCGGCCAGCAACCGCAGGATGGGCAGCGTCGCGAAGATGGTGAACACGCCCACGGCCAGCGGGATCAGCGACGCGACCACGCTGCCGAACACGACCATCAGGGCGAGCGCGGTGAGCGGCACGGCGATCGCCTCGGTGACGAGGAGATCCTTCACGATCACATCGCTCATCTGGTCCAGCGCCACGGCCTGGCCACCGGCCTCGACCGTGACGCCGTCGCGCTCGCCGATCAGGGGCTCGGTGATCTCGCCCGCCCGTCGCGGCGCGTCGGTGTCGTCGCCGGTGACGTGGGCCAGGATCAGCCCGCTGTGCCCGTCTCCGCCGCGCAGCGCCTGCTTCAGATCGGCCGGCACCGTCCAGTACGACTCGACGGCGTCGATGTCGTGCCGGGCGCGCAGTTCGCCGGTCAGCCGGGCGCCGGCCGAACGCGCCGCGGGACTTTCGATTCCCTCCGGTGCGTCGATCAGCAGCACGATATTCGGCGCCGCGCTCGGAAAGCTCTTGTTCAGCAGCGCGGAAACCTCGGCCGATTCGGTGCCGGGTGGTGCGAAGCCGCCGGTTTTCAAATGCGCGGGCGCGGACCAGCCGACGGCGACGCAGAGAATTCCGATGAGCAATGCGCCGTACAGCACAGCCCTCGGCCGATTCGACGCGAATCGCGCAACACCAGCAAGCATGAGCGAATACCTTAGGCCCAATGTGCGGTCGGGCGAATTGTGTTCGGCGGCACCGGGTCTGCCGCGGCGGCGTCGATCCGGCCGGCCAGGATGCGCCATTCCTGTGCATTGCGATTCGCCAATTCCGCGACCGCGGCCGTGAGATGCGGAGGGACCGTGGTGGCGAGCGTCGTCCAGACCTCGCGCTGGATGGAATGGGTGTGCAGCCAGCGCAGCAGGGCCCGGCCCTGCTGGCTGAGCCGCATGGCCGGATCGCGGGTGAGCTGCTGCAGGATCGCCGCGGTGCCGTCCGCCTGCGCGGCGATGTCGGTGTCCTCGCCGATCGCGTTCTCGCGCAATTTCTTCCGGATGGCGTGCGCGGTGCTGATCGACACCTCGGCGGCCGCGGCCAGGGAGCGCAGCGGCATGTCGGGGGAGTCGGCGAGCAGGTCGGCGACCCGCTGCCGCCGCTGGGCGGAATCGAGCGGGCGGCGGCGGCCGTCGGCCCCGACCCGGGTGTTCGACTGCGGAAGTTCGGCGGTCGAACGGTGGCGAATGCTCGCGACGGTCTTGGCGGCCAGTCCGGTGGTGTGCGCGATGGCCCGGTCGGACAGGTCCGGCATCGTCTCGATGAGGCGCTCGGCGGCGGCCTTCCGATCCGACAGCGTCAGGGGCAGGCCGTGTGCGGTGTTCAGCTCGACGCCGCGGCGGAAGGCCTCGGCGGTGCTGCCGTCGAAGAAGACGACCTCGATCCACTCCCGCCCCTGCGCCCGCGCCGCGCGCAGCCGGTGCATGCCGTCGATGACGCGCATTGTGCTGCGGTGCACCAGGATCGGCGGCAACGGCGATTCGCTCTCGGCCAACCGCGCGATATGCTGACGATCCTCCCCGTTCGAGCGCGGCGAATCCGCCGGCAGCAGCTGCTCGATCGGAACCTGGTAGTGCGCGTTCGACGAGAGTGGAACTACGTCACCCTGTGCGACTGTGCGTTCGGCGGACATGAGACACCCCCACGGGTCGTCATGAATCGGACCGGTCCTCGATGACCGACGGTCGAATCGGAGGCGCTCGAGCGCCTGGTG
Organism: Nocardia wallacei; assembly: GCF_029868745.1. Classification (GTDB taxonomy): domain Bacteria; phylum Actinomycetota; class Actinomycetes; order Mycobacteriales; family Mycobacteriaceae; genus Nocardia; species Nocardia wallacei_B. The sequence continues at coordinate 3,004 of NZ_JARWOP010000114.1, read as the reverse complement.
ACCGATCGGTCACAGCGTAGGCGGGTGGGATTGATGACACTAGGCTTTTCAGGTCGAGTGGGGAGAATGAGACACCATGGGAGTCATTACCGAGGCCGGCCGTACCGCCCTGCTCATCGCGGGCACTGTGGTGGCCGAACGTGAAGGGCTGCACCGTCTCTCGATCAACGCGGTGGTCGAAGAGGCGGGCATGGCAAAGGGCACCTTCTACAACCATTTCGTCAATCGCCGCAGCTATGTCATCGCCCTGCACCGCCGGTTCTTCGACGGCCTGGCGCAGCAGGTGGGTGCGGCCCTGGCGGGCGCCGCGCCGGGCGTGGAGCGGATCGCTCCGAGCATCGACGCCTTCCTGGACGCGTGCCTGACCGCGCGCGGCACGGAGGCGTTCATGGTGCAGGCGCGCACGGATCCGGATCTGCGCGAGGAGATCCGGGTCCGGCACGAGCGATTCATTGCGGTCGGGGTGCCCGATATGGCGGCCGCCGGGTGGCCCGACCCGGCGGCCGTGGCCCGGATGAAGGTCGCCATGGTCTCCGAGATCTGCCTCGCCGAGATCGGCGAGCGCCGCCCCCGCCGCGATCTGCGCGCCGCCGCGGTCCGGTTGCTCACCGCCAACGCGGGCCGCGCGCTGGACAGCGCGAGTACCTGACGCGCGCTAGCTCGCCGGCAGGACCAGGCCCGCCGAGCCGGTCATGTGAGGCCCGGACGTGCGGGGCCGAAAGTCATTTCGTGGCAGTCGCCGGGGGTGGAAAACGCTGCGCCACATACTCGATGAGAGAGGCGGCCCAGGCGTCGAGTTGCCGGTCACCGTCCGCGGCGGTGGCCGCCGTCGGGTCGCCGAGCACGCCGTCGGCGCTGACGGACGCCACGCCGCCGCGACGCAAGCGGTCGATGAGGTTCGGCAGTGGATCGGTGTTGCCGCGCGCCGCGTGCCGCATGGACACGGCGTCGGGCCGGAGCCGGAGCATGACGGAGGTCTCCGCGTGCCCGGCGTGGCTGTCGTCCGCTCGGCCCGAGGGCGACCAGGCAAGCACGTGACGCCCCTCCGAACGCAACGTCCGCACGGCAGCACGCAGCGGAACCAGATTCCCGCCGTGCCCGTTGACCAGCACCACCCCGGCGAAACGATCGGCCCCACGGACGAGTTCGACCACCAGCAGCTCGAGCGCCGCCTGCCCGATCGACAGGGTCCCGGCGAAATCGGCATGCTCCCCACTGGACCCGTACGGGACCGCGGGACCGACCACCACCTCCGGCACGGCCTCCGCCAGCCGACGGCACAACTCACCCGCGATCGCCGTATCGGTCCCCAACGGCAGATGCGGCCCATGCTGCTCGGTCGCCCCCAACGGCACCGCCAACAACATGCGACCCGCCCGCTCGGCCAGCACCGGCGACCGGAGATCCGCCAGATTCGTCACAACCGCCCCGCCCGTTCACAGCGAATCCAGAGCAGCAGCACCGGGTTTCGGCGTGTGTCCCCAGTGAGCGTGCAACTGATGCCGTCGAGGTTGATCATCGCGTTGCCAACCGTTTGCGCCGGGTTCGACGTGGCCCGGGGCACAAGGATGTGGTGTGTAGTTTGGGTTCGAGGTGGAGTGGGTCGTGGGGGAACGTCATGGCTGGGCTGTCTGTGTGCGGCGGATTCGTGGCAGCAGGGGGATGAGGGTGCGGTGTCGTAGGCACCCTGCCCAGACGCCGAGACCGTAGGCGAGGTCGTCCGCCAAACGTAGTGTGACGTCGGTGTTTTCGAGGAGGGATTCGGCGGCGGCGAGGGCTGCGGCGGCGCGTAGTACGCGCCTGCCGCGTGCGGTGCAGAGCGCGAGCGGCCACCAGGTGCGGCGCACGGTGTCGGCGAGCTGTCGGGCGAGCCGCAGTTGGCCCGTGGCGGCGAGTGACACGGCCGCCGCCCTCGGTACGTCGCGGCGGCGTAGCCGGTGCGCCGAGCGCGCGACATTCAGCGCCGCCGGGACGACCGCCGCCGCGAAATGGCCGGAGAGCAGCAACGCGGCCGCGGCGGCGGCGTCGGCCGGAAGTTGTGCCGCCGGAAGCAGTTCGGGATGCCTGCGCGCGAGCGGAGCGGCCGAGGTGCCGTAGGAGAAGCGCTGCCGCAGAAACGCGCCGAAGCTGCCCCGGGGCTCGTGGTGCACGATCGACAGCGGTTGATACCGCACCGAGTGGCCCGCCGCGACCAACCGCCAGATCAGGTCGACATCCTCGCCGAACCGCAGCGACTCGTCGAAACCGCCCACCGCGCACAGTGTCTCGGTCCGCACGACGAGCGCCGCGGTGGGAACGTACCGGACTCGCCCATCCGGCCGGACCGCCGCCGGATCGGGTCCCATATCGAGCGCCGAGCGCCGCGCCTCGTAGTGCCCGACCGGACCGCCCCGCAGCGACCGCACACGCGGCGCGACGGCCGCCACGGCCGGGTCCTCGAACAACGGGACGACACGGTCCAGCCACCCCGGCGCGGGAACGACATCGGAGTCGAGAAAAGCCACCAACGGTGTAATAGCCCGCCGCCACCCCGCATTACGCGCAGCGGCCGGACCACGCGCGTGCTCATGGCGAACCAGCGTCATCCCCGCATCATCGAGCACCTTTCCCCGGGAGCCGTCGTCGACGACGATCCGGGTGGCGATTTCACTGGTCGCGGCGAGCAGCCGGGTCAGGCCGTGCGAGTTATTGCGGACCGGAACGACCAGTGTCACAACGGATGTGGAGGAGGGGGTGGGGTCGGTGGAGGGGTGTACGATTCCGGCGTCGAGGAGTGTGCGGGCCAGCGCGCGGGCGGGGGCGGCGGGTGGGACGGGTTCGCCGGTGAGCCAGGTATCGAGCAGCCGGGTGCCCGCGGCGCCCAGTCGCAGCAGCCGGGTCGGTGACCCGCCGAGCAGGAGCCGACCGTCCGCGAAGCGCCGGACACCGGGATCCAGCCGCACCCTCATGGCATGAATCCCCCGTCGGCATGAACGACACTGCCTGTGACACAGGCGGATTCGGG
>NZ_JARWOP010000113.1 GCF_029868745.1 Nocardia wallacei | reverse complement strand
GCCTGGGACGAGCGCGCGGTGTCGATCCTCGACCCCGAGGTCTGCGACGGTGACCACACCGGCCTGCTGGCGATCCACTCGCTGTCGAAGACGTCGAATCTGGCCAGCTATCGGGCCGGATTCGTGACCGGCGATCCGGCGCTGGTCCGCGAACTGCTCGAGGTGCGCAAGCACGCCGGGATGATGGTGCCGTTGCCGGTGCAGTCCGCCATGACCGCGGCGCTCGGCGACGACGCGCACGAGGACTGGCAGCGCGAGCTGTACCGCTCGCGCCGCGAGGTGTTGCGAAAAGCGTTGCAGGAGGCCGGATTCCGGATCGATCACTCGCAAGCGGGCCTGTACCTGTGGTCCACTCGCGGTGAGAACTGCCGCACCACCCTGGACTGGCTGGCCGAGCGCGGCATCCTCGCGGCGCCCGGCGACTTCTACGGTCCCACCGGCACCGAACATGTCCGCATCGGCTTGACGGCCACCGACGAACGCATCGCCGCCGCCGCGAAACGGCTGGCCGGCTGAGGGTGCCTCAGTCGCCCGGGATCGCGTACACGAGGTGCACCAGCGGGTAGGGGCGGCCTTCGGAGTCGGTGTCGGAGCGTCCGGTGACGACGAAGCCGTGGTGCAGATAGAAGCCCAGTGCCTGCGGATTCTGCTCGTTGACGTCGACGGTCAGGGACGGATAGCGGCCGAGTGCCGCGCGGAGTAGCGCCGAGCCGACGCCGCGGCCGCGGTGCGCGTCATCGATGAACAGCATTTCGAGCTGTCCCGCGACCAACCCGGAGAAACCGACGATCCCGCCGCCGAGGGTGGCGACCGTGAGTTCGACCGCGGGGAAATAGTCGTCGGCGAGGTGATTCTCGATGTCGGCGAAATCCTCCGGCGTCAGGAAGTCGTGCGTGGCCAAAACAGCGCTGCGCCAGACGTCTACCAACTTCGGGAACTCGGCGGGGCCCGCGCACGGTCGCAGCTCGATCTCGTCGGTCACTCCACGGATGGTAAGCGTTGTGCCCGAGCCGCCCGCGATCGCGCCGCGCAACGATTCGGGAAACCCGCACCACGCCAACGGATTACCGGCGCCGGGCGGCTCACACCAGCGGCCGGCCCAGGCGGCGGCGCAGGCGCATGTCCGCGAGGTAGGTGTTGAGCGGCGCCGCGCGGATCACGCCGGGCAGGCGCGTCCACACGGCCGAGACGGCCCGCAGCACGAGGCGGAATCGGCGCTCGTCGCGGGCGGTCCAGGTCATGCCCATCTCGTCGCGTAGGTGCTGGGGGAGCAGGGCGGTCACTGTGAAGCGGTGGAAGCGCCCGAACACCACCTGTATGGGCCGCGGGGTCATCCGCAGATCGATCAGATCGTCGAAGTAGCGGCGCACCGGCTCGTCGATGGTGCGCTGAGCCAGGTTCTCGTCCCAGTACCGGAAGAAGGCGGCCCGGTCGGCGGGCCACATCTCCGGGCGCATCTGCAGGGTGGTGCCCAGCCGGGCGCTGTACCGGTAGAACTCCTCTGCCAGTTCGGGTTCCATCGGTCCGCGCATGCGGGTGTAGAGGTCGTCGACGCCCCAGTACAGGCAGGCCGCCACCCACAGCTGCAGCTTCGGATCGAAGGCGTTGTACTTCAACGGTGCGCCCGGCTCGGAGTGCACCGGCCGGTGCGAGCCGTTGACCGCCTCCCGATACGCCGCGCGATCCTGGTCGGTGCCCATCCAGGCCACCGCGAGGTAGGTGAGGGTGGTGCGCAGCCGCTTGAGCGGGTGCAGGGTGACCTTGCCGCTGTCGACGGTGCTCTCCAGCACGCCGTAGCCCACCGGCGGGTGGCTGAGCTGCATGATGACGTTCGCGGCGCCACCGAGGAAGGCGGCGATGCCGTCGATGTGGTCGCGGACGGTCTCCGGGGTCAGGGTGGATTCCGGGTGGTTCGGCTCGTGGCCGGTGTCGCGCAGCGCGGCGGTCATCGTCGACACGTCTCCTCGATCTCGCTTCGCGCCGGGCGGCGCAAGAAATGTGAGAAACTTAGGGCCTCACCTTCTCACCGAGTTGGCGGGGTGTCAATGTGCGATGATTTCACTGTCATCGTGTCGAGCGGGAAGGGGACCGGGTCATGGCCAAGCTGGCGAAACTGCTGCCGCTGGTGCGCGGAGCGGGCACCGACAACAACCAGGCCCAGGTGCTCGACGCGGCACTGCTGGCGTTTCTCGACTTCGGCATCAAACGGACCAGCATGGTCGAGGTGGCCCGGCGCGGCGGCCTCTCGCTGGCCACGCTGTACCGGCGCTTCGCGGGTAAATCCGACCTGATCCAGGCCGTCGGCCTGCGGCAGGCGCGGCAGTTCATCGATCAGGTGGACGCGGCCGTGCAGCGGCAGATCGACCGCGACGCCAGCGCCGAGGATCAGATCGTGGAGCTGTTCGTGGCCTTCCTCGACGGCCTGCGCCGCAACCGGCTGCTGGACCGGTTGCTGAAGACCGAACCGGAGATCGTGTTGCCGTACCTGACCGTGCAGGGCGGTCCGGTGATCGAACTGGGCCGCGACTATCTGGCCGAGTTCATCGCCCGGCTACAGGCGGAAGGCAAACTGCCGCAATACGATCCGCAGCCGTTGGCCGAGATGATCGCGCGCAGCTCGCTGTCGATGGCGCTGACGCCGCAGACGGTCATCCCGCTGGACGACGACGCCGCGCTGCGGCGATTCGCCCGCGACCATGTGGTGCCCGGCTTCCGCATCCCCTGATCTGCTAGACCAATGGCCGCCCGAGCCGGCGGCGGACGCGCAGGTCGAGCAGAAACGCGTTGATCGGGAACACTTTTACCGGCGTGGGCATGCGCGACTCCACCGCGCCGACGGTGCGCAGCAGCCGGGCCAGCCGCCGGTCGTCGCGCTCGCTCCAGCGCAGGCCCATCTGATCGCGCAGGTGCGGCGGCAGCAGACCGGCCACGACGAAGCGGTGAAAGTTCCCGAACGCCAGCTGAATCGGGCGCGGGAACATCTTCAGATCGATCAGGTCCTGGAAGTAGTCGCGCACCGGCTGGTCGATGGTCGTCTGCGCGAGATTCGTCGCCCAATACCGGTCGAATGCGGCACGGTCGGGCGGCCACAGCTCCGGCGGCATCTGCAGGGTCGTGCCGAGCCGGGCGGCGTGCCGGTAGAACGCGTCCGCCTCGGCCGCGGGCGTCGGGCCGTGCATTCGTTCGTGCAGGTCGCGGGCGCCCCAGTACAGGCACGCGGCCACCCACAGCTGTAGGCGCGGGTCGAAGGCGTTGTACTTCACCGGACTGCTCGCGGTGGAGCGCACCGAGCGGTGCGAGCGGTTGACGGCGTCGCGATAGGCGGCCCGCTCGTCGTCGCTGCCCAGCAGGGCCACGGCCAGATACGTGAGCGTGGTGCGGGAGCGCTTGATCGGGTGCACGAAGATCTTGCCGCTGTCCACGGTGCTCTCCACCACGCCGTACCCGACCGGCGGCGTACTGAGTTGCATGATGACATTGGCCGCGGCGCCGAAGAAGGCCGCGGAACCGTCCAGGTGCCGGGTGATGTCGAAATCGCGGTCCGGCGCGGTCTCGTGCGTCGTCGCGCGAAGCGGGCTGGTCATCGTCGACCCCGTTCTTCGTGAGAAGGCTGTATATCAAAGCTCTCACCCACTCATCATTGTGTCAACCGTCACAGGCCTGTTGAGGATCCACGCGGCGACCGGGGCGTGGTCGGCGTTGGTAGGTTTGGCGCGTGTCGTATGGGTCGTTGCCGCTGTTGAGCTCGCTGGATCCGGCCGCCGTGGCCGCCGGGGCCGATATTCCGGATGCCGTCACCGTCGACGGGACCACGCTGTCGCGCAGCGATCTGATCGGCGCGGCCACCTCGGTGGCGGAGCGGGTCGCCGGGGCGGATCGGGTGGCGATACTCGCCCGCCCGACCGTGCCGACCGTGCTCGCGGTGGTCGGCTGCCTGATCGCCGGGGTGACCGCGGTGCCGGTGCCGCCGGACTCGGGCGCGGCCGAACTCCAGCACATCCTCACCGATTCGGGCGCGCGGGCGTGGCTGGGCGAGGCGCCGGAAGGCGCCGCGCTGCCGGTCGTCCCGGTGCGTCGGCACGCGCGGTCGTGGCACCGGTATTCCGAACCAGGCCCGGACACAACGGCTTTCGTGCTCTACACCTCCGGGACCACCGGTGCGCCCAAGGGCGTGATGCTCGGCCGGGGAGCCATCGCCGCGGGGCTGGACGCACTGGCCGAGGCCTGGGCGTGGACATCGAAAGATACTCTGGTGCACGGCCTTCCGCTGTTCCACGTGCACGGTCTGATTCTCGGCCTACTCGGCCCGCTGCGGGTCGGCAGCCCGCTCGTGCATACCGGCAAGCCGACTCCGGCGGCCTATGCGGCGGCGAAGGGGAGCCTGTATTTCGGGGTGCCCACGGTGTGGTCGCGCGTCGTCGAAGACCCTGCGGCCGCACGGGAATTGGCCAATGCGAGGCTCTTGGTCTCGGGGAGCGCGCCGCTGCCGGTGCCGGTGTTCGAGCGGCTGCGCGAGCTGACCGGCCACGCTCCGGTCGAGCGATACGGCATGAGCGAGACCATGATCACGCTGTCCACCCGCGCCGACGGGGAACGGCGGCCGGGCTGGGTGGGCACGCCGGTGGCGGGGGTGCAGACCCGGCTGCGGGACGAGGCGGGCGCGGACGTGCCGCACGACGGTGAGAGCATCGGCGGCCTGCAGGTGCGCGGCCCGATGTTGTTCGACGGCTATCTGAACCGGCCCGAGGCCACCGCCGCCTGCTGGACCGACGACGGCTGGTTCGTCACCGGAGACGTCGCCGCCATCGACGCCGAGGGATTCCACCGCATCGTCGGACGCGAGTCGGTGGACCTGATCAAGTCCGGCGGGTACCGCATCGGCGCCGGGGAGATCGAGACCTGCCTGCTCGGGCACGCCGCCGTCGCCGAGGTCGCGGTGGTCGGGGTGCCGGACGCGGATCTGGGGCAGCGCATCGTCGCCTTCGTCGTCCCGCGCGACGGGGCGCGGCCGGCCGAGCGGGAGCTGATCGACCATGTGGCCCAGCAACTCTCGGCCCACAAGCGGCCACGGGAGGTACGGCTGGTGGCGACCCTCCCGCGTAACGCCATGGGCAAGGTGCAGAAGAAACAGCTGAGCTGACGCGCTCGATTGACCTCGACCGCGCTCGAGGTTGTACGGTCGGCGCATGATCGCAACGCTGTCGCCCGCCCAGATCGACTACCTGCGCAGCCAGCGCCTGGGGCGGCTCGCCACGGTCCGCCCCGACGGGTCGCCGCAGAACAATCCGGTCGGCTTCCGCTACAACGAGGCCCTCGGCACCATCGACATCGCGGGCCACAACATGGGCGCCTCGCAGAAGTTCCGCAACCTCGCCAAGGAGGAGCGGGTGGCGTTCGTCGTCGACGACATCGCCTCGGTGCAACCCTGGCAGGTGCGGTGCCTCGAAATCCGCGGGAGCGCACAGGCTTTGCGTGATGTCGACACCTACCTGGCGGGGGCTTCCCGGGAACTGATCCGGATCACCCCCGAGCGCGTGCTGGCCTTCGGTATCGAATAGTCAGTTCGCGTGCAGGACGGCGTTGAGTTCGATGCCGGTGCCCTGGCGCGCCACCACCTCGACCGTGCCGGTCAGCGAATTGCGGCGGAACAGCAGATTCGACTGCCCGGACAGTTCCAGCGCCTTGACGGTCCGGCCGTCGGGCAGCGCCACCTTGCTACCGGCGGTGAGGTAGAGCCCCGCCTCCACGACGCTGTCGTCGCCGAGCGAGATGCCCAGGCCGGCATTGGCGCCGAGCAGACAGCGCTCGCCGATCGAGATGACCTCCTTGCCGCCGCCGGACAGGGTGCCCATGATCGACGCGCCGCCGCCGATGTCGGAGCCGTTGCCGACGACCACGCCCGCGGAGATCCGGCCCTCCACCATCGAGGCGCCCAGCGTCCCGGCGTTGAAGTTGACGAAGCCCTCGTGCATGACGGTGGTGCCCTCGGCCAGGTGCGCGCCCAGGCGCACGCGGTCGGCCTCGGCGATGCGGACGCCGCTGGGCAGCACGTAGTCGACCATGCGGGGGAACTTGTCCACGCCGTACACGGTGACCGGCCCGCGGGCGCGCAGCTTCGCGCGCACCAGCTCGAACTCCTCGACCGCGCAGGGGCCGTGGTTGGTCCACACGACGTTCGCGAGCAGGCCGAACTGCCCCTCGAGGCTCAGGCCGTGCGGCCGGACCAGCCGGTGCGAGAGCAGGTGCAGCCGCAGGTACACGTCGTGGGTGTCGGCGGGCGCCGCGGCCAGGTCGGCGATGGTGGTGCGCACCGCGATCACGTCCACGCGGCGGGCCTCGTCGAACCCGACCAGCTCGGCGAACCGGGTGTATTCGGGGTCGGCCGCGCTCAGCCTCGTGGTGCCCGTCTCGCCGAACTCGCCGAGTTCGGGGTACGGAAACCAGGTGTCGAGGACGGTGCCGTTCACGGTCACCGTGGCGAGGCCGACTGCGGATGCTCCCTGTGTACTCACGCAGCCGAGTGTATTAGCGCGCCGCTAGGGTGACAGGAGTGACCATCGACCTGCGCGCGGATCCCATCACCCTCGCCGCGGCCCTCGTCGACATGCCGAGCGTGTCGCGGGACGAGGCCGCGATCGCCGACACCGTGACCTGGGCGCTACGCGAGCAGACCACCGGCTTCCAGGTGTTGCGCCACGGCAACACCGTGCTGGCCCGCACCGATCGGGGGCTGCCGCACCGGGTCATCCTGGCCGGGCACCTCGACACCGTCCCGATCGCGGGCAACGTGCCGGGCCGCTTCGAAGTCGAGAACGGCGAGGAGGTCCTGTACGGGTGCGGCAGCGTCGACATGAAATCCGGCGACGCGGTCTTCCTGCACCTGGCCGCCACCGTCGCCGACCCGGTGTGCGACCTGACGCTGATCTTCTACGACTGCGAGGAGATCGCCGCCGAATTCAACGGTCTCGGCCGCATCGAGCGCGAGCTGCCGCAGTGGCTGGACGGCGACCTGGCGATCCTGGGGGAGCCCTCGGCGGGCTGGATCGAGGCAGGCTGCCAGGGCACGCTGCGGGCGCGGCTCACGACGTCGGGTACCCGGGCGCATTCCGCGCGAGCCTGGCTGGGGGACAATGCGATTCACCAGCTGGCGCCGATTCTCGAGCGACTGCGCGGCTACCAGGCGCGCGAGGTCGACATCGACGGCTGCGTCTACCGCGAGGGCTTGTCCGCGGTCCACATCGGCGGCGGCGTGGCGGGCAATGTGGTCCCCGACGAGGCCGAGGTGGTGGTGAATTTCCGCTTCGCCCCGGACCGTTCGCTGGACGACGCGACCGAGCATGTGCGACAGCTCTTCTCGGGCCTGGACATCGATTTCGAGCGCACCGACGGCGCACCCGGCGCCCTGCCCGGCCTGTCCGCCCCCGCCGCGAAGAACCTGGTGGAACGGGTACACGCGCACGGCGGCGGCGGAGTCCGCGCCAAATACGGCTGGACCGACGTCTCCCGCTTCGCCGCCCGCGGCATCCCCGCGGTGAATTTCGGCCCCGGCGACCCCAACCTGGCCCACAAGATCGACGAACGAGTTCCCACCACCCAGATCACCAACGTGACCCAAATCCTCCGTACCTACCTGACGGGCAAGAGCTGACGCGGCGGTCCCGCTACCCTGGGCGGCATGTCCACCGACTCGGAGCCAGTGTTCGCCCGATCGCAGAAGTCGGCGCCGAAGTTTCGCGGGCCGATAATGTTGCGCCGCGATCGCAAAGAGGAGAGCGGGACCACCGATCAGCATTTGCTGGACGGTCGCGACCCGGCCGACTGGGTGCATACCGACCCGTGGCGGGTGCTGCGCATCCAGAGTGAGTTCGTCGAGGGTTTCGGCGCGCTCGCCGAGATCCCCAGGGCGGTGGCGGTGTTCGGTTCCGCCCGCACGCAGGCGGAGACGCCCGAGTACCAGGCCGCCCGCGCCATCGGCAGCGCGCTCGCCGACGCGGGGTTCGCGGTGATCACCGGCGGCGGTCCGGGCGTGATGGAGGCGGCCAACCGCGGCGCGTCCGAGGCGGGCGGGTTCTCGGTGGGGCTGGGCATCGAGCTGCCGATGGAGCAGGGCCTCAACGAGTGGGTGGATCTGGGCATCAACTTCCGCTACTTCTTCGCCCGCAAGACCATGTTCGTGAAGTACTCGCAGGCGTTCATCTGCCTGCCGGGCGGCTTCGGCACACTGGACGAGTTGTTCGAGGCGCTGACCCTGGTGCAGACGCACAAGATCACCCGGTTCCCGATCGTGCTGTTCGGCACGCGCTACTGGGGTGGGCTGGTCGAGTGGCTCCGCGATTCGCTGGCGGCGTCGGGCAAGATCTCGCCCGGTGACCTGGGCCTGCTGCACGTCACCGACAGCGTGGAGGAGGTCGTGGAGATCGTGCTGGAGGCGGCGCGCAGCCGCGCCGAGAACGGGCTGGGAACGGAGGACCAATGGTGAGCGACCGACCGTACGCCGTGTGCGTGTACTGCTCGGCCAGTGCCGCGGATCCGGCGCAGTTGCGGCTGGCCGCCCAGGTGGGCACCGAGATCGCCCGGCGCGGTTGGCAATTGGTGTCCGGTGGCGGGCACGTATCGATGATGGGCGCGGTCGCCACCGCGGCCCGCGCCGGGGGCGCGCGCACCATCGGCGTGATACCCAAGCAGCTGGTGCATCTGGAGGTCGCCGATGTCGACGCCGACGAACTGGTCGTCACCGACACCATGCGCGAGCGCAAGCAGGTCATGGAGGACCGTGCCGACGCCTTCCTGACCCTGCCCGGCGGGATCGGCACGCTGGAGGAGTTCTTCGAGGCCTGGACCGGCGGTTACCTCGGCATGCACGACAAGCCGCTGGTGGTGCTCGACCCGCACGGCCACTATCGCGGGCTGTTCGAGTGGCTCTACGGCATCCAGGACGGCGGTTTCGTGGGCAAGGCCGCCCTGGATCGGATTACCGTGTCGGCGGACCTGACGGCCGCGTTCGACGCGTTGACGAAACCGCTTGCGGAGGAACAGTGACGGAGACCCAGACCAGCGTCACCCTGCTCGATATCGCCCGCCGCCTGCCGGGCATGGCGCTGGACGCGCCCGGCATGCTCCGCGGGGCGCTCGGCATGCTCGTCCGGCCGGACGACAAGTCCTCGGTCGGGCTGTATTTCCAGCGGGCCGCGCGCCGGAATCCGTTGCGGCCCTTCATCCGATTCGAGGGCCGCGAGTACTCCTATCTCGACGCCAACGCCGAGGTCAATCGCTATGCGAGCGTGCTGGCCGAGCGTGGGGTACAGCGCGGCGACGTGGTCGGCGTCCTGATGACCAACCGGCCGGAGACGCTGTTCGTGGTGCTGGCCACGGTGAAGCTGGGCGCGACGGTCGGACTGCTCAATCACAATCAGCGCGAACAGGTGCTGGCACACAGCTTCGGACTGCTGGACAGCGCGGTGAACGTGATCGGGGAGGAGTGCCGCGAGGCCCTGGACTCGCTGCCCGAACCGCCGGACAACCTGCTCTATACCGAGGAACTGGCCGAGTTGGCCCGCTCGGCCGACGCCACCGACCCGCCGGTGTGCGCCGATATCCGCGCCCGCGAGAAGGCGTTCCTCATCTTCACCTCCGGCACCACCGGGCTGCCCAAGGCCAGCGTCATGACGCACCTGCGGTGGACCAAGAGCATGGCCGGGCTCGGCGGGCTGGGCATCCGGCTGCGCGGTGACGACACCATGTACTGCTGCCTGCCGCTGTATCACAACAACGCGCTGACGGTGGCGCTCGGCGCGGTGCTGGGTGCGCGGGCGACCTTCGCCATCGGCCGCAAGTTCTCCGCCTCCGCGTTCTGGAGCGAGGTGATTGCGAACCGGGCCACCGCGTTCATCTACATCGGCGAGCTGTGCCGCTATCTGCTCAATCAGCCCGAGAAGCCGGCCGAGCGGGAGCACGCGCTGCGGCTGGCGGTCGGCAACGGGCTGCGCCCGGAGCTGTGGGACGAGTTCCGCGATCGGTTCCGGATCAAGCGCATCGTCGAGTTCTACGCTTCGAGTGAGGGAAACACCGCCTTCATCAACGCTTTCGGCGTGGATCGCACGGCAGGCTTCGGGCCGCTGCCGTACGCGGTGGTCGAGTTCGACGACGAGACCGGGAAGGCCGAGCGGTTCGAGGACGGCCGATTGCGCCGGGTGCGGCCGGGCGGGACGGGGCTGCTGCTGTCCAAGGTGACCAGCCGCTCGCCGTTCGACGGCTACACCGACCCGTCGGCGACCGAGTCGAAGCTGGTGCGCGACGCGTTCCAGGACGGCGACGCCTGGTTCGACACCGGCGACCTGGTGCGCGACCAGCGCTGGCGGCACATCGCCTTCGCCGACCGGCTCGGCGACACCTTCCGCTGGAAGGGCGAGAACGTGGCGACGACCGAGGTGGAGGGCGCCTTCGACGGCGTCGCGCAACTCACCCAGGCGGTGGTCTACGGCGTCGAGGTGCCGGGCGCCGACGGTAAGGCCGGCATGGCCGCGGTGACGCTGCGGCCCGGCGCCGAACTCGACGGCCCGGCGCTGGCCGCGCACCTGTACGAGCGGCTGCCCGGGTACGCGGTCCCGCTGTTCGTGCGCGTCGTCGACGAGTTGGAGACCACCTCGACGTTCAAGAGCCGCAAGGTCGAGTTACGCAAGCAGGGCTACACCCCCGACGAGTCGAGCACCCTGTACGTCCTGTCGGGCCGCGCCGAAGGCTACGTCCCCTATTACGACGGCTACGCCGACGAGGTGGCCGGGGGCCGCAAACCCGCGTAGCCGGGCGGTCGCGGGCCCGTAATGCGGGAGGTTTGCGAGGTCGGTGCGACAGCGGTCGGTACAGTCGAGGGCATGAGTTCGACGGCGCCGTTGCCCCTCTTGTGCGGGAAACCGGTGGCAACGGACCGGGCATTGGTGATGGCGATCGTGAATCGCACGCCGGACTCCTTCTACGATCGCGGCGCCACCTTCTCCGACGAGGCCGCGCTGGCGGCGGTGGCGCGGGCCGTCGACGAGGGCGCCGATCTGGTCGATATCGGCGGGGTCAAGGCCGGTCCCGGCGACGAGGTGGACGCGGCGGCCGAGGCGCGGCGGGTGGTGCCGTTCGTGGCGGCCATCCGAGACCGCTATCCCGATCTGCTCATCAGTATCGACACCTGGCGCGCCGAGGTGGCGCGGGCGGCGGTGGCCGAGGGCGCCGATCTGATCAACGACACCTGGGCGGGCGCGGACCCGGATCTGGTCACGGTGGCCGCGGAACTGGGTGCCGGGATCGTGTGCAGCCACACCGGCGGCGCGCGGCCGCGGACCCGGCCGCACCGGGTGCGCTACGCCGATGTGGTCGCCGAGGTCACCGACACCCTGGTGCGGTCCGCCGAAAATGCTGCGGCGGCCGGGGTCGACCGAAGCTCGATTTTGATCGATCCGACCCATGATTTCGGCAAAAACACTTACCACGGTCTCGCACTGTTGCGGGCGTCGGACGTTCTTGTAAACACCGGGTGGCCGGTCTTGATGGCGCTGAGCAACAAGGATTTCATCGGAGAGACTCTTGGTGTCGGCCTTTCCGAGCGATTGGAGGGCACATTGGCAGCAACCGCATGGGCGGCGGCGGCCGGCGCCCGGGTCTTCCGAGTCCACGAGGTCGCCGCGACCCGGCGGGTGGTGGACATGATCGCGGCAATCCAGGGCATCCGGCCCCCGGCACGAACTCTGCGAGGTCTGGTATGACGACCAACCCCGAATTGGTTATCGAATCCGACGGCACAACCGACTGGGCACTCACCAACACGTGGGACAGCCCGGCGTGGACGGTCGACGAACTGGTCGCCGCCAAACACGGGCGCACCGTCTCGGTGGTGTTACCCGCATTGAACGAGGAGCGGACCGTCGCCGACGTGGTCGCCAGCATCCGGCCGCTGGTCGGCACGCTGGTCGACGAACTGGTGGTGCTGGATTCCGGCTCCACCGACGCCACCGCCGAGCGGGCCCGCGCCGCGGGCGCCCGGGTGGTGTCGCGCGAGCAGGCGGTACCGGAATTCGATCCGGTACCCGGCAAGGGCGAGGTGCTGTGGCGCTCGCTGGCCGCCACCACCGGCGATCTGATCGCGTTCGTCGATTCGGACCTGATCGATCCCGATCCCGAATTCGTTCCCCGGCTGCTCGGCCCGCTGCTGATGGTCGACGGCATGCATCTGGTGAAGGCCTACTACCGGCGCCCGCTGCGGCACGGCGACTCGGTCGACCACAACGGCGGCGGCCGGGTGACCGAACTGGTGGCGCGGCCGCTGCTGTCGGCGCTGCGGCCCGACCTGTCCCAGGTGCTGCAGCCGTTGGGCGGCGAGTACGCGGGCACCCGGGAGCTGCTCACCGCCGTCCCGTTCGCACCCGGCTACGGTGTCGAAATCGGCCTGCTGCTGGACACTTACGACCTGCTGGGCCTGTCGGCCATCGGCCAGGTGAACCTCGGCGTGCGCACGCACCGCAACCGCCCGCTGTCGGACCTGGGTGTCATGAGTCGCCAGATTCTGGGAACTGTGCTGGGCCGCAGCGGAATTCGTGACTCGGGCGCCGCCCTGACCCAATTCCCTTTGGTGAGTGGCGAATTCACATCACTGACCACGGAGGTGTCGCTGGCCGACCGCCCGCCGATGAACACGCTGCGAGCGGCGGAGGTGGCGGCCTGAGGGCCGAAGTCGTTGGCCCGCTTCACCTCTCGTGTCGATAGATGGGCGTGAGGAGGTCGGCCTCCAACGGCTCGCCGGTGTTGCGGTCGTAACGGACGCCGACCACCGCGGAGAAGGGATGCAGCCCGGCGCGTTCGTGCAGCGTGGCCAGGCGGGTGGCGAGCAGGCGGATGGCGCCCAGTGAGCCGGGCGGGTGCAGCCCGTCGACCACCAGCACGGTGCCGCGGCCGTCGGGCCGGGGCAGGCGGGCCAGATACGCGATGTCGTACGGTTCGGTGCCGCCCGGCCGGTACACCCCGCGGGCGGCGCGGTCCGCGATGCCGCGGCGCCCCCGCCCCGCCCCCGCCACGGTGCGGGGCCACCGCGGGTCCGCGGCG
>NZ_JARWOP010000112.1 GCF_029868745.1 Nocardia wallacei | reverse complement strand
CGTCTTTCGTTCTCTTGCCCCCCCCAAAAAACCCCTTTCCGGGGCTTAAAATTTTGGGGGTGGGGTGGATATTGGGTTTTTTTTTGTGGTTGGGGGTGGGTGGGGTTTGGGGGTGGGTGGTTGTGGGGAAGGCTTTCGAGGGTGTGGCGTGCGGGGAGGATGTTCGGGGGAAGTAGGCAGGTTGGGGGAGATCGTTGGGAGGTCGTGGTGGGCGCGGAGCTCCGGAGGCGGGTGGGTGTGGGGGGAAGATGTCCGGGTGATGTGGGGAAGGCGGGGGACAGTTTCTGTGTGTGGTGGTGTGTGTAGAAGATTTTCGGAAAGTGGGGGCGTGGGGAGGGGCTTTCGGCGGACGGACGTGAGGGTGTGTGGGGAGGCGGAGGAGTGGGCTTGGGGAGGTGAGGTCGGGAGGGGGCGTTCGGTGAGACCAGGGTGATCGGTGTTCGGGGGGGTGGGTTGTGGCGGCGACTCGGTTCGTGGGTGGGCTGTGGGGATGTGGTGCGGGGTGGGTTGCTCGGGGTTGTCGGCGTGTCGTGGGGGTGGGGGTGTGGCGGAGATTACTGGGACTGGTCGCTGCGGCGGTCGATTTGCGCGGTCGATACCATGGACGGAACCGGTGCCGGGTATCGATCTTCGGCTCCGGCAATCCGTCAGACGTTCGCGGTCCGGGTCGATCCCCGGATTGTTGCTTTCGAGGTCCAGGAGGGGTCGATCCGATGAGTAGTCCCGTGATGGGCGAACACGCCGTCCGCCCTCATACGGGTGGTGACGATCCGAACAAGATCGCCATGCTCGGCCTCACGTTCGACGACGTGCTGTTGCTGCCGGCCGCCTCGGATCTCATTCCCAGCTCGGTGGAGACCTCCAGCCGGCTGACCCGTGAGATCACGTTGCGCACCCCGCTGGTGAGTTCGGCGATGGACACCGTCACCGAGGCCCGCATGGCGATCGCGATGGCACGCGCCGGCGGCATGGGCGTGCTGCACCGCAACCTCGCCGCCGCCGACCAGGCGGCCGCGGTCGAGACGGTGAAGCGTTCCGAGGCGGGCATGGTCACCAACCCGGTCACCTGCCGCCCCAGCGACACCCTCGCCGAGGTCGACGCGATGTGCGCCCGGTACCGCATCTCCGGCCTGCCCGTGGTCGACGAGACCGGTGAGCTGGTGGGCATCATCACCAACCGCGACATGCGTTTCGAGGTCGACCAAGAGCGCCGCGTCGCCGAGGTGATGACCAAGGCGCCGCTGATCACCGCGCAGGAGGGCGTGACCGCCGAGGCCGCGCTGGGCCTGCTGCGCCGCCACAAGGTGGAGAAGCTCCCGATCGTCGACGGCAACGGCCGCCTGCGCGGACTCATCACCGTCAAGGACTTCGTCAAGACCGACCAGTACCCCAACGCCACCAAGGACCGCGACGGACGGCTGCTCGTCGGCGCCGCCGTCGGTGTCGGCGAGGACTCCTGGTCGCGCGCCATGACCTTGCGCGACGCCGGCGTGGACGTGCTCATCGTCGACACCGCGCACGGCCACCAGGTGCAGGTGCTGCAGATGGTCGCGAAACTCAAGACCGAAGTGGGCGACCGCATTCAGATCGTCGGCGGCAATGTCGCGACCCGGGCGGGCGCCGCGGCGCTCATCGAAGCCGGTGTCGATGCGGTCAAGGTCGGGGTCGGGCCGGGCTCCATCTGCACCACCCGCGTCGTCGCGGGTGTCGGGGCGCCACAGATCACCGCCATTCTCGAGGCCACCGCCGTTGCCACGCAGGCTGGTGTGCCGGTGATCGCGGACGGCGGTATCCAGTACTCCGGTGATGTGGCCAAGGCCATTGCGGCCGGGGCTTCCACTGTCATGCTCGGGTCGCTGCTGGCCGGGACCGCGGAATCGCCGGGGGAATTGATTCTCGTCAACGGCAAGCAGTTCAAGAGTTATCGGGGGATGGGGTCGTTGGGGGCCATGCAGGGGCGGGGGCAGGCTAAGTCCTACTCCAAGGATCGGTACTTTCAGGACGATGTGCTTGCCGAGGACAAGCTGGTTCCTGAAGGGATCGAGGGGCGGGTGCCGTTCCGGGGGCCGGTTAATCAGGTTATTCACCAGCTGGTGGGGGGGTTGCGGGCGGCTATGGGGTATACGGGGGCGCAGTCTATTTCGGATTTGCAGCGGGCTCAGTTTGTGCAGATTACTGCGGCTGGGTTGAAGGAGAGTCATCCGCATGACATCACGATGACTGTTGAGGCGCCTAATTACACGGGGCGTGGGTGAGGGTTGGGTTGGTCGGGAGCCGTTGTTCGCGGGTGTGTTTGTGAGGTGTTGGTGGGTGGCGTGTTGAGTTAGGTGGGGGCTGTATTTTTGGCCTTCGCTTCGCTTCGGCGGGTTTTCGGCGCCCTTGGTCTCGGTTTTCGGGTGCCGCTGCTGGCTCCTTCGTCGCATTGCAGC
>NZ_JARWOP010000111.1 GCF_029868745.1 Nocardia wallacei | reverse complement strand
GTTGCAATGCGACGAAGGAGCCAGCAACGGCACCCGAAAACCGAGACCAAGGGCGCCGAAAACCCGCCGGAGCGAAGCGGAGGCCAAAATTCCAGCCTCGAACTGCAACAAAGTAAACCGAGCCATACACCCCCGCTCGGTGCGATGATGGCGTGGTGGCACGCGCAGAGGAACACGGCGACCGCTCCAGACGGGAATCCCGGCACGAGGAACAGACGGTGCGTCCCGGCACGCTGCTGGTCTCGGCTACCGAACTGACCGAGCCGTCGTTCCGGCGCACCGTGGTCTACATCGTGGAACACAACGACGCGGGCAGCCTCGGCGTCATCATCAACCGCCCCAGCGAGACGGCCGTGCAAGACGTGCTACCGCGCTGGGCCGATCTGGCGGCGGCCCCCGGCACGCTGTACCTCGGTGGCCCGGTGAAAAGAGATGCCGCACTGTGCCTGGCGACGGTCAAGGTGGGCACCGCCATCGATCGGTCGGCAGGCCTGCGCCGGGTCGACGGTCGCGTGGCGCTGCTGGATCTGGATTCGGACCCCGACGTGATCGGCCCGATGGTCGAGGGCATCCGCATCTTCGCCGGGTACGCCGGGTGGACGTTCGGGCAGCTGGAGGGTGAGCTGGAGCGCGGCGACTGGATCGTGTTGTCGGCGTTGCCGTCGGACCCGATCGCCCGCCGCACCGACCTGTGGGCCCAGGTGCTGCGCCGCCAGCCCTTGCCGCTGTCTCTGCTGGCCACGCATCCGATCGAACTCGAGCGCAACTGAGAACGTATCCCCCAGGTGTGGGCACTACACCCGGATCTCTGATCCGACGATCGACCTGGTGAGCAGATGGCGCGTTCACCCCGCTACCCCAGTGACGGAGCCGATACGCGGCCGTCGCGCAGCCGCGTTCCCGCGCTGCCCGTCGACAACGGTGATCCGGTCCAGGCGGAATTGCTGCGGGCGTTGTACGACGAGCACGGTGCGGCGCTGTGGCGCTACACCTACAGCCTCGTCCGGGATTCGGGCCGCGCCGAGGACATAGTGCAGGAGACGCTGTTGCGGGCCTGGCAGCGCCCGCACGTACTCGACCAGTCCACGGCGTCGGCGCGGGCCTGGTTGTTCACCGTGGCCCGCAACATGGCGGTGGACGAATATCGCAGCGCGCGGCATCGGCGGGAGTACCGCACCGACAAGCCGCCCGAGCAGGCGACGCCGGACCAGGCGGATCGCGCCCTGGACGGCTGGTTGATCGCCGATGCGCTGGCCCGGCTGAGCATCGACCACCGGGACGTGATCGTGCGCGCCTATTACCGTGGCCTGTCGACATATCAGATCGCGACGGAATTGGCCATACCCGAGGGCACCGTGAAGTCCCGGATGCACTACGGCATGCGGGCGCTGCGTTCGACGCTGACGGAGATGGGGGTGACGAAGTGACGGCGACCGCGCACGCGGCGGAGCCCGAGGGCGACGATTACGCGACGTGGGACGGCCCGTATGTGCTCGGCGCCCTCGGCCGCGACGATCGGCTGGAATACGAGGAGCATCTGGCGGTGTGCCCGTCGTGCCGGGCGGCGGTGGCGGAGCTGGCGGGATTGCCCGGACTGCTCGGTCAGGTGGATTCCGGTGTGGCGATGTCGTTCATCGATCCGATCGCCGGACATCCCGAGCGCGGCGCGGCGGCGCCGGCGCCCCAGATCCCGGAAGCGCCGCCGGTGGCGCTGGCCCGGCTGGCGGATCGGACGCGGCGGCAGCGGCGGCGCGGGCGGTTGTTCGCGGTGACGGGCGCGGTGGCCGCGGCCCCCGCCCCGGGGGCCCGCACGAGCCCGGGGACGGCCACGCGGAACGCGCGCCCCCCCCCCGCGGG
>NZ_JARWOP010000110.1 GCF_029868745.1 Nocardia wallacei | reverse complement strand
CCGCGGGGGGGCGGCCCCCGGCCTAAAACCTCCCCCCACAAACACCCCCCCCCCCCCCCCCCCCCCCCCCCCCCCCCCGGGCCCGCCCCCCCCCCCCCCCCCCCCCGCGTTCGTGATTCGGAAACGAAGTTCGCGTATCGCCCTCAGGCCGGGACGGCGTCCAGACTCAAGGTGGCGGCGATGGCGTTGGCCAGTTCCTCGCCCTTGACCTCGAAGTGCCGGGCGAAATAACCCACATGCTCGGCGTGCTCGTGGAAATGGTGCGGGGTGAGCACCGCGGAGAACACCGGCACATCAGTGTCGAGCTGTATTCGCATGAGCGCGTCGACCACGGTCGCGGCGACGAAATCGTGCCGATAGATGCCGCCGTCGACCACCAGCGCGCACCCCGCGACGGCGGCATAGCGGCCACTGGCGGCCAAACGCTTGGCGCGCAACGGGATTTCGAACGCGCCGGGTACCTCGATCACCTCGACATCGGCGAATCCGCGCTCGGCCAGACCGGCGCGGCAGGCCGCCACGGCCCGGTCGACGATGTCGGCGTGCCAGCGGGCGGCGACGAGTGCGATGCGGTGGGAAGCGGGTGACATGGATTCCTCCTGTTCGCGATGTCACCCAGGGCATGGCAACGCGAACAGGAAACACCCGATGGGCGCTCCGAGGCCGCGTTCTCTTTCATCCGGACTGTGACCGTCGGCTCCGGGATCGCACCGGAATCTGCTCGTCCCACGGCAGCCGCCGTGGCGCTCGCGGGCTCGTGCATCCGGACCGTCCGAATGCCATCACCGCCGGTGGGGAATTTCGCCCCGCCCTGAGAACGTGTACGCGCGGACAGTAACAAGCCGGTCGAAGTCCGCGCAACAAACGCCGGACCGGCGGCTACGACGTCACCAGCGTGGTCTGGACCGGGGTCCTGCCGGTGGTGAGATCCAGCACGGGGCAGTGGGCGTCGACGGCGCGCTGCAATTCCTCGTAGCGTTCCGCGGGCTCGGGCCCACTCACCCGCACCGTCACCCGGACGGACCGGAAGCCCGGCCGGACACCGTCGTCCAGTCCGAAGAAACCGCGGACGTCGAGATCGCCCTCGGCATCGACGGACAGGTCGTCCACCGCGATCCCGAGCTGCTGGGCCCAGAACCGGTAGGTCACCACCTGACACGCGATCAGCGACGACAGGTACACCTCGACCGGATTGGGCGCGGTGTCGGCGCCGCCGAGCGCGGGCGGCTCGTCCACGCGCACGGTGTGCTTGCCGAGCCGGATCGCGCTGCCCACCGTGCCTTCGGGCGTTCCGGCGGCACGGAACACCACGAGCGCCTGCGCCGGATCGGCGGCCACCGCGGTGGCGGTGGCGTCGACGATGTCGTTGAGCGGCGTCTCCGTATCGGCTGTCATATCGGTGATGCTAGGAGCCCGCCCGGTCGCGGACGATGGTTGCGCTCGCCGTGAACTCAACGGTGGAAACCGTTGCGGCAGCACCGCGCCCACGGCGGCCGGCTCACTGTGGCGCGGGCGGGCTTTCGATGTCGGCGACGACGACGGTGACGTTGTCGGAGCCGCCCGCGGCGAGCGCGAGGCCGATCAGCCGGTCCGCGCACTCGTCGACGCCGGCGAACTCGCGCAGGGTCTCGGCCAGGGTCGGGTCCTCGACGAGGTCGGTCAGGCCGTCGGAGCACAGCAGGTAGCGGTCGCCGATCGGCGCCTCGTGGAAGGTCAGGGTGGGGGCGATGTCGGCGCCGGTCGCCGCCTGCAGGATCACCGACCGCCGGGGGTGCGACGCCGCCTCGGCGCTCGTCAAGTGGCCGGCGTCGACCAGCGACTGCACGAAGGTGTCGTCACGGGTCATCCGGGACAACTCGCCGCCGCGTAGTCGGTAGCCGCGCGAATCGCCCAGGTGCACCAGGCCGAAACCATTGTCGCCGAACAGCATCGCCGTCACCGTCGTGCCCATGCCCTCGAGCTCCGCCGTCGCGGCGGCGCGTTCGCCGATCGACGCGTTGCCGGCGTGAACGGCCGCGTCCAGCGCCGCCACCGGATCGGCGTGCGCCTGCTCGTCCAGCGGGGTCAGGGCCGCGACCATCAACGCCGAGGCCACCTCCCCGCCCGCATGCCCGCCCATGCCGTCGGCCAGCGCCAGCAGCCGCGCCCCGGCATACACCGAATCCTCGTTACCGGTCCGGACCAGACCACGGTCGCTGCGCGCCGCAGCACGCACCACGAAACTCACCACCCGACCACAATGTCAGAACAACCGTCGGTCCGCCGCAGCGACGCCGCGGTTTCGCCCGTCCGATTCGATCCCGGCCGTCTGGAGCGGGCGGTCGGATTGCCTATACTGCGGTCGGCACGCAACGATTCCCGCTACGCCGGCAGGCGGCTCGGGGCCCTGGAGGACGAGTCTCGATGTGGTGGTTCATCGCTACGGCCGCCCTGCTCGCCGCGGCCGGGGCGGGCATGTTCCAGTTGCATCGCACCCGGGGGCGACTGGTGGCGATGACCGCGGCCGATCGGCTGTCGATCCCCGAATTGGAGCAGTTCCGCGAGGTTTCCGACGAACTGGGAGCCCGCGGCGGCTTCCGGCGGATCAGCGAGGTCGCGGGCGCGGCGCATCCGCACCCCGACGGCCCGTTGCAGGCCGAACTCTCGCGCGCCGAGTGTGTCTGGTATCGCTACCGGGTCGAACGGCACTACGAGGAATTCCGGTACCGCGACGGGAAACGAGAACGCAAGCGCCGCACCGAGAAGGTCGCCGAACACACGTCGTGGCAGGGCTTCGCGGTGATCGACGACGAGGGCCGCACCCTCGGCGTGGACCCCAACGGCACCGAGCCCGATCACGCCGTCAAGACCGTGGACCGCTTCGAGCCACACCGCGACGGCAATTCCGCCGACCTGCTCGGCGGGATTCTGGACCGGGTACTCGGCGGCGGCGACGGCACGATCGGCTACAAATACACCGAATGGATCATCCCGGTCGGGCAGCGGCTCTACGTGCTCGGCGAGGTGCACGACCGGATCGGCCCGCTGGTGATCGGGAAACCGAGCGGGAACGGGCATTTCGTCATCTCCACTCGCACCGAGCAGCAACTGCGGGACGAGGCGGCCACCCATCACGCCCGGTGGCGAATCGTGGTCCTGGCGGGGGCGCTGCTGGGCCTCGTCACTCTGGTCGCGGGAATCGTCGACATCGTGATCTGAACACGCGTCCGCGCCGGGCCGCGATCTTCGCCCCGGAAACGGCATTCGCGACACCCGGATGACTTCCACTTAGCGGCGCACCGCGGGGATGCTTCCGGATGACATGAACGCAAGTGGAACACTGGCTGAATGGTCGAGTCGCCCACGCAGTCTCACGCTCGGGTGGAGGAGAGCCACCGGCCCCACCCCGTGCTGCGCAACGTGGTCCGGTACGGATACCTGATGGCGTTGCTCGGCGCCGTGCTCACCGGTCTGATTCCGGGTAGCCGCCTCACCGAGGCCGCGTGGATTCTCACCGGCATCGCGGCGTTCCGGATCGACCGGCCCTGGCGCGAACACCTGCGCATGCTCGTGGACTGGCTGCCGCTGATCGGTGCGCTGCTGGTATACGACTACACCCGCGACATCGCCGACAAGCTCGGAATGCCGCTGTGGATGGACGAACTCGTCACCGCCGACCGGTGGATGTTCCACGGGACCGTCCCCACCGTCTGGCTGCAGGAGCATCTGGCGGGCGACGGGCAGCCCTGGTGGACGCCGGTCGTGGGCATCGTCTACACCACCCACTTCATCGTCCCGTGGCTGGTGGCGGGGATCTTCTACCTGTACTCGCGCCCGCTGTGGACGCGCTACATGCGCCGGATCCTGCTGCTGTCGTACCTCGCGCTGATCACCTACATCCTCGTGCCCGCCGCGCCGCCGTGGCATGCCTCCCGCGAGGGCGCGATCCCCGAGGAGGTGCGCCGCATCTCCGGTTTCGGTCTGGGCGTGGTGTCGCCCGATATCAGCGCGCAATGGCTGGAGTCGCACGGCAATTTCGTCGCCGCGCTGCCGTCGCTGCACGCGGGATTCGCTCTCCTGGTCACCGTGACCCTGTGGCCGCTGGCGCGCAGGTGGTGGCTGCGTATCCCGATCGCGGCGTTCCCGGCGGCCATGGCCTTCACCCTGGTCTACGGCGGCGAGCACTACGTCTTCGACATCCTGCTCGGCTTCGCCTATGTCGTGGTGACCATCGCGCTGGCACGGCTGTGGGAACGCCGCCGGCCGATTCCGGAGGCACCGAAAGCGGTGCGGCCGGAACCGGCCGGGGTCGGCAGCGCGCCGGGAGCCTGACGGAAAGTGCTCAGTCCTCGGCGACCAGGACGGTCACGTCGATATTGCCGCGTGTGGCGTTGGAGTACGGGCAGACCTGATGCGCGCGGTCGGCGAGTTGCTGCGCGTCGTCGCGGGACAGGTGCGGGAGGGTGACCTCGAGGGTGACCTCCAACTGGAAGCCGCCCGCGTCGTTCGGGCCGATGCCGACCTTGGCACCGACGGCGGAGTCGTCGATGTTCGCCCCGGCCTGCTTGCCGACCAGCCGCAGCGCGGAGTGGAAGCAGGCGGCGTAACCGGCCGCGAACAACTGCTCGGGATTGGCGCCCTCGCCGTCGCCGCCCATCGACTTCGGGGTCGACAGATTCACGTCCACCTTGCCGTCGGTGCTGCGGGCGTGCCCGTTGCGGCCGTCGCCGTTGGCCAGCGCTTCGGCGGTGTAGAGCGTCTTCATCTCAGTTCTCCTTCGAGTGGGTGTGTTCGGTCAGTGCCGCTGTCAGCCGGCGCAGCGTGTCGCGCAGCGCCTCGATCTCCTCGATCGGCATCCCGATCGCCTCGGCCATCTCCGCGGGGATGCCGCAGGCCTGTTCGCGCAGCGCGCGCCCACGGCCGGTGAGCCGGATCTCGACCCGGCGCTCATCGGCCGCCGAGCGCGTCCGCTCCACCAGCCCGCTCGCCTGCAACCGCTTGAGCAGCGGCGACAGCGTGCCGGAGTCCAAGGCCAGCTCCGCGCACAACTCGCCGACGCTGCGGCCGTCGCGCTCCCACAACACCAGCATCACCAGGTACTGCGGGTAGGTCAGGCCGAGCGCCTCCAGCTTCGGGCGGTACACCGCCGTCATCGCTCGCGAGGCGGCGTAGAGCGGGAAGCACACCTGCCGATCGAGCGCCAACGGATTGGTCATGCCCAACACTCTAGTCCGCAATTAAATTGTGCACAACTAAAATTGTCGCGCTTGACCTGGAGTTCCCTCCAGGTCGTAGCGTGCTCGAAGACAGTTGTCGGAACAACACCGGGAGAACCCGATGGAACTCGGTTTCCACGTACCGATCTTCGATATCGACGGCGGCACCACGGCCATCGCCGGAGAACTGGCCAGGGTGGGCGCGGCGGCGGAAGCCTCCGGCGCGACCTGGCTGTCGTTCATGGACCACTACTTCCAGATCGAGCCGACCGGACTGCCGGCGGAGTCGAACATGCTGGAGGGCTACACCACGCTCGGCTACCTGGCCGCGCACACCTCGACCATCGACCTCGGGCTACTGGTGACGGGCGTGACCTACCGGCATCCCGGACTGCTCGCCAAGATCGTCACCACCCTGGACGTGCTCTCCGGCGGCCGGGCAGTGCTGGGCATCGGGGCCGCCTGGTTCGATCGCGAGCACCACGGGCTCGGCGTGCCGTTCCCGACGGTCGCGGAGCGCTTCGAGCGGCTCGAGGAGACGCTGCGGATCTGCGCGCAGATGTGGGACCCGGACGACAACGGCCCGTTCGACGGCAAGTACTACCAGCTGGCCGAAACCCTGTGCGCGCCACAGCCGATCAATCGCCCCAGGGTGCTGATCGGGGGCGGCGGCGAACGCAAGACGCTGCGGCTGGTCGCCCGGTACGGCGACGCCTGCAATCTGTTCGCCACCGACCCGGCGGACGTGCGGCACAAGCTCGACGTCCTGCGGCGGCATTGCGACGAGGCGGGCCGCGACTACGACACCATCCGCAAGACCGTGATCGCCAACAATCCGCGGCCCACCCTCGCCACTCGCGACGAATTCGTCCGTGCCATGGGCGATTACGCGAAGCTCGGCATCGACGCCGTCATCGTCATGCCGACCACCGGGTCGCCCGCCGCCTGGATCGACAGCATGGCGCCGGCGGTCGCGCAACTCGCCGAATTGTGACCGAGACCGGTCAGTGCCCGACCAGATCTCCATAGGTGTCGAGAATCTTGCGGATCGAGGATGTGACGTGCAGGTCGCCGTCCAGCGGCGCCCACAGGTATCCCGCGTGGGCGCCGAGCACGATCGGCTCGGTGGCCGCCACGTCCACCACGAAATGCAGGCGCCGCACGGGCTTTCCGGCGGGCGACAGGTAGTCGAAATCGCCGACGTGCGCACCGATGTGCGTGACCGTCAGCCCCGTCTCCTCGCGCACCCCGCGGATGACCGCTGCCGCGACGGACTCCCCCGGCTCCACCGTGGCGCCCGGCAACTTGCGGGTGGGCCGGATGGGGCCCGTGCTGTGGGGTTCCAGCAACAACACTTCCCCGCGACGCGCGATGATCGCGCCGACCCGTAGCCCTACACCATCCCGTTCGCCGCGCGGAAGCACCTCGTCGAACATCGAAACCGACATCGGCGAATTCACCAACCTTCGATCAGGCCGAACGCCGCTT
This sequence comes from Nocardia wallacei, assembly GCF_029868745.1. Taxonomy (GTDB): domain Bacteria; phylum Actinomycetota; class Actinomycetes; order Mycobacteriales; family Mycobacteriaceae; genus Nocardia; species Nocardia wallacei_B. The sequence continues at coordinate 20,491 of NZ_JARWOP010000110.1, read as the reverse complement.
TTACTCGGCGGCGACTCATCGATATTACCGTGACGTGACCGCCGCATGACGCGGAGCACCGGATTCGGGGTCTTTCGGCACGGTCCGCAGGGTGCCGTGGATCACAATCGGGCTACGGCGGCGCAGCCGGATTCGGTTGTCGGCCGCAACCATCCGGCCATCGGAAGTTTGTGAACGGTCCAGGGATATCGGTTTCGTCACTGCCGTCCGCGCGGAGAACGATTCAATACCGCATGCCTGTGCACACCGCATTCCGTGATCCGGGGATCCCCGACGGCGAGAAGTCCGTCTACAGCGTGGGCATCGCGGATCGGCCGGAGCGGTTCGAGATGACCAGCGTGGTGACCTGCGAGCCCGACCGATACCACTCGACCGTCGACGCCCGCGTCGGCGCCGACCTGGCGATGACCGTCGAACAGCGGTTCCAGCGGATCGACGGGCGGCTGCGGGCGGAGAGCTACCACGCCGAGACGCGCTCCGGGGAGACCGTGGTCTCGCGGGAGGAGGCGCACTTCGTCGACACCGCCCATCTCCAATTCGACGGCGTCGCACCGTTTCCGGCGAATGTGATGCCGCTCGTCGGCGGCCTGACGCTGCTGCGCGGGCTCGACTTCACCGAGGGCGCCACCGAATCGCTCGACCTGTGGCTGGCGTTCTCGATGCACTGGCCGCTGACCACGCGGGTGGGCAAGCAGACCACCCTGGAGGTGCCGGCGGGCCGGTCGACCTGCCGGCCGGTGCGGCTGCGGCCGGGATTCGCACACGTGAACACCTTGCTGGACAAGGTGATCGGCGGGCTGATGCCGCCGTCGGTGGCGTACTTCGACATCGCGCCGCCGCACCGGCTGGTGCGGCTGGCCTTCCCGACCGAGCCGATGACCGCGAAGCTACGCGGGCTGGTGGAGCTCGTCGCGTAGCATGCCGACGAACACCGACTTCATCGCCTCGACATATCTCTTCACGGAATCGTGAGCCACCGGGGTGTCCGGGTAGATCACGCTCAGCGTGGTCTCCTCGGGGAATCGGTTGATCCAGATCAGCACCTCCTCCGACGCGGCCCGGTTGGCGTAGATGCCGCCGGTCACCTCGCCGAAGAACTCGTGCCCGACGAAGTCCCGGGCGTCGACGTAGGAGATCATCGGCGTCGACCAGCCCGGCCCGGCCTTGATCTCGGAGTCGGCGGGCAGCAGCTCCACGACCCGGTGAAAGGACGTGGGGGCCAGCCGGATACCGTTCTCGTAGGCGCGCTGCGCGACGGTCAGGGCACGGGTGTACGGCATGGTGGGGCCGACCGGGAACGCCACCGGCACCAGGGTCACGTACCAGCCCACCGAGGCGCGTTCGGCGGCCGAGGTGCGGGTGCTGACCGGCGTCATGCCGAAGTAGTAGTCGCTGCCGACGAGTTCGCGTTCGGCCAGCGCCGCGGCGGCGAAGGCGCCGCCCACGAACTCGGCGTCGTTGGCGCGGCAGATCTCCTCGAAACGGTCGCCCTCCTCCTGGTTCAGCAACTGCACGCTGCGATGCGCGCTGCGGTTGTAGATGTCCGTCCGCTTGCCGAGATCCAAAGGGAAAGAGGGCAATTCGCCGTCGTTGCCGCGCAGCAGCTCCATCCACTTGCGCACGCCCGGCGAGGACAGCGTCAACCGCTCGGTGTAGGACCGCTCCATGGCGCAATAGTCGAGATAGCTGGCGGCCGGGGCCATTTCGTCGGAGCCCTCCCACACCTCGGCCGCGTAGAGCTGGGCGAGGTCGAGGCACGAGATGTACTGGCCCAGGCCGTCGGTGTGCAGGTGGTCGGCGGCGAGGTAGACGGTGGTCGTCTCGCCGTGCTGGATGGCGCCGAAGGTGAAGCAATCCCATTGGAACGGGCCGGGAGTCGTCTTCTGGACGTGCTCGCGGATGGCGGCCGGATCGTCGATCCGGCCGTAGTCGACGGGGACGAAGTTCACCACGTCCGCGGGCACCAGGTGGCGGCGCACCGTGCCGGGCGCCTCGATGTCGAACCAGGTGCGAAAGGTGTCGTGCCGCAACAGGAAAGCATTGATGACCCGCGTCATCGCCGCCAGATCCAGGTCCGCCGCGGGGATCTCGGCGGTCACCAGGCACAAACCGGAGAACCGGAAGTCCGCGGCGGCGTGCCGATCGGCCAGGAGTAGGTACTGTTCCTGCTGGTGGGACGGGGGAACCGGGTGGACCGGCGCCCGCTTGGCCCGGTCCACCGAATCCGGTGCGGCCACCCAGCTGACCAGTCGACCGGGCGCGGGCTCCCATTCGTCGATCAGCCCGAAATTGACCACGGCGAAACCTCTATTTCTCGATACTGCGGACGGTGTGGGGTAGCCGGTCCTCAGCCGACCGTCGTGGCGACGACGGCGTCGCGGGCGGCGCCATTGCCTTCCGGCCCAGTGCCGTTGGCCCCGTTGCCGTTCGACCCGTTGGCGCCGGATCCGTTCGAGCCGGATCCGTTGCCCGCCGATCCCTCGGCCACTGCCCCCGCGGCGATCCCCGACACGTCCGGCACCGCCTGCGCCTGGCCTGGGTCGTGCGCGAGGATCAGCTCGGCGACCTTCGGACCGGCCTGTTCCAGGCTGAACGACCGGCCCATCTGCAGCGACATCAGGTCGATGCCGAGGGTCTTGGTGACCCGGGCGCCCAGTTCCACCGCCATCAGCGAGTCCAGACCCAGTTCGGGCACCGGCACGGTCATGTCGATGGAATCCACCGGCACGCCCATGACCACGGCCAGCTCCTCGGCCATCTTGCGCGCCACGAACGGACCGCGCTTGGTCTCCTCCATCGCGGCCAGTTCGGCGTGTAGCTGGGCCAGTTCGGAGGTGTCCTTGGCGGAGGCCTGTGCCAGCGCGATGGTCCGGCCGGTCCGGGCCAGCTGCGGGAACGTGCCGGTGAGCTTGCCCCAATCGGTCGGGATGATCGCCGCCCGGGTCGCCCCGAGCCGCAGCGTCTGCTCCATGTACGCGGTGGCGTCGGACATGTCGATCGGGCCGAAGCCGACCAGATCGAGGTACTTCAAGGCCGTCTCGTCGGCGGCCATGCCGCCCGTCGCACCGGACAGGTGACCCCAGCCGATGCACAGCGCCCGCTCCCCCGCCCGCGACCACCGCTCGGCCAGCTGCTCCACCGCGACATTGGCCGCGCAGTAGCTGAACTGGCCGTAGATGCCGTACATGGAGCCGCCGGAGGAGCAGAGCACGAACATGTCCAGCTCGATGCCCGCCGCCTCGATCGCGTCGTGAACGATCTCGGCGCCGTGCACCTTCGGCAGGTACACCTTGGCCAGCTGCTCGTGTTCCAGCTTGCTGATGCGGCTGTCGGCCACCGCGCCCGCGGCGTGGAACACCCCGCGCAGCGGACGCTCCTCGCTGTGCACCCGGGCCACCATCGCCGCGACCGCCTCGCGGTCGGTCACGTCCACCCGTTCCTCGACGACCTCGACGCCGACGGTGCGCCAGGCCTCGAGCTGCCGCCGCGCCTCCTCGGTGGTGGCGCCGCTGCGGCCCAGCAGCACCAGCCGGCGCGCACCCCGCAGGGTCAGCCAGCGGCCGGTCGCGAGGCCGAAGCCACCGAAGCCACCGGTGACGAGATAGGTTGCGTCGCTACGGATCTCGACCTCCGGCAGGTACGGCCGCACGGGCGGTTCCGGGGAGTCGATCCGCAACGCGATCCGGGTCAGACCGGTGGAGCGGATGGTCTCCTCGAAGGCCCTGCCCACCTCCTCGGTCTCGAACATCCGGTACGGCAGCGGCGTGTAGGTGCCGTCGGTCACCTTCTCGTACACCCGTTCCAGCAGGTTCGCCAGCCGCTGCGGGCGGACCGCGACGAGGCGGTCCAGGTCCATCGAGAAGTAGGCCACGTTCTTGTCGAAGTTGGAAAGTTCCAGCAGGCCGCCGGTGTAGATGTCGGCCTTGCCGACCTCCACGATGCGCCCGAATTCCGCGACGGCGTTGAAGTTCTGCCGCAGGATCTCGCCGGGAGCGCTGCTGAGCACGACCTCCACACCCGCGCCGCCGGTCAGTTCGAGCACATCGTCGACGAAGTTGAGCGAGCGCGAGTTCAGCGCGTAGTCGGCGCCCAGTGACAGCACGTGGGCGCGGCGCTCGTCGGTGCTCGCGGTGCCGATGATGCGTGCCCCGCGCGCCTTGGCCACCTGGATGGCCGCCGTGCCGACACCTCCGGCCGCGCCGTGGATCAGCACGGTCTCGCCGGGCTCCAGGCGGGCCAGGTCGAGCAGGCCGTACTCGGCGGTGCCGAAGGCGATGGTGCTGGTGCAGTAGCCGGGATCGGCGTCGGGCGGCAGCACGACGACCAGTTCCTTCGGGATGAGCGCGAAGCGGCGCATCATGCCCTTGGCGGCGACCGCCACCAGATCGCCCGGCGCGACGTGGTCGACCTCCGAGCCGACCCGCACCACGGTGCCGACGCCCTCCATGCCGGGCACCGTGCCGAAGTAGGTCGGCGCCAGCTCGCGTTCGCCGAGCAGGCCGATGACCTTCAGCGGATCCTTGTAGTTCAGCCCGATGACCTGCATCCGGACCTCGATCTCGGCGGGGCCGGGCGCCGGGCGCGGGCATTCGCGCCAGGCCAGCGCGGACAGCAGGCGGGTGCGCGGCAACTCCAGGGTGAAGTTGGCCTCGGGGTCGGTCAGCGGGGCGTCGGTGTCGAGTTCGGCCATCCGGTCCGGCAGCGGTCGGGTGACCACCGGGGCCCAGCGCACGCCGTCGCGCAACAGCACCTCGTCAGCGTTGTCGTGCGAGAACGCGCCCGGCACAGCCAATTCCGTGACCAGGTCCGCGATCGAGGTACCGGCGTCGATGTCGATCAGGCGCCACCGCAGCGGCGTCTGCTCGTTGAGCAGCACCCGGCGCGCGCCGGCCAGCGCGGACTGCGCGGGGTCGGGCGCGACCGCGCTCTCCGGCAGGGTGAACGCCCGCTCGGTCACCAGGGTGACGTGCACGGCGCCGTCGCCGAACACGCTCTGCGGCGATTCGCCCTCCACGGGCGGGTTGGCGAATTCGTCCACGGCGACCGCGATGCGCTTGAAGGTCCACAGCGCGCTCAGGTCGCCCAGATCGTCCGGCGACGCCGTCCCCGCGGCGACGACGCACACGTGCACTCGCTGGGTGTCGTCGGCCTTGGCGGCCGCCAGATTCGCCACCAGCCCGGTCTCCAGATCCGGGTCGGCCGAATCCACCACGTACAAGCGGGATCCCGGGATCGCGGCCGCGAGTTCGCCCGCGCGCCCGCTGTTTCCGAGCGCCACGACGACGGTGCTGGCCGTTCCGGCGTCGCGCAGCGCGGCCGGGTCGATCGGGTCGCGCTGCTCCATGGTGTCGGTGTAGTAGAAGTCGGACATCCGGTGCAGCGGCGTGTCACCGGGTTTCAGCGCGCCGATCTGCAATCCGGTCAGGCGCATCACCAGGTTCTGCTCGTCGTCGAGCAGGTCGACGTCGGCGCGCAGCCGGGCGTGCGTGCTACGCCGCGCGACCACGGTGATCCGTTCTGGCAGTTCGGCGAGCAACCGCACCGCCGCCACCCCGACGGGCACCATGACGCCCTCGTCGATGCGCTCGTCGGCGAACAGCAGCGCCGCGCTCTGCATCGCCGCGTCGACCACCGCGGGGTGGGCGAGATGCCCGGAGTCGGCGGCGATGGCGCCGTCCACGGTCGCGAGCACCATGTCCCTGCCGACCCGCACCGACGTCACCCGCCGGAAGGTCGGGCCGTACTGCAGGCCCGCCGCGGCCAGGCCGGAGTAGAACATCTCCGGATCGACATCGATCCCGACGTCGATGGTCGGCACCGCGGCCTTGATCGGCTCGTGGCTGCCGGTCAGGGCCCGCCCGGTCGCGTGCACGGTCCACGCCGTGCCGGTCGCGCTGCGCGACCGGATCATGAACCGGCTGCTGGCCTCCTCCACCGTGATCGACATCAGCGGCACGTCGGGCGCGCCCATGATCAGCGGCGCGACGAACCGGACCTGTTCCACCGCAACGCGTTTCGCGCCGATCTGGGTCGCCGCGGCGCTGAGGGCGGCGTCCAGGTAGCCCGCACCCGGCATGATGCGGACCCCGTTGACGACGTGATCCTCCAGCCAGGGCAGCAGTTCGGAGCCGACCTGCAGCAGCCAGTTCGGGCGGCCTTCGACATCCGGGTCGCCGAGCATGGCGTAGGTGCCGGGCGAGCCCAGCCGCGCCTGCTCGAACAGTGGCAGCGGCGCGTGCAGCCGGGTCCGCTGCCACGGATAGCGCGGCACCGGCACGTGCGGGGTGGCCGGGCGCTCCGGCGGGAACAGGAAGTCGCGGTCGAGCACACCGGCGGCGTGCAGGCCGATGAGGCTGCGGCGCAGGCTTTCCGAATCGGGCCGGTCGCGTTCCAGCGTCGGCACCGTGGTGCCGGTGACGTCGGCGTTCAACAGCGCCTCGCGCACATTGCCCGACAGCACCGGATGCGGGCCGATCTCCAGGAACACGCGGCTGCCCGCGCCGAGCAACTCGGTGATCGCCGCGGCGAACCGCACCGGCTGCCGCACGTTCGCGCACCAGTAGTCGCCGTCCCAGTCGCCCTCGGTGACCTTTCCGCCCGTCACCGTCGAGTACAGCGGCACGGTCGGGATCCGCGGGGACAGTTCGGCCAGCGCCGTGCGCAGTTCGTCGAGGATCGGATCCATCAACCGGCTGTGGTAAGGCACCTCCACCTTCAGCCGGCGCGCGAAAACTCCGTCCTGAGTGAGCTTTTCGGCGATCTCGTCCAGACGCTCCTCGTCGCCGGAGAGCGTGACGCCACTGGCGCTGTTGATCGCCGCGACGTCCACGCGCGGATCGCCGTCGACCAGGTCGCGCGCCTGATCCGGTGCGAGGCCGACCGCGAGCATGCCGCCGGTCCCGGCGGTGGCGGCCTGCAGCCGGGCCCGGTGGTAGGCGACCAGCACGGCGTCGGACAGCGAGAGCATCCCGCTCACGTACGCCGCCGACACCTCGCCGACGCTGTGGCCCACGATGGCGGCGGGCTTGATGCCGTACTGCTCCAGCTCGCGGACCAGGCCCACCTGCACCAGGAAGTTGGCCGGCTGCGCCACCGCGGTGGTGGTCACCCGGGACTCTTCCTCCGGCCGCAGCAGTTCCTCGATGATCGACCAGCCCGCCAGCGCCTGGAACTCGCGGTCGATCTCCTTCGCGGTCTCGGCGAAAATGCCTCCGGCCGTGAGCAATTCGCGGCCCATATCCCACCGCTGCGGCCCCATGCCGGAGAACACGAATACGGGCTCGGCGGCGCGGGAGACGATGGTGCGCGACGCGTCGCGGCCCTCGCCGTTCGCGTACTCGCGCAGGTCGTGCACCAGGTCGTCGGTGTCCCCGACGAGCACACCGGTGCGGAAATGATGGTGCGCCATCCGGGTCCACGCCGCCTCGGCGAGATGCTCGGGATCGGTGCCCGCGCTGATCAGATCGGCGAAGCGACCCGCCAGGGCGCGCGCGGCGCCGGTGCTGCGGCCCGAGATGGGCAGGATGCCGTAGTGGCGGCGCGGCGCGGCGGCCGGGGCGACGGCGGGTTCGGCGCGGTACTCCTGCAGGATGGCGTGCGCGTTGGTGCCGCCGTAACCGAAACCGTTGACGGCCACGGTCATTTCCGGCCCGCCGGGAGCCAGCGGCTGGGCCTCGGTCTGGATGTGCAGGCCCAGTTCGTCGAACGGGATGTCCGGGTTGGGCTTGTCGAGCCAGCCCTGCGGCGGCAGCGTGCGGTGATGGATCGCCAGCGCGGCCTTGATCACGCTGGCGACACCGGCGGCGGCCTCGGTGTGCCCGATCGTCGCCTTCACCGAGCCGACGCCGACGGTGCCGCTGCGACCGGCCGGCGCGCCGAAGACCCGGCCCAGCGCGCGCAACTCCACCGGGTCACCGACCAGGGTGCCGGTGCCGTGCGCCTCGAGGTAGGTGATCGAGTCCGGTGTCAGTCCGGACCGGTCGCACACGGCCTGGGCGAGCGCGGCCTGCGAATCGACGTTCGGGACGGTGATCGCCGTGGTGCGCCCGTCCTGGTTGGAGCCGGTGCCCTTGACCACCGCGTAGATGCGGTCGCCGTCGCGCACCGCGGCGTCGAGCTTCTTCAGCACCACCATGCCGGCGCCCTCGCCGCGGCCGTAGCCGTCGGCGGCGGCATCGAAGGACTTGCAGCGGCCGTCCGCGGCCAGGAAGCTGCCCTTGCACATCAGCACGAAGGTCTCCGGCTGCAGCATGACGTTCACGCCACCCGCGAGCGCCACGTCGCAATCACCGTTCTCGAGCCCCTGGCAGGCCAGGTGGAACGACACCAGCGACGACGAGCACGCGGTGTCGACGGTGATCGCGGGACCGACCAGGTTCAGCGCGTAGGCGATCCGGTTCGACAGCATGGTGTAGGACGCGCTCGCCGGCGTGTGCATGTCGGTGTGGAACAGGGCCGGGCCCACCACGCCGATGACCGACTGGTCGACCACGAAGCCGCCGACGTAGACGCCCACCGAACCGCCGGCCGCGCGGCCCGCGATCCCGGCGTCGTCGAGGGCCTCCCAGGTCACCTCGAGCATCAACCGCTGCTGCGGATCCAGCACGGTGGCCTCGCGCGGCGAGATACCGAAGAAATCGGGGTCGAACTCCCACGGGTCGACCGTCATGAACGCGCCGCGTTTGGTGTAGGCGCGGCCCGGCGTACGGGGCTCCGGATCGTAGTAGCGCCGGTAGTCCCACCGGTCCGCGGGAATGTCGACGACGCCGTCACGCTTCTCGACAACGAAGTCCCAGAAGGTGCCGGGCGAGTCGATCCCGCCCGCGAACCGACAGCCGATTCCCACAATTGCTATATCCGACACGCACATCCTCCCGGATTCGGGGTGTTTGTGATCGCCTTTCCTCAGGGCGATACGCTGTATAGGTCGTCACCGCCGACCTGATCGGCCCCAGCATGTACGACGGTCGCCGGAGTCGGCGCGCCTCCCGCGCGATCTCTGTAGAACTCGACGAAACCGCTTGTCCGCTACTGTGATCTGACCTAACGCGGGATTGTGATCGTCCACGCGCCGCCGCTCCGGCCCTATGGTTTGTCCCTGGAACCGTACGAGGAGGTTGGGAGCCGGATTGTTCGCCGAGTTCGCGCACTGGGCAGAAATCGTGGTACGGCGGCGCTTCACGGTGATCGGCGTGACCGTGCTCGGCCTGCTCGCGCTCGGCGCCTACGGTCTCGGGCTGGGCGACCATCTCAGTTCCAGCGGCTGGGACGACCCGACCTCGGAGTCGGCGCAGGCCGCGCGGGTGAAGGACCAGGTCTTCGGCCATGATCACAGCGCCGACGTGATCCTGCTGTACCACGCCCCCGAGGGCGGCACCATCGACGATCCGGCATTCGCGCGCACGGTCGTGGAGAGTTTGAACAGCCTGCCGCAGCGCCATCCCGCCGAGATCGCCAGGATCAACGGGGCGTACTGGCCCACCGATACCGGGATGACGCTGCCGGACCTGTTCGGCTCGGCGGACAAGCAGCACGCGTTCGCCTCCGTCGCCATCAGCGGCGGCAACGACACCGAGACGATGCGCAACTTCCGGAAAGTGAAGTCTTCCTTCGACATTCCCGGCGTGCGGATGGAAGTGGCGGGCGGTCAGGCGGTCGCGGGCGCGCTCAACGACACCATGACCCACGACCAGCAGCGGATGGAGCTGTTCGCGATCCCGGCCGTGGCGGTGCTGTTGTTCTTCGTGTTCGGCGGCGTGGTGGCGGCCGCACTGCCGCTGATCGTGGGCGGCCTGACGGTGGGCGCGGCGTGGGGCATCATTCGCCTGCTCACCACCGTGACGGAAGTGAATTCGTTTGTCTCCCCCGTCGTTTCGATGATCGGGCTGGGGCTCGCGATCGACTACGGACTGTTCATCGTCAGTCGCTTCCGCGAGGAACTCGCCGCCGGGCGCGATGTCCCGGACGCGGTGCGGCGCAGCGTGTCGACCGCGGGGCGCACCGTGATCTTCTCGGCGACCATCGTCATCTCCGCGGCGGCGGGAATCCTGTTGTTCCCGCAGGGTTTCCTGCGCTCGTTCGCCTACGGTTCGATGGTCACCGTGGCGCTGGCGGCGCTCACCGCCGTCACCGTACTGCCGGCGCTGCTCGCAGTGCTCGGCCGCCGCGTGGACTGGCTGGGCTTCGACCGATTCCGCAAGGTGGGTCCCCCGGATGCGGTGCGGGACGGCAACATCTGGGGCCGGATCGCCGGACAGGTGATGAAAAGACCACTGGCCGTGGCGATTCCGGTGTGCGCGGCGCTGCTGCTGCTCATCGCGCCGGTCGCGAACGTCACCTTCGGCACCATCAGCGAACGGTTCCTGCCGCCGGAACACCCGACCCGGCTCGCGCAGCAGCACTTCGACGAGATCTTCCCGCTACGCCAGATCGATCCCGTCGACCTGGTCCTGATCACCTACGACACCCGCAACGTCGAAACGGTACTGGCACAGGCGAATCGGGCGCCGGGGCTGGCCGCGCCGTTCCCCGCGCTGCTGCAGCGTCCGGCGCAGTCCAGCGTCTTCACCACCAACACCGTGCTCGCCGCGGACGCCGACGCCGACGCGACCATCGATTATCTGCGGTCCATGCCGCTGCCGAGCGGCACCGAGCTGATGGTCGGCGGGCAACCGGCCGTGGAGAAGGACAGCGTCGACGCGCTGCTGGCGCGCATGCCGCTGATGGTGGCGCTGGTCTTCCTGGCCACCACCGTCCTGATGTTCCTGACCTTCGGCTCCCTGGTACTGCCATTGAAGGCGGGCCTGCTGAATCTGCTCGGCCTCGGGTCCACCCTCGGCATTCTGACCTGGATCTTCGTCGAAGGGCACGGCGCCGGGCTGCTGGGCTTCACGCCACAGCCGATCATGTCGCTGGTACTGGTGCTGATCATCTCGGTTGTCTACGGGCTGTCCACCGACTACGAGATCTTCTTGCTCGCCCGCATCGTCGAGGCGCGCGCGGCGGGCGCGTCGACCACCGAGGCGATCCGCACCGGTGTCGCCGGCACCGGCCGGATCATCACCGCGGCGGCGCTGATCCTGCTCGTGGTGACGGGCGCCTTCGCCCTGTCGGACCTGGTGATGATGCAGTACATCGCGGTCGGCATGGTGGCGGCGCTGTTCATCGACGCCACCATCCTCCGCGTCCTGCTCGTCCCCGCCACCATGAAACTGCTCGGCGAAGCCTGCTGGTGGGCCCCGACCTGGTTGCGGCGCAACAAGACCCACCCTCCCGCACCTCCCGAAATCCTCCCCGACGAAACCACCCCCCTCCGCCCCGTGAAGGACCGCGTCCACTCCCTCTGAGTCCCGCGCCGCCAACCGAGTCCGCGGCCGCCCGCCAAGCGAGCCCCGCACCGCCAACCGAGTCCGCGCTGCCAATCGAGTCCCGCGCCGTGCGCGGGGCGGGAGGCGGGGCGGCGGTAGAGTATGCGGCAATGGATCTCGACCAGGCCACCGGGCACGCGGCCGCGCGGGTCGCGAATGCCCATCTGCGGCCGGAAGATCGGTTGCGGCTGGCCGCGGAGTTCTACCCGGATCGGGTTCCGGATTATCAGCGGGCCGAATTGACCTTCCTGCGCTGGGAGTTGGGGCGCGGCGTCCTGCATCCGACATCCGGCAGCCCGTGGTGGCGGGCGATCAACGATCGGCTGCTGCGCGACAAGCTGACCGCCCGGCTGCTCTGGGACGCGGGCGCCGAGGCGACGGCCCCGGCGGTGCGGGGCTGGCTCGAATTCCTCACCGCGCCCTCCCCCACCACCTGGTATCGGGCCCACAATCGCAGCGTCGTCACCGGCTACCTGGACAACGAAGCGCTGGCCACCGCCGAGCTACCGGCCGAACGCTTCATGATGAACGTGACGCTCGTGCGGGTCCTGTTCACCCAGGCCCTCGCCGAGCGGCCCGCGCTGGCGCTGGGCAGGCTCGGGCGCACGGCCCGGCATATCGCCGATCCGCGCCGCGGCGCCGTGCGCATGTTCCTGGATCTGCGCAACGTATTCCCCGAACGATATCCCTTGCACGACACCACGATCCAGGACATCCTGGCACTGGAGGGGCGAGCGGCCCGCACCATCGATTACGGCCTGATCCTCCCGAAACTGCCACAGCTCTACCGTTTCGCCGCCGACACGCTCGACGAACCCCGCCTGCCCGCCCTCGCCCACGACGGCATCTTCCGATACGGCGACCCCGACGTCGGCCGCGACGACCTGCGACCGGACCGGCTCAGCCGCTACGCCGCCACCCTCACCGCGCACCGCGCCCGGTGAGGGTGGCGACAACCACCGATCAGACGCCCAGTTGCTCGGCCGCCAGCGCGGTGCCCTCGAGGCGAGCGCGGATCTTCGCGAACGCGGTCTCGCGGGAGGTGGACATGTCGTCGGCGAACGGCGCGAAACCGCAGTCGTCGCAGGTGCCCAGCCGATCCACCGGCAGGTAGCGCGCGGCGTTCAGCACCCGGTCGCGGACCTGCTCCGCGGTCTCCACTCGCGGATCGATCGGGTCGGTGACGCCCACGAAGACGGTGACACCGGCGGGCAGGTATTCGGCGATGACGCCGAGGACCTTGTCCGGGTCCGGCTCGCTGGCCAGTTGCACGTAGAACGCTCCGGCCCGCAACTGCAACAGTTTCGGCAGCAGGGCCGGATAGTCGACATCGAGACTGTGGGTGGAGTCCTGATCACCGCCGGGGCAGGTGTGCACCCCGATGCGGGCCCGCTCTGCTTCCGAGAAGCGTTGCAGCACAGTGTTGTTCAGCTCGATGAAGCTGTCGAGCACGCCGCCGCTGGGGTCCAGCTTCAACGACAGCCGCCCCTCGGTGAAGTCCAGCTGCACCCGGTGCGCACCCGCGTCGAGGCAGCCGCGGATATCCCGCTCGGCCTCGTCGGCCAGGTCCGCCAGGAACGCCTCGCGCGGGTAGCCGTCGATGCCGTCGGCGGGATAGAGCAGGCTCAGCGCGGACGGCGCGATCACCGCCTGCTTCACCGGGACCGGCGAATGTTGTTGTGCGGCACGCAGATAACTCTCGGCGTAGACCTGATAGCGGAACGGGCCCGCGGTGAGCCGGGGCAGCTGCCGCTGATGCCCGTCGGCGAACGGGATCACCACGCCGTCGGGCGCCAGGCCGGGCAGGTCCGCGATCGGATAGGTGGCGAAGCTGGGTTTGGCCTGCTCGCCGTCGGTCACCACCGGGGAGCCGAGGGCGACCAGGCTGTCGATGGTGTCGGCGACCGCACGCCGCTGCCGTTCGGCAAGGGCCGCGGCGTCCAGGTCGTCGGATCGGTACGCCGCCAGCGCGTCGAGCAGGTCGGCGGGTCGGGGGATGCTGCCGATGGATTCGCTCGGAATGGTCACGCCGCGAGTGTAAGGCTCGCGGCGGCCACGAATACCGGAATCGGCTGTACAGGTGGGATTTTCACTCCGAACTCGGCACGATCTTGTTCGGTTCCTCCCCGGGCGGCGGCGTGGTCAGCAGGTCGATCTGCTCACCGACGTAGCGGATCACCACGGCCACCACGGCGGCGACCGGCACCGCGAGAAAGGCGCCGACGATCCCGAAGATCGAACCACCGGCGGTGACGGCGAGCAGCACGATGACCGCGTGCAGCTTCATGCTGCGGCTCTGCAGCACCGGCTGCAGCACGTTGCCCTCGATCTGCTGGACCGCGATGATGATGCCGAGCACGATCAGCGCCGTGGTGAAACCGTTGGCCACCAACGCGACCAGCACCGCCAGCGCCCCCGCGACGAATGCGCCGACCATCGGCACGAAACCACCGATGAAGGTGATCACCGCCAGCACCATCGCCAGCGGCACGTGCAGGATGACCAGACCGGCCCCGATGAAGACCGCATCGATCAGACTGACCAGCGCCTGGGTCCGGATGAATCCGCCCAGCGTGACCCAGACCCGGTTCAGCACCTCCTCGAAATGGCGGCCGCCCCGGCTTCCCAGCAGCGCGTGCAGCCACGGCAGGAACCGCGGCCCGTCCTTGACGAAGAAGAAGGTCAGGATCAGCACCAGGAACAGCGTGACCACCGTCGAGGTGGCCGTACTCACCCCGCTGAAGACGCCCGACGCGATCCGCTCGGAGCTGGATTGCAGCCGGCTCACGATCGCGTCCACCGCCGAATCCAGCTGCTCCTGCCGGATGTTCAGCGGCGGGCCCTGTAACCAGTCCTGCACCTGGTGGATACCGGCGCTGGACCGATCGGCCAGCTCCGGCGCCTGGTCCACCACCGACGGCACGATCAGCGCGATGATTCCGGAGAACAACGCGAGAAAGCCGAGTACCGAGGTCGCGGCCGCCGCGGCCGGCGGGAAGCGATGGCGGGTGAGCCAGCGGGTCGGCGGCCACAGCACGGTCGCGACGACCAGCGCCAGCAGCACCGGCAGCACCACCACCCACAGCTTGGCGACGAGATAGGCCAGCACCCAGGCCCCCGCCGCGACCGCCACGATGCACACCGACCACTTCGCCAGCCAGAGCAGCCCGGTGCCGATCACCACCCCCCGATCGGGCAGTGACTTACCCGAATCACTCTGCGCCGCAGGCGGATTCGTCTCCTCGCTCACCGCGTCGCCTCCCCCACGCCGGGCCGTGCCGCACACCCGCGTCCGGCCTCACCCGGCGACTCCGCCGCCGCGCCGCGCGCGGTCTCTCGTGTCGATAATTCGCTCACCAGCTCGCTCACGGGCACCAGTCTGTCATGGCAACCGGCCCGCATCACGGCACGAATCCCGGGTCAGCCCAACCGCACGGGAAATCCCGCGAGATCGTTCTGCGTCAGCACCGGCAGATTGCGGATCTGTTCGACCGGCCCGGCGAGACGCAAGGCGGGGAAGCGATCGAACAGGGCAGGCAACGCGATCGCGGCCTCCAGCCGGGCGAGCGCGGCGCCGGGGCACACGTGCGGGCCGTAGCCGAAGGAGATGTGGCGTCCGGCCGTGGGCCTGGTCAGATCGAATTCGTCGGCGTCGCGGCCGTGCACGGCGGTGTCGCGGCCGATCGCGCGGTACGACATCACCACGCCCTCGCCCTTCTCGATGACCACGTCGCCGACGGCGATGTCCTCGGTGGCGAATCGCATGAGCAGGTGGATCACCGGGCCGTCCCAGCGCAGCGTCTCCTCGATCGCCTGCTTCCACTCGATATCGCCGCTGCGGACCTTGTCGAACTGGTCCGGGTGGGTCAGCAGGGCTCGCACGGTGGTGAGGATGAGGCTGACGGTCGTCTCGTGCCCGGCGGCCACCAGGGCCTTCAGATTGCCGACCACTTCTTCCTCGGTCAGCGGCTCGCCGCCTTCGTCGGCCTGGATCAGCGCGGTGGTGAGATCGTCGGTGGGGTCGGCGGTCTTCTTGCGGACCATGTCGTAGTAATAGACGTCCAGGTCCTCGATCAGCCGTAACCGCTCGTCCTGCGGGGTCAGCAGGGAGAAGAATTTCTTGTAGGCGTCCAGCAGCATCGGATGGTCCGAGCGCGGCACCCCCATCAGTTCGCTGATCACCCGCATCGGCAGCGGGTAGGCGAACACGGCCTTGAGATCCACGGGTTCGTCGCCGGCGGCGGCCGCGAGGTCGTCGAGCAGTTCGGTGGTGAACCGTTCGATCTTGGGCCGCAACGCTTGTAGTCGCCGCGGCGTCAGTGCCTGCGTGGTCTTGATGCGTAATCGGCGGTGTTCGGCGCCGTCGACGGTGAACATGGACCGCCCGGCGTCGATCATGCCGATCAGCGGCCACTGCCGGGTCACCACCCCGGACGACCACAGCGACCACGCGCCGATGTCCTTGACCAGCCGCGGATCGACCAGCAGTTGCCGGGCGAGGGCATGATCGGTGACCGTCCACGCGGGCACGCCGAGCAATTCGAGACGGGTGACCGGACCGGCCGCCCGCAGCCGGGCGGTTTCTCCGGCCAGATCGCCGATCATCGGGTCGACAACCAAGGGACACTGCGCGCTCACGACAAACCTCCGACCGCACGAACAGGAGTGAAACGGACTGGGAGAGAAGTCATTCCGCGCAGGAAGGGCGACGGCCGGCGCACCAGGCTGCCCACCGGCACCGCCAGATCGATGTCGGGCAGCCGATCCAGCAGCACCTCGATGCCGGTCCGGGCGATGATCTCGGCGATCTGCTGCGCCGGGAACGGGCAGCGGTACTCACCGTGACTGAACGCGAAGTGCGCGCTGTTACCCGAGTGCGCGGGCTCGGTGTCGGCGACGTGCTGACGCACGTGCGGGTCGGCATTGGCGGCGGCCAGGCCCAGCAGCAGCATGTCGCCGCGATGGATCACCTTGTCCGCCAGCCGGGTATCGCGCGCGGCCCAGCGCCCGGCGAGGATCTGGGTGGGCGTGTCCTCCCACAGCGCCTCGTTCATCGCCTGCCCCACGCTGCGCCGGCCGCCGCCGAAGGCCGCCGCGAAACGCTCGTCGGTGAGCATCAGCCGCAGCGAGTTCACCAGCCAGTCCGCGCTGGGCAGATGCCCGGCGGCGATGATGGCCTGCAGGTCGAGTGCGTACTCCTCGTCGGTGAACGGCTCGGGCGACCGCAGCATCACCGACACCAGATCGGGCCCGGGGCGGTCGTGCTTGATCGCCACCAGCCGTCGCATCAGCTCGTGGAAACGCTGGTAGGCCGTCTGCGCTTCGGCCCCGCCGTCGGCCAGCGTCTTCATCGTCCACGCCAGCTCCGGCGCCTCCGCGTCCGGAATGCCCAGCACCCGCGCGAGCGCGAGCGCCGGCAGCAGTTCGGCGAACTCGGCCATCAGGTCGGCCTCGCCGCGCCCGCAGAAGGCGTCGATCAGCCGGTCGGCCAAATCCTCACAGGTGCGGCGCAATTCGAACGGGTCGACCGTCTCCAGCGCGGGTTCCACCATCTCGACGTGGCGGCGATGCTCGGCGCCGGCGGTGAAGTAGATCGACGGCATGGGCTGCCCCACCATCGGCAGCAGCGGCCAGTCCGCCGGGATATGCGGCCACTGATTCCACAGCCCGACGTCGCGGGGGAACAGCTCCGGATCGCTGGTCACCTGATGCAGTTCGCGGTAGCCGATTACCAGCCAGGCCGGGATGCCGCCGGTCAGCTCGACCGCGACCACCGGCCCGTGATCGCTGCGCATCTCGGTGTAGAGCCGGTGCGGGTCGGTGTGGAAGCGCGGGCCGCTCAGCGGCACCAGCGCGGATTCGGTGCGGATCGGGCAGCCGGTGGCGCCCGTCTCGAGTTCGGGCACGGTCATGACGCGGTCTCCGGGGTGCGGGCGGCGGCGTGGAGGTGTTCGACCAGCGAGATCAGCACGCGCTTGGACGATTCGCGGGAGCGCGCGTCGCAGCTCAGCAAGGGCACGTGCGGGTCCAGGTCCAGCGCGTCGCGGACCTCGTCCAGATGGAACGATTCGATGCCGAAGTCGTTGCAGGCCAACACGAATCGCGTGCCCTGGTGCTCCAGCCGGTCGACGGCGTACCAGCAGTCGGCGATGCGCCGCGGGTCGACCAGCACCACCGCGCCCAGCGACCCGGCGAACAGGCGGTCCCACAGGAACCAGAACCGCTCCTGGCCGGGCGCGCCGAACAGGTACAGCACGTGCTCGTCGTCCAGGGTGATGCGGCCGAAGTCGAAGGCGACCGTGGTGGTCGTCTTGCCCGGCACGCCGATCGGAACATCCACGCCCACACCGGCATCCGTCATCGCCGCCTCGGTGTTGAGCGGGCGGATCTCGCTGACCGAGCGCACCAGCGTCGTCTTCCCGACGCCGAAACCGCCGACGACGACGATCTTGAGGCCGTGCCGCGCGGAGCCGCTGAGCGGCGCGTCGGCCCGAGCCGGTGACGGATCAAAGCTTACGAAGTCCAACGAGTACCTTCTCCAGGGTGGCGGCGTCGGTGACCGAGGCCCAGGTGCCGGGCAGGTCGGCGGCGGGCTGGGGGTGTCGCACCGTGATCTTTCCCGCGGCCAGCAGGTCCGCGAGCAGGATCGTGGCGATGCCGACCGGCAGCCGCAGCTCCGCCGCGATCTCGACCACGGCGGTCGGGGCCCGGCACAGGTCCAGGATCGCGGCCAGCTCCGACTGCATGCCGGGCGCCGGATCGCATTCGCTCACAACCAGAGTCACCAGATCGAACGCCTCGGAGTCGGGCTGGCTGCGGCCTCCGGTCAGCGTGTAGAGGCGGTCCGGATCCTCGTCTCGAATCGAGGTGGTCACGGCACGCCCCGGTCGCGCGGGGCGGCCGCCAGATACTCCCCGACCTGCTCCACCAGCTCGCGCATATTGTGGCCGACCAGGCCGGCGTCGGCGTCCTCGGCCGCGACGACCGCGACGTGCGCGCCCATACCGGCCTCGACGATGAACAGAATGCCACCGTAGAACTCGGTCATCGACTGCCGCACACCGGCACGGCCGGAACCGAATTCGGCGGATGCCCCGTGCGAGAGGCTCTGGATTCCGGCGGCGATGGCGGCGAGCTGATCGGCCTTGTCGGCCGACAACTCCGGGGAATGGCAGATCTTCAGTCCATCGCTGGACAGCAGCAGGGCGTGCCGGGTCTGCGGGGTGCGGGTCAGCAGCTGTTCGAGCAACCAGCCCAGCTGTGCGGGGGCGGACGTTGTCATAGATCGTTCTCCACTGCGGCAGAAGGGGTTCCGGTCACGGTGTCGCGGCCGGACAGGGCGCGTTGGAAGGCGCCCAGTGCGGACGATTTCGCGGGCGGCGACGCTGCCTCCCGGCTCGGCCCGGCCGGATTCGCCGGAATACCCGGATTCGGCAGGCCCCCCGGATGGGCCGACGCCAGGGTGTCGCCCCGGCGGCGCTTGGGCAGCCGGTTGCCTTCGGGCGATCGGCTGCCGGTCAACCCACCGGTCATTGCCCCTCTGCCGGGCGATGGCTCGGCGGTCGGTGCGCGATTCGGGGCGACGCTGTCGGCCGATGGGTTGGCGGACAGCGCATTACCGGCGCGCGGCGGCGCGGCGAGGGCGTCTTCCCGGCGTCGGCTCGGCAGGCGGCGGGTGTCGTCGCCCATCGATACCACGGCGTGAGTACCGGTCACGGTCGTGCGGTCGACCTGCGTGATCAGGTCGCGCGGGACGATCACCACCACCGCCGTGCCGCCGATGGCCGACGGCCGGTACGACACCGTGAGGCCGTGCTTGCGCGCCAGGTGTCCGACCACCGCGAGACCCAGCCTCGTCCCGCTCAGGGACGAAAGATCTACTCCCCCACGCCCTTCGGCGTCCGCCCCCGAGACAGCCCGTTCGGCGCGGCGCAGTGCGGACTCGCTCATGACCAGGCCGCTGTCCTCGATGGTGATCACCACCCCGGCGGGCACCTCCGCGGCGTACACGTGCACCTCGGTCGTGGGCGGGG
The DNA here is from genome assembly GCF_029868745.1 of Nocardia wallacei. Lineage (GTDB taxonomy): Bacteria > Actinomycetota > Actinomycetes > Mycobacteriales > Mycobacteriaceae > Nocardia > Nocardia wallacei_B. The sequence continues at coordinate 1,092 of NZ_JARWOP010000110.1, read as the reverse complement.
AGAAGTTGCACGCGTTGTCCAGTAGTTCGGCCACGGCGTGCATGACACCCTCGGCGGCGTGACCGGCGATCCCCGCACCGGCAATGGCGCGCAGCCGGACCCGCTGATACCCGGCGATCCGGCCCATGGCGCCGCGCAGAATCGATTCCATGGCAATGGGTTTGGCCCAGCGCCGACCGGTCCGCGCGCCGCTGAGCACGGCGATGCTGTCGGCCAGCCGGCCCGCCTGGGCGGTGCGATGATCCAGCTGCAGCAGGTCGGCGAGCACCCGCGGATCCCCGTGCCGATGTTCCATCTCGCGCAGTTCCGCCAGCATGCTGGTGCTGATGGCCTGCATCCGGCCCGCGGCGCCGGCGAAGGCCGCCAGGGCCGCCGCCCGGCGGGCCTCGCTACGCTTCACCTCCCGCGCATACGTTTCGGACGCGGTTTCGGCGGCCGCGACGCGGGCGGCGGCCTCGGCATTCGCGGCCGCGATGGTCTCGTCCGCCCGTTCGGCCGCGGCGCGGTATGCGGCCGCGCGCTCGCGATAGTGCACGGCCGCGACGACCGCGGCGCACACGACGACAACGGCGACACCAGCGCCGAAACTCGAGGGGACACGGAAACCGGCGGGTGCCGAGAGAACGGCCGCGACCGCGAGGCCGCCCGTCACCACCGCACTCACCGCCAGCGCCACATAGGCGGAACGACCGGTACGGATACCGGCATCGACGCTCGGCGAAGCCACTGCCAACTCCCGCACTCAAGCCCCCGACCACAAGGAGAGATTTACCAGCACGCCATGCCCCGGACATGGTCAAACATCCAGGTAGACAGGCGGATTCGAAACTCGGCACGAGCTTAACCGCACGGGCGCGGCACCGCCACCCGAAGCGGCATTCCCGGCGAATCTCGCGGCCGGGCGCGAAAGCCGAACAAGCGCTTGGTATTTCCGTTCGGGAGCTGTCCCGTGCGGCGCCCCCCCCCCCCCCCCCCGGCCCCCGCCCCCCCACCCCCCCCCCCCCCCCAAAAAAAAAAAAAAAAAACCCCCACCCCCCCCAAAAAAAACAAAAAAAAACACCACCACAAAACACAAAAACAACACGCAAAAAC